>PLXO01000081.1 GCA_003151425.1 Acetobacteraceae bacterium
ATGGGCCAAAATGAGAATTGCTGGCATCGTTGCGGCTGTGCCTGAGTCAGTCGCATGCGTTTCTATCACAGAACAATTGGGCACCGGATGTCTGGGGCACCGGATGTCTGGGGCGCCGGATGTCTGGGGCGCTTGCATGATCATCGCCTGTTGCAATGGGATGCGGGATCGGCGCACCAGGCCCGATCCGCACCGCTCGCTGCCTGGCCGACGCGGTGGTGCTCCCGGACACGACTTCTGGACCGGATTTCTGTTGTGCAATTGCCACGAATATGCTCGACTTGCAGTCAGGGCCGTCGATCGGCACCATGCTGGCCAAACGATAGCGAGATCCGCAACAAAGCGGTTGTTGGCCGGCAGCCAACCCAGGACGGCGGTCACGGTCGAACCAGGGGGGACGATTTGCCGACCGCTGCGAATATCACTGACGCCGTATCGCCGGCGCGCCGCCCCGTGATAGGTCCCCTTGCCGAGCACGATCTGCCGGAGGCCGAGCGTATCTTTCGCCTGGCGTTTGGCACGTTTCTCGGTGTCCCCGAGCCGGAGACGCTCTGGAGCGATCGGGACTACGTCCATGGCCGCTGGCGCGCACCGCACGTCGCCGCGCTCGGCGCCACGCTCGATGGCCGGCTGGTCGGTTCCAATTTTGCGACAAGATGGGGAAGCGTCGGCTTCTTCGGGCCGATCACCGTGCGCGCGGATCTCCAGGAGTATGGGATCGGCAAGGCGTTGCTCGCCGCGACGATGGACCAGTTCGACGCCTGGGGGACCAGGCACGCCGGGCTGTTCACCTTCGCGCACAGCCCCAAGCACGTCGCGCTGTATCAGAAGTTCGGATTCCATGCCCGCTTTCTGACCGCGATCATGTCGGCGCCGGCGCGCCATGCGCAACCACCCACGCACTGGTCGCGCTACAGTGCGCTGAGCGACGCAGAGAAGGTCGCGGCACTGCGTGGCAGCCGGGAGGTGACCGACACGCTCTATCCGGGTCTCGACCTGTCCGACGAGATCAGCGCGGTGCAGGCGCAGCATCTCGGCGATACCGTGCTGGTCGAAGGTGATGATGGCCTGGCGGCGTTTGCGATCTGCCACTATGGGCCGCGCAGCGAGGCCGGTGCCGGTGCGTGCTTTGTCAAGTTCGGCGCGGTTCGCGACACGCCGTCCGCTGAACAGGACTATCTGCGGTTGCTGGATGCCTGCGAGGCGCTCGCGGTGTCCGTCGACATGCCGACCCTGCTGGCCGGCGCGAACCTGGCACGCCACGAGGCCTATCAGCATCTGGTCGCCCGCGGCTTTCGCACCGAAATCCAAGGCGTCACCATGCACCGGCGGAACGATCCCGGGTACTGCCGGCCGGGCGTCTACATCATCGACGACTGGCGATAGCGATCTCAATGTGCCGTTCTGATGCTCGTGGCACGGGTTGAGTAGCGTAACGAGTGCCTGCGGAACTCAGGAGGCTCAAATGGCGACACTGATCGATGACCATGACGCGATCGCCAAGGTTGTAGAGCTCTATACAGTTGGCGCGTCGCGCGGCGACGCGGCAATGTTGCGACAGGCATTCCACCCTGATGCGCGGATGTTCGGCCAGGCCGGCGGCCAACGCGTCGACATGGCGATGGAGCCGTTTTTCGAACTCTCCGCGGCGCATCCGCTCGACAGCGACGGCAGCTACCGCGGCCGCTTGATCTCGGTGCAACAGTTCGGGGATGCAGCGGTGGCGATCGTCGCCGAGGATGGTTGCTGGGGCGCCGTGTCATTCGTGGACTTACTTTCGCTGAACCGCATCGACGGCGTCTGGACGATCGTCAACAAGACCTTTGCCCATACCGGCGGCACGATGCCGGTCGGTTAGCCGATGCGAGCATCAGGACAAAAAGGCCAACGATGGGTGCCGTGGGGCCGGCAGATAGTTTGTAGCGCTATCCGACCCGTGGATGGCGCTTCAAGCCGGCGCGCCGAATGACAGCAGGATCGGTTGTACGTTGTCCCCACCTCCTACCGCACCGCCGCCTCGCCATCCGCCGCGCGCCACACGATGTCATCCGCTTGCACCGAGACCGGCCGCAGCTCCGGCGACCATTCGATGACCCCGTCGGCGAGCCGCACCCGATGCGCCGCCAGCGCCGGCGCCAGCAGCGCCGCCGGATTCGCTGACGCCAACCCGATCGCCTCATGCGCCGTCGCGATGCCCCAGGCCACGACGTTGCGCACCGCCTGGTCCAGTTCCAACGACGAGCCCGCCAGCACCGGTGCCCCCGGCTCGCGCACCGCGCCGTCGGCCGTGCGCTCGATCGCGATTCCCGCAAGCTCGTAGCGCCCGGCGGGTGCCGCGGCGGCCGCCGTCGCATCGGTGACCAGGATCGTCCGCGCCAGGCCCTTCGCGCGCAGCAGCACCCGCAGCGCGAAGGGCGGAACGTGGATACCGTCCGCGATGAAGCTCGCGCTCAGCCGGTCCTCGGCAAGCTGCGCCAGCAACGGGTTGTCGAACTTCGGCAAGAGATGTGGCAACCCGTTGCCGAGATGCGTGCTCAGCACCGCGCCCAGCTCCGCCGCCCGCGCCACCTCCGCCGCGCGCGCAGCCGAATGCCCAATCGCCACCAACGTACCGCGCCCGCGCGCCCAGTCGATCAGCGCCTCCGCCCCGGGGCGCTCGGGCGCCAACGTCAGCAGCAGGATGGGACGGCGCAGCGGCGCGGCCAGCCGCTCCAGCAGCCCGACATCGGCCTCGATCATCGCCGTCGGCGGATGGCACCCGGCATAACCCGGCGCGGGGTTCAGGAACGGCCCCTCCAGGTGGTAGCCGGGCACCATGACCGGCCCCAGGCGCGAGCCCGCAACCGCCGCATCCAATGCGGCGAAACGCGCGGCAATCACCGCCTCGCGCGCGGTGATTAAGGTGGGAAGGCAGGATGTCACGCCGGTGCGCAGCATCGCCCCCAGCGCGTGGTCGAGCGTCTCGGCGGTCAACGCCACGCTGTTGAAATCGACGCCGGCAAAGCCGTTCACCTGCAGGTCGATCAGCCCGGCGCTGTGCATGGCGCGACGTTGGTCGCGCGGTCGAAGCCCTGTCAATCGGCCCCGGTCAATCGGCTTGTGGTTGCGACCGAGCGCGGGCTCGTGGTTGCGTTCGCGCGGTCGTTGCGTTCATCCTCGATGCAAATTCACAAGGGGACGCGCCGTGCCGGCAGCACAACCACAGAACCCGCTCCCGCTCTGGCTGATCACGCTGGCACTGATCGGTGCCGCGGCGGTCACGCTGCTGACCAGCCAGGGTGCCGGCACCTCGGCGATTCCCTACAGCCAGTTCCAGCAATTGCTGGACGACGGCAAGGTGACCAAGGTGGTCGTCTCCGGCGACAGCATCCGCGGCACGCTGTCGGAGAAGCTACCCGACGGCAACGACAACTTCACCACCGTGCAGGTGCCACCCGATCTCGCCACGACGCTGGCGAAGCACAAGGTTGAGTTCTCCGCGGTCGGCGGTGCCGGCCCGCTCGGCACGTTGCTGTCCTGGGTGTTGCCGCCGCTGCTGTTCGTCGGCGTGTGGTTGTTCGCCGCGCGTGCCATGGGCGGGCGCGGCGGCATGGGCGGCGGCTTCGGCGGCGGGTTGCTGTCCGTCGGTCGCTCGCGCGCAAAGCTGGTTGCCGAAACCGACGTGAAAGTCAGCTTCGCCGATGTCGCCGGCGTGGACGAGGCGAAGGACGAGCTGCACGAGATCGTCGATTTCCTGAAGAAGCCCGACGAATACACCCGGCTCGGCGCGCACATCCCGCGAGGCATCCTGCTGGTCGGCCCGCCCGGCACCGGCAAGACGCTGCTGGCCCGCGCGGTGGCCGGCGAGGCCGGCGTGCCGTTCTACTCCACCAACGGCGCCGAGTTCGTCGAGATGTTCGTCGGCGTCGGCGCCGCCCGCGTGCGCGACCTGTTCGAGCAGGCGCGCAAAACCTCGCCCTGCATCATCTTCATCGACGAGCTCGACGCGCTGGGCCGTGCCCGCGGCGCCAGCCCGATGGGTGGGCAGGACGAGAAGGAGCAGACGCTCAACCAGTTGCTGGCTGAAATGGACGGGTTCGATCGCTCGGTGGCGATCGTTATCCTGGCGGCCACCAACCGGCCGGAGATTCTTGATCCTGCGTTGCTGCGCGCCGGGCGGTTCGATCGCCAGGTGCTGGTGGATCGGCCGGACAAGTCGGGGCGCGTGGATATCCTGCGCATCCACCTGAAGCCGCTGAAGCTCGCCGACGACGTGAAGCTGGAAGACATCGCCGCGTTGACGCCGGGCTTCAGCGGCGCCGACCTGGCCAATCTCGGCAACGAGGCCGCGCTGCTGGCGACGCGACGCCACGCGGACTCGATCGCGATGGCGGATTTCACCGGCGCGGTGGAACGCATCGTTGCGGGACTGGAGAAACGCTCGCGCATCCTGATCCCGAAAGAGCGGCGCACGGTGGCGTATCACGAGATGGGCCACGCGCTGGTCGCACTGGCCATTCCAGGGACGGATCCGGTGCAGAAGGTCTCGATCATCCCGCGTGGCATCGGCGCGCTGGGCTATACGATGCAGCGCCCGACCGATGACCGCTTCCTGATGAGCCGGCAGGAGCTGGAGGACAAGATGGCGGTGCTGATGGGCGGGCGCGCGGCGGAGATGATCGTGGGCGACGACGTCTCCACCGGCGCGTCCGACGATCTGGCCAAGGCGACCGATATCGCGCGCGGCATGGTGCTGCGGTTCGGCATGGATCCCGGGCTTGGTCCGGTTGCCTGGGACACCGAGCAGGGAAATTTCCTGCAACAGCCTGGCATGTTCTGGCAGCGGCGGCGCTACAGCGAGCAGACCGCGCATGAGATTGACGTGGCGGTGCGCAACCATCTCGATACGGCGCTGGAACGGGCGCTGGAAATCCTGCGTGGCAACCGCGCCGCGCTGGACACCGGCGCCGAGGCGCTGCTGGCGCACGAGACGCTGTCGGGCGATGAGATCCCCCGTCCTACCCCGGTGGAGACGCTTTGACACCGTTTCCCTCTCGTTATGGCCGTGCCCGGACTTGTTCCGGGGATCATCCCGGCCATCCGTCGCGATACGGTGCTGGCGGGGATGGCCGGGATGATCGCGGGGACAAGTCCGGGGACGGCCTTGACGTGGGGGGGCAGTTGCCTCCTGGTGTGATCGTGATACCATTCGGGTCAACGTTCGGACACCAGCACGGGGGACAGATCGATGATGAATTTGTGGCGTCGGGGTTTCATTGCGGGAGCAGGCGCTGCGCTTGTCACCGCATCGGGCCAGCGCGCTGGCGCGGCACCTTCATTCAAGACCGTCACGCCGGGTGTTCTGACCATCGCGAACAGCAACGAGATGCCGATGATCGCCATGGTAGACGGCAAGCTGATCGGCTCGGACGCCGAGATCATCGCAACAATCGCCAAGAAGCTGGGGCTGGGCGTCGTCTCGGCGCAGATGGAGTGGTCCGCCACGGTGCAGTCCGTCAAAAGCGGGCGTGCCGACGTCATGGTCGGCAACATGGGCTGGACGCCGGCGCGCGCCGCCGTGCTCGCGATCACCGATGCGATCTACTATGCTGGCGCCTTCGTCTGCATGAAGCAGGATAAGCCCTTTACCAAGGCCATCACGATAAGCGACATCAAAGGCCACTCGATCGGCACCGTGAACGGCTTCACCATCGTGCCCGAAATGAAGAAAATACCGGGGACATCGGACGTGAAGCTTTATGACAACAGCGATGGCTGTGTGCGGGACGTGGTGGCGGGACGGCTCGATTTCGGTGTGCTGGACGGGCCGCTGGTGGACTACATGATCCTGAAGAACCCGAACTGGAACCTCAAGCAGGTGGCGCTGGTGGCGGATCCGGACTACCCGCAGCTCACCAGCAAGCAACACACCGTGGCGGGAATGAACCAGGAGAACCATGACCTGTTCGACGCCGTGAATGCCGGCGTGAAATGGATGTGGAAGACCAAGCAGAACGCCGCGCTGATGCAGAAATACGGCATCGGCAACCCGGATTATCTGGTCGCGCCGGAAAAGGACCCCCGCGTCGGCGTTGACCGTGATGCCACCGACAACGTGATCGGGCCGGGCGCCCACACGACAAAGGATTTCTCGTCGCTGTTTGCCTGATTGATGTCGGACGCCAACGGCGCAGACGCGCCAGCCTACCTGGTTCAGGTCAGCGGACTGTCCAAGCGGTTCGGCGAGACGTACGTCCTCAGCGACGTCGATCTCGCCGTCACCGCCGGCGAGAAGGTGGCGATCATCGGCCCCAGCGGCTCCGGCAAGACCACCCTGCTGCGTTGCGTTGCCCATCTGGAACGGCCGACCGCCGGGCATGTTGCGATCGCGGGTCAGCGGATCGGCGAGAAGCTGGTCAACGGCAGATGGCGCGAGATGTCGGACCGCGAGATCGCGCAGATCCGTACCGGCATCGGCATGGTGTTCCAACGTTTCAACCTGTTTCCGCATCTGACCGCGCTGGAAAACGTCATGCTCGGCCCGACCCGGGTGCTGAAACAAAGTCGCGCCGAGGCCGAGCCGCTGGCGCGGGAGCTGCTACGCAAGGTGGGTCTCGCGCACAAGGCGGCCGACTATCCGGAGCGTCTGTCCGGCGGCCAGCAGCAGCGCGTCGCCATTGCCCGGTCGCTCGCGATGCAACCGCGGCTGATGCTGTTCGACGAAGCGACCTCGGCGCTCGATCCCGAGCTGATAGGCGAGGTGCTGAGCGTCATGCGGACCCTGGCGCAGGACGGGATGACGATGCTGATCGTTACGCACGAAATGCAGTTCGCCGAGGACGTCGCCGACCGCGTCATCGTCATGGACCATGGCCGCATTGTCGATGAGGGTCCGCCGCACGAGCTGTTCCGCTCGCCGTCGCATCCCCGCACGCAGGCCTTCCTGCGTGCCGTGGTGGATCGCCAAACAATGAGCGACGCGGCGCCCGAGACGTCGGGGCCGGAGGCGGCGGCGCCGTGAATGCCTGGCTCACGGTGTGGGGCCTGCTTCCGGTCCTGCTGATCGGCGCCATCACCACCGTGCAGGTCACCGCCGGCGGCTTCGTCGTGGCCGTGCTGATCGGCCTCGGTTGCGCAATCATGCAGAACTTCCGCTCGCGCCTGCTGCGTGCGGTGATTGCGGTCTATGTCGATGTGTTCCGGGCGGTTCCCGTGCTGACCCAGCTTTTCATCATCTATTTCGGCCTGACCGAGATCGGCATCCGGTTGGATCCGGTACCCTCCGCCATCGTCGGGTTCGGCATCAACGGCGGCGCCTACCTGACCGAGGTGTTCCGCGCCGGTATCGAGTCGGTCCATCAGGGGCAGTTGGAAGCGGCGCAGATGCTGGGCATGACGCGCCTCCGGGCGATGCGCATCATCATCCTGCCGCAGGCCATGCGCGTCGTGCTGCCGCCGCTGGGCAATTTTGCCATCGGGCTGCTGAAGGATACCGCGCTGGCCTCCGCGGTGGCTGCGCCCGAGCTTATGTTCCGTGCCCGGAACCTGGTCGACCGGACATTTCTCAGCACGCAGATCTACGCAGTAACGGCGGTGATCTATCTCGCGATGAGCCTGCCGCTGGGCCACCTGACGCGCCGGGCGGAGGCGCGCGTGGCGCGCGGGCGGCGATGAGCTGGGCCATCTTCATCGCCAGCATGCCCGAGCTGCTGGTGGCGGCGCTGGGCACGCTGAAGATGACAGCCCTGGCCTTCATCTTTGCGGCGATCCTCGGTCTGCTGCTCGCCATCCTGCGGATGTCGGGCGGCGTGGCGGGGCGTCTCGCCTTTACGTACATCGAACTGGTGCGTGGCACGCCGGCGCTGACATTGCTGTTCCTGATCTACTTCGGCCTGGTGCCGCTCGGCATCGTGCTGCAGGCATTCCCCGCCGCGGTGGTGGCGCTCGGCCTGAACGGCGCCGCCTATCTGGCCGAGGTCTATCGCGCCGGCATCCAGGCCGTCGACGCCGGCCAGCGCGAGGCGGCACAGATGATCGGGCTGCGCCGGCGGCAGGTGATGCGACATGTCATCCTGCCGCAGTCGCTGCCCGCCGTGCTGCCGCCGATGGGCAACTATCTTGTCTCGCTGCTGAAGGATACGTCGATTGCCTCGCTGATCTCGGCGCCGGAACTGATGCTGCGGTCGCGCGATCTGGCGGGGACGTACTACTTGCCCATGGAGTATTATCTTCTCGCCGGCGCAATGTACCTGGTCATGGCGTGGCCCATGATGCAAGGCGTGCGCAAGCTGGAACGTTACTTCGCGCGCGGTCGGTTGGAGGGAGGCAGAGCATGACACAGGATGCGGTTCCGGAACGGGTGGACGCCGTGGTGATCGGCGCCGGCGCGCTGGGTGCCTCGACGGCCTTCCACCTTGCCAAGGCCGGGCTGTCGGTGGCACTGCTCGACAAGGCGGAGCTCGCCTCGCAGACCTCGCCGCGGGCGGCCGGCCTCAGCGGCCAGCTTCGTTCGCACGAGGCAATGACACGCATCGCGGCCAGGTCGGTGAGGAAGATCGAAACCTTCCAGGCGGACACTGGGGAAGAGCTGATCTTCTTTCAGCCGGGCAGCCTCAAGATCGCGCGCCGCCCCGAACACGAGGCGCAGCTTCACGAGGAGGTCGCCCGGGGCCAGGGTCTCGGGCTGGATGTCGCGATGATCTCGCCGGAGGAGGCGCGGCGCCTGATGCCGTACCTGTGCACCGAGGGCGTTCTCGCGGTGATGCACATGCGCACCGATGTGTATTTGGAGCCGGTGCAGATTCCGGCAGGCTATGCGCGGGCGTGCGGACGGCTCGGCGGCACCCTGCTGCCAAACACGCCGGTGGAGGAGATCGTTACCGAGGGCGGCGCCGTCTCCGGCGTGCGCACCAGCCGCGGCGAGATCCGTGCGCGCGTCGTGGTCGATGCGGCCGGCGCCTGGCTGCGCGTCGTGGCTTCGCTTGGCGGATCGAGCGTGAAGCTGGTGCCGACGCGCCATCAGCTCATGATCACCGTGCCGCTGCCGGAGGTCAGGACGAACCAGCCGATTACCCGCATCATCGATGCGAACGTCTATGTGCGCCCGGAGAAAGGCGGCCTGATGCTGGGCGGATATGAACCCGACCCGGTGCAGTACGACATGCGCAGTCTGCCCGCGGACTTCGGGATCGAGAACCTTGAGCTGGATCTCTCCGTGCTGCGCCGGCTGGCCGAGAACGTTGCGGTACAGTTCCCGATATTCCGCGACGTGGCGTTGCAGGAGCATCGTGGCGGACTGCCGACAATGACCGCCGATGGCGAGCACGTGCTGGGACCCGCGCCGGGGCTCAACGGCCTGTATGTGATCGGCGGTTGCTGCGTCGGCGGGCTGTCGACCGCGCCTGCGTTGGGCGAGCTGCTGGCGGAATGGATCGTGCAGGGTCGCCCGTCCATGGACCTGTCCTTCATGGCGCCGGACCGCCTCGCCACCGGCCTGCCGGAGACCGAACTGCGTGATCTGTGCAAGCTGCAATACGCGCACCACTACTGGTCGCCAGAAACGATGCCCGCTCCGGTCTGAAGGAATGGAGCCGGGCGTCATCCTCACTGTGCCCGGCTTCGCAGGCGAGGATCAGGTCCGCTGATACAGCTTCATCGCGTTGTTGAAGAAGAAATCGCGTCGCTTCTGTTCCGGCAACGGCATCGGGAGCACCTGGGTTGGATTGTCGAAGTCCCAGTGCGGATAGTCGGTGGCAAACAGTAGCCGATCCCAACCAATCCAATCGATCGCGTCCAGCACGTGTTCCCGCGGTTGCGGCTCTTCCATCGGCTGCGTGGTCAGCCACACGCGCTCGCGGATATATTCCGACGGTGCGCGCGTCAGGTGCGGCGTCTCCACCTTCAGCCGGCGCCACAGCTTGTCCAACCGCCACGCCAACGATGGCAACCAGGCGAAACCGGACTCGATCAGCACCAGGCGGAAGTTAGGAATGCGCTCGAACACGCCCTCGATCACCAGGCTGGTGAGGAAGGATTGTGCCGACTGCGCGTGGCCGACCATGTCCTCAATATAAAACGACGGCCAACCGCTGCCGCTGACGGGATAGCCGCCGAAGCCAAACGCGTGCACGCCGACCGGCAAATTGGCCGCCGCCGCCGCCTCATAGATCTTCCAGTAGCGCTTCTGGCCCGGCGGGTCGGCGGTCCGCGTCACCATCAGCACCTGGGCGAACCGTTCATCGCCGGCCCAGCGCTCGATCTCCTGCACGGCTGCCTCGGTGTCTTCGAACGGCACCACGATCGAGCCCCGCAGGCGCGGTTCCTTCGACAACCATTCCGCCTCCAGCCACAGATTGGTGGCATGGCAAATCGCTGCCCCAAATTCTCGATTTTGGAAGCTCGACCCGTTGTCGCCGGTTGCGTTCAGGATGCCGAGCTGGATGTTGTTCTCGTCCAGCAACTGCTTTTGCAGGAAGGGCAGGCTGCTGCCGGGGCGGCCACCCTCGGGCGGCCAGGCGTCCCGGCGCGACGCGTTGGGCTGGCTCTTGGGGTAGGCCGGGCCGGCCTGATAGGCCTGACGCGGGCGGCTGCCAAAGGTCTGCAGATGCTCCTTCCAGCGCTGTTCCAGGAACGGAAACAAATCCGCCGCGCCGTTGCGCTGCGGATGAATGTCGCCATCGGCAATGGCCAGCTTCGATGTATTGGCCGGCTGGATCGTCGGCGCGGACGAGACCTGAACGTTCATTGGGCTGTCTCCGACAGGCGGGGGACGGGCTCCGTCAGGCGGGAGTACGTCTCCCGCGGATTGTCGAACATGATCTTCCGCGTCAAGGCCGGTGACAAGCCCTCCGGCAAGACGGCGTCGCCATCGAACTGCCAATGCGGATAGTCGGTAGAGAACAGCAGCAGTTCGTCGGAGCCCATGTGATCGAGCAGGCGCTGGAACATCTCGGTGGTGGGCGGCGCGTCGCAGGGTTGGATGGTCAGGCGGACGTTGGAGCGCACGATGTCCGCCGGTGCGCGATCCACCCAGGGGATTTCCATACGCAGCCCGCGCCAGAACTTCGTCAGCCGCCACAGATGCGCCGGCAGCCAGGTGAAGCCGGATTCGAGCAGCACGACCTTCAGCGACGGAAACTTGGTGAACACGCCCTCGCAGACCAGGCTGGAGAGGCCCTGCTGGAACGCGGTGGCCTGCGCCGCATAGTCCTCGGTGTAGTAGGTCGGCCAGCCGAGCGGCGTCACCGGGTGGCGGTACGAACTGCCCGCGTGGATGCCGATCGGCAGCCCGTGGCGCTCGGCGGCGGCGTAGATCGGCCAGTAGTGCCGCTTGCCCAGCGGCATGTCGCCCATCACCAGCATAAGTACCTGAACGAAACGTTTGTCCGGGGCGACGCGTTCGATCTCGTCCACCGCCATCTCGGGGTTCTGCACCGGCACCACGATGGAGGCACGCAGCCGCGGTTCCTTGTCGAGCCATTCGGCGGCCATCCAGTCGTTCACCGCGCGCGCAAAGCCAGCGCCGAGGTCCTCGCTGAACAGAAGCTGCACGCCGTACAGGCAGTTGCAGATACCAATGCCGATCTTGAACGGATCGAGCGCCTGACTGCGCACTAGCTCCAAATCCGACGCCGGCTTGCGTCCCTGCGGCCGCCAGTCCGGACGGGCGGTCAGCGGCGAGTTGGCCGGATAGGCGATCGATTCAAGCTCGCTCAGGCCACGCTGGATGATCGTGTCGCGCCAATGGTCGGACAGGTAAGGATGCAGCGCCTTGAGGTTGGGCACCGCCGGATGAAGATCGCAGTCGATAGCGCCTGGTTGGATGTCGGTCACCGTTTCCGTCCATTTCGGCTGCCCATCGCGTGGCAGCCGGAAGTTTCACGCCCGAGGCGTCGCGCCGCCCCGCGCTAGCCTTGCAAATCCGCACTGCAACGCAGCGCCACACGAAGGCCAATTTAAACCATGGCAGCACGTGCCATGGAAGGGCAGCGCCAATTCGCTGTATGGTGCGACGACGTTGCCTTGCCGTCATGGTCGGGCGTCGGAGGCAGCAAGATTGTGGTTCCTGCGACAATCCCTGCAATTCCCGGCAGCTGGTTCCGTGCGCTACACGTCCACCACAACGTAGTTTTCTTCGACGCTGACTGGCACCGTCTCCGCCACCAGATGGCGTTCCAGGACCTCGCCGCCCTGGGCGACTTCCACCGGATAGCTCCGCGCCCTGATCGCATCCGGGTCCGTAACGGAATGGCCGGTGCGGATGTCGAATTCCCAACCATGCCAGGGGCATCGCAAAATCTCGCCGCGGCGAGTGTAGATATAATCACCGGGTTCCGGAGACTCGACCAGACCGGTAATGAACCCGCCGCAGAGGCTGCCACCTTGATGCGGGCAACGGTCGAACAGGCCGAAATACTCGCCGTTGATGTTGAAGATCCCAATGACGCGGCCCCGCACCGTAACGCGCTTGCGCGCGCCCGGTGGGATCTCGCTTGTCGTTGCCACAACGTGACGGCTCATTCAGTCTCTCCGATAGCAGGGGCAGTCTCTCCGCAAGCAGGGGAACGGGTCAGCGGAAATGGTACACGTCCAACGCGTTGTCGCGCAGGATCATCCGCTCCTCCTGCTCCGACAGCCTGATGCGCCAAGCGGTGTGCGGATCGTCATAGTCCCAATGCGGATAGTCGCTGGAATAGACGATACGGTCCCAGCCGATCCATTCGAACACCTGGCGCAGATCCTCGGGGTTCTCCGGCTCCTCCACCGGTTGCGTAGCGACCCACAGATTGCTGCGCAGATATTCCGATGGCGGGCGCTTCAGATGCGGCAGTTCGGTCCGCATCTTCTTCCAGTGATTGTCCAGCCGCCAGCCCAGCGTCGGCACCCAGGCGAAGCCACCCTCGATCATCACCACCTTCAGTCCGGGAAACGCCTCGAACACACCTTCCAAAATCAGGCTCGCCGCCTGGTTCTGCATCGAGTGGACCAGCATGTGGTGGTCCTCCATGTAGAACTGCGGCCAGCCGCCGGCCGACGGCGCGCTGTTCTGCGTGCCGCCGATATGCAGCCCGATCGACAGGTTGTTGGCCTGCGCGGCGGCGAAGATCGGCCAATAGCGCTTGCGTCCCAGCGGCTCGCTCGTTTTGGATCCGAGCTGGATCTGTGCGAACGCCGCATCCCCGGCACGCGCCTCGATCTCCTTGACCGCTTCCGCCGGATCATCCTGCGGCACCAGGATCGAGGCGCGCAGCCGCGGTTCCGGCACGTAGAACGCCTGCTTCTGCCACTCGTTCATCGCGGTGCAGAAGGCGGCAGCGGCTTCGTGGTTGCGGGCGATGTTTGCATTCAGCAACGGTTCGAGCACGCCGAACGCGATGTTGCTGGCATCCAGGTGCTGCTCACGAATGAAATCGACGTCGGAGCCAGGCAGCCCACCGCCCGGCGGCCACGAATCGCGACGGCAGGTGTTGGGCGCAAATCGAGGATAGGTACCGCGCGCCGCATAAGGACCGCAGACGAACTTGTCATATTCCATCAGATACTGCCGCCAGCGCGCCGACAGGTATGGATCGAGATCGCGTGGCGTCTTCATGTAGGGATGGATGTCGCAGTCGATGATCCCGATCCGCGACGCGGCCTCGGGCAACCGCTCCAGACGTTCCGCGGTCACGCTCATTGGATGGTCTCCTTGACAGGGGGGATGGTCGCCTTGGAAACGGGAATGACCTCCTTGAGACGGGGATAGGTAGCGAGCGGATTGTCGTGCCGCATCTTCCGAATCAACGACGGGTTGAGACCGGGCGGCAACACCGCGTCCCCGTCGAATTGCCAGTGCGGATAGTCGGTGGCGAACAGCAGCATTTCGTCCGAGCCGATTTGGTTGATGACGCGATCGAGCGACTTCGGATCGGGCGGCGCGTCGATCGGCTGCGCGGTCAGCCTCACGTGCCGCCGGATCGTTTCGGCAGGCGACTCCTTCACCCACGGCGCCTCCGCCCGAACGCCGCGCCAGGTCTTGATGGCGCGCCACAGGAACCCCGGCAGCCACGTCACGCCGGATTCGATCAACACCACGCGCAGCGTCGGAAACTTCAGGAAGATCCCGTTGGTCACCAGGCTGAGAAGCTGATCCTCGAACGTTTGCTGGTGCGCGACATAATCGTGCAGGAAATGGCTCGGCCAGCCGGTGGAGGTCGGCGCGTAGCGATACATGCTGCCGGCATGCAGGCCAATCGGCAGATCGTGTCGCGCCGCCGCTTCGTAGATCGGCCAGTAATAGCTGCGGCCCAGCATCATCTCACACGCGACCGGCATCAGCACCTGAACGAAACGTTTGTCGATGGCCTTGCGTTCGATCTCCTCGGCGGCCAGCAGCGGCGCCTGCGCGGGCACCACGATGGAAGCGCGCAGGCGGGGCTCCTTGTCCAGCCAGTGCTCGGCGATCCAGTCGTTCACCGCGGAGCAGATCGCCGCCCCCATCGTTTCGCTGACGGCGATCTGGCCGCCATACAGCGTGTTGCAGATGGCCAGGCCGATATCGAACGGATCTAGCGCCTGACTGCGCATTGCAGAAAGGCTGGTGCCCGCCTTGCCCTTTTCCGGCCGCCAGTCAGCGCGCGCGGTGATCGGCGCACCGGGTGGGTAGCTTTGCAGGTCCAGCCCGTCGATGCCGCGCGCGACGAAGCTCTCCTGCCAGAACTCCTCCATGTAGGGCAGCAGCGTCTTCACGCCGGGAACCGACGGATGGATGTCGCAATCGATCGTGGTAGGTCCAGGCACGGAGGTCATCCCCTCGCTTCTATCGCCGGACGGACTCGATGCCACCGCTTGGGGTCGCCGTCCAGCGCCGTCGGCCGACACAAGCAGTTCCCCTTAGCCTGCCTGTCTCGGTCGCGCCATGTAGTCGTAGGCCGAAAGCACGTGGCAGCGAACCACGTGCAGGAAATCGTCCACGGTGACGTGCTCATCGGTACTGCCCATCCCCGTGGGTGCCGGTCCATAGACAATCGCCGGTATCTCCGCATAGCGCCACAGCCTCGCGTCGGTGCCACCGAGGCTGATGGCGGGCACGGGATCGATCCCGGCGATCGCTTTCGCGTTGGCGCGGACGTAACCCGCCATTTCGGTATCGGGTGGGCACCAGCTTGGCGGGTTGTAGAGGATCTTCTCGTAGCTGACTTCCGAATGGGCAGCGACAATGCGATCGACCTCCTGCAGGATCGACACTTCGTCGAGTCCGTTCGGCAGCCGAATATCGACCTCGAATGTGCAGTCCGCCGCTACCATGTTTACCTTCAGGCCGCCCCGGATCAGACCCGGGTTCACCGTCACGCGCTGCACAATGCGAGACGCACCCTTGCCATACGCCTGGTCCAGCACGTCGGCGGCCTGCTCCAGCGCCGCCGACAAATTGCTGATTCGCGGCGGTTCGATATCCTCCAGCCGGCGCAGTTCGCCGATGACCTGTGCGGTGATGCCGATGGCGCTGGCGCTGGCGTGGGTATAGGCACCGTGCGCGCCCGGCGTGCGAACATGAAAACGTAACCAAAGCGGTCCCTTCTCGCCGAAGCGCACCGTGAGGCGGCTGCTCGGTTCGCCGTTCAGACAGCAATCTCCGAGAATCTCCGGATGGTGCTCGACCAGGTAGCGTGCGCCCCAGGGCCCAAATGTCTCCTCGTCCGAGACAACGCTGAGTGTCAGCTTGCCATGCAGGGACTGCCGCAGTTCGTGCAGATACAGGAACGTGAACAGCGAAGCCGTGGTGCCGCATTTCATGTCGCAGGCGCCACGACCGAAAATTTTACCGTCGATCAGATCGCCGCCCCAGGGGTCGACGCTCCAGCCGCTGCCATCCCCCACCGGAAACACATCCATGTGTCCGTTCAGTGCGAGATGCCTGCCGGGCGTGGCGGCATCAAAGCTCGCGACGATGTTCGGCATGACCTCGTTCGGCGCGATGACGCGATGGTCGAGCGCGTGGCCGTCGAGGAACCCGCGCACAAATGCCGCCACATCGCGCGTATCCCCGGGCGGATTGGGCGATTTGCGGCGGATGAATGCGCGGAGAAAGTCGATCAGGATCTCCTTGTCGGCTTCTATCCGCTGCAGGAGGTGTCGCTTCGTTGCGTCCATCATATCTACCAAGGTCCCTTCCTGGTTAAGGCGCTAACGGTCGGTTATGCAGTCCGGCGCCATCAGCCCTCGCTGCCGGGCGCCTGGAAAATGGACACTCTGATCGGGGTCGGGTTGTAGCCATTGCAGGGATTATGCATCTGCGGGCAGTTGGACAGGACGGCAATCACGTCGCGCTCGGCGCGAAGCTCGACGTAGCTGCCCGGTTGCAGCTCAACCGTCGCAACCCCGGCGCGCCCATCCGGCTCGACCGGGACGCACATGAAGAAGTTGATGTTGCTCACGATCGCCGAGCGGTCGAGGCCGAACGTGGCCAGGACCGTCTCGAAGTTTGAATAGCAGCTCTCGGTCGTGCGCACCCCATAGCGCAGCAGGTTGTTTGCGTTGCTGCAACAGCCGTAGATCGTATCATGGCGTCCCACGGTGTCTTCGATAACGGTCATCAACGCGTGACCGGTGTCGGAGTAGAGCACCGTGCCCTTTTCGACGTAGATGCGTCCTTGCACCTTGACCGTGTTGGTTGCGCTGTAACGCTCGCTTGGGTTGGCGGCGTCGTAGCAAAGAAAGTCGACGGCCTGCTGTCCCTCAAGGTCGGTGATCCGGAGGACCTCGCCCTTACGGATCCTGCCGCCCCACGGCTTGCGTGCCGCGACGACCTTGTCGAGGACCGTTAAGGTCGCGGGATTCGGTGCCGGCGTGGTCATGTCTTGGCTTCCATCTGCTGCGCGCGACGCAGTGGCGCGTGCTTGCGCTTGCGGGCGGTTCTGGATCCCGGATTCCCCCCGATCGACGGCGTGAACCGCCCTGAGATAAACGCCCGCACCTTCGGGGTTGCGCCACAATCCGAAGTTCGTCCAGAAGCATGCGAGCGCCGTTCGATCTTGTCCACAGTGGCTGAAAACGCGGCTTTCGGCTACGCTGTCGGTCTGATGTCGGGATTTTGCGTTATGAGCAATCGGACCGAGACCGCACTGATCGTCGGGGCCTCTCGTGGGCTCGGGCTGGGCCTTGCCCGCGCGTATGCCAGTCGGGGATGGCGCGTCATTGGAACGGTTCGGAGCGTCAGTCTGGGGACTGGACTCCATGCTCTCGCCGACGTGACCGAGGACCGGGTTCGCGTTGAGATGGTCGACATCAATATTCCCGACCAGGTTGCGGCACTGCGCGCGCAGCTTGCCGGCGAACGGCTCGACTTGCTGTTCGTCAACGCCGGAATATCGAACGGTGCTGGGGAGACGCTGCCGCTTAGTTCCACGGAGGCATTCATACGCCTGATGACCACCAATGCGTTGAGTCCGCTGCGGGTCATCGAGGCATTCGCCGATCTGGTTCCGGCGGAGGGTGTGATCGCTGCGATGTCGTCGGGGTTGGGGAGCGTCACGAACAACACAGGCGGAGGCTGGGAGATATATCGCGCCAGCAAGGCAGCGCTGAACACGATGCTGCGCAGCTTTGCGGTACGCCGGGGCGACGGGCGCACGGTGCTGGCGGTCGCACCGGGCTGGGTCCGAACGGACATGGGTGGACCGAACGCGGCGCTCGATGTGGAGACCAGCGTGCACGGTATCGTCGATACGATAGCCGACCGGCGCGGGCGGCCGGGCGCCGCGTATGTCGATTATCGGGGGAATGATGTGCCTTGGTAATGGAGCTTCACGGGACCTGCCGCCTGGGCAGCGGACAGCGTGACGGCGCTGTCACCCACGAGGTTGACTTCGATGGGATCGCGCAGGCTCACCCTGATCCCGTCGATGTCGATCTGCACGCCCCGCGCGTCGTCGCGGCTCGGCAGGAACTCGCTGTAGGGAAACGCCGAGCCGACCATCAGGAAGGTGTCGCAGCCCTGCATCAGATCCCATGACGGCTTGGTGCCCAGCAAGCCGGGCCTCGTGACCTGGGCTCGATCCCCCGCTACGCTTATGCCGCCTCACGGGAGTGCCCCATGAAAGTTGGCCTGTTCATCAACACCCAGTTTCCCGAGGGCGACCCCGTCGCCGCCCGTATCCCCGAGCTCGTCGAACAGGTGCGCGTCGCCCGCGAGTCCGGCTTCGCCTCCGTGCTGTTCCCGCACCACTACCTGACCGCGCCGCTGCAGATGTTGCAGATCACGCCGCTGATGGCGTACCTGCTGCCGGAAGCGCGCGGCATGACCGTCGGCGGCAACATCCTGCTGCTGCCGCTGCTCAATCCCGTGCATGTCGCCGAGGAAGCCGCCACGTTCGACGTGCTCAGCGGCGGCAATTTCGTGCTCGGCGTCGGCCTCGGCTACCGCCAAGGCGAGTTCGGCGCGTTTGGCATATCGCTGAAGGAACGCGCCCCACGCTTTACCGAATCCATCGCGCTAATGCGCAAACTGTGGACCGAGGATCGCGTCACGTTCCAGGGGCGGTTCTATTCGGTGCAGGATCACGGCATCAGCCTGAAGCCGCACCGACCGGGCGGGCCGCCGATCTGGATCGCCGGCCTTGTCGAAGCCGCGGTGAAGCGCGCCGCGCGCATCGGCGACGCCTGGCTGATCGCCAACGCCACCACGCTGGGCGCCACCGAGCCGCTGATGCAGGTCTACCGCGACACACTGCGCGAGCTCGGCAAGACCGTCACCGAGTTCCCGATCGCCCGCGAATGCTATGTCGGTACGCAGCACAAGACCGCGATGGAAGAATGCCGCGGGCCGCTGGAATATAAATACAACTCCTACGCCGCCTGGGGCATGGAAAGCCCGACCGCGCACATGAGCTTCGAGGAGGTCGCGCGCGATCGTTTCATCATCGGCGACAAGGTCTCGGTGAAGGAGGAAATCGTCCGTTGGCGCGAACGCCTCGGCACCAATCATTTCGTCATGCGTGTGCAATGGCCTGGCCTGGCGCAGGACAAGGTGCTGGCCTCCATCCGCCGTCTGGGCGAGATGTTCGCATAGGGCTGAGACGCCCATTGACCGGCGGGCGCGCGGGGGGCTATCCCCGCCGCCCTTGTCGAGATTGGAGCTGACCCGATGGCATTGCAGGTTGTGGAAAAACCCGGGACGAAAACCGGCGGCATCGCCGCCGATCGCCTGCGCAGCCTGGTGGAGCGCATCGAGCGGCTGGAGGAAGAGCGCAAGGCGCTCGGCAGCGACATCAAGGACATCTACGCCGAGGCGAAATCGGCCGGGTTCGACGTTAAGGTGCTGCGCCAGCTCATCCGCATCCGCAAGCAGGAGCCCGCCGACGTGGAGGAGCAGGAGACCCTGCTCGATGTCTACCGCCGCGCGCTGGAGATGTAGGCGCCGGCTCTAGGTCGCGGCGTCGTCCACCAGCACGATGTGCAGCCGGCGCGGACCGTGCGCGCCAAGTTCCAGCGCCTGCTCGATGTCCGCCGAGCGTGACGGCCCGGTGACCAACATGACATTGCGCGGCATGGCGCCCAGTTCGTTGCGCAGCAGGTCCCATGCCTCCTCGTACGCGCCGACCAACCGTTCCGCCCGCAGCACAACGATCGCGGTGTCGGGCAGCAGGTTCAGCGTGGTCGGCCGTTCGGGCGCCGAGGGCAGCATCAGCGTGCCGGTCTCCGCGATCGCGGCGAAGGCGTGTTGCACGCTGACCGCATCGCTGGCTTCGGCGCGGCCCTCGCGCAGCCGCAGCAGCGGACGGTCGGCCCACGGCATGGCACGCAGTTCCGGGTGCGGTGCGATCGCGATCTCGCTGGGAAGGTTCTGCGCGGCGAGATAGGCGGCGACAGCCTCCGGCACCGCATCCGGTGTGGCCACGCGCGCGACGGTGCCGAATTCCCGTTCCACGTTGGCGATGAACAGGGCGATTTGTTCCGCATGCGGGATACGGCTGCGCGCCGGGATCAACTGCCGCGGATGCGTCGCCAGGCGTGCCTGCAGCAGCGTCGCCGCATCCGCCGGCAGCTCACCCCGCCGCAGCGCGCGGTGGATCGCGCCGAGAATCACTGCGCGCCCGCTCATGCCCGACCCCGGCGGGCAGTCTGCCGCTGGGCCTTGGCGTAGCGGACGAAGAACGTGTCGCCCTCCGGCGCCGGCATGTCGCGCCCACCGGTCCAGCCGCCCGCCAGCGGCAGCGAGGTGAAGCGGCCACGCTTGCGCCCCAGCCAGCCCAGCGTCGCCGCGCCCACGCGCGTCGCCAGCCGATACAGCGCGGGTCGTCGAACGAAGAAGCCCCACAGCGCCATGCCCTGCCGCACCGTTGCCGGGGTCAAATGCCGCTCGAACTCGCGTTCCCGCCAGTGGCGCATCAGTTTCGGCAGCGGAATTTTCACCGGGCACACGCTCTCGCATTTGCCGCAGAACGTCGATGCGTTCGGCAGATGGCCGGCCTGATCGACGCCGATCAGTGCCGGCGTCAGCACGCTGCCCATCGGCCCCGGATACACCCAGCCATAGGCGTGCCCGCCGATCGCGCCATAAACCGGGCAATGATTCATGCAGGCCGCGCAACGAATGCAGCGCAGCATGTCCTGGAACTCGCCGCCCAGCATCGCCGAGCGGCCGTTGTCCAGCAGCACGACGTGGTATTCCTCCGGCCCGTCCAGATCGCCCGGCCGCCGCGCGCCGGTGGAGAACGTGGTGTAGACTGAGAACTCCTGCCCAGTCGCCGAGCGCGCCAGCACGCGCAGCAGGGAACAGCAATCCTCCAGTGTGGGCACCACTTTTTCGATGCTGGCCAGCACGATGTGCACGCGCGGCAGCGTCTGCGTCAGGTCGCCGTTGCCCTCGTTGGTGACGATGACGCTCGATCCGGTCTCGGCGATCAGGAAGTTGGCGCCGGTGATGCCAACATCGGCCGCGAGGAAGCGTTCACGCAGCTTGGTGCGGGCCTCGGTGAGGATGTCGCGCCGTTCATGGAAGACGCGGTCGGCCGGCAGGTCAGTGTGCGATTTTCGAAATTGCGCCTCCCAGTCCTCCAGGTTCAGGTGGAACGCCGGCGCAATGATATGGCTGGGCAGCTCGTGGCGAAGCTGAATGATGTATTCCCCAAGGTCGGTTTCCACGGGGGTGATGCCGGCGCGTTCCAGGTAGTCGTTGATGGCGATCTCCTCGCCGATCATCGACTTGCCCTTGGTCACCGTCCGCGCGCCCGCCGCCTGGCAAATGTCCAGCACCGCCTTGCGTGCGTCGTCCGCGGTGGCGCACCAGTGCACCTGGCCGCCGGCGGTTAGTATCTTCGACTCCCAGGCCTCCAGGTAGAAATCCAGGTTGGCGAGGGTATGGTTCTTGATGTCGCGCGCGGTGTCGCGCAGTTGCTCGAATTCCGGCAGCGCCGCGACGGCGCGGCCGCGGCGGGCCATGAATTGCGGCCGCGAGTTGGCCAGCGCCTTCTGCAGCGAGACATCGGCGATGGCGCGCGTTGCGTTGCGCTTGAACTCGGGGCTGGTGGCGACGTGCATGCGCTGGGCGACCTCCGCGGTGCACTGTAGCGCCGATGGCGAGTTTCGCCAGGGCTGTCGCAAGGATTGAAGAGAAGCAGGTGCGCCGCCCACGCGACCCGCCGCACCAAAGCCATATCGGCAAGGTCAATGCCGCGCTGCGCTTCCTTGGCAAGCGGCTGGAGGTCGAGGTGAAAGAGGCCGCCTGAGCCGGTCAGCCGTCGTGCGGTTTCGCGAATTGCTCGGCCAGTACGTGGAACGCCAGCTTCTTCGTTGCCTTGTCCTCGGCGATCAGCCCCTTGCGGTTATAGCCGCGCTGAAAGCGGGTCTGCCGACGCTCGGTGCGATAATCATACAGCACCCAAGGGATGTAGCCGCGGACATAGGGCACGCGATCGAGGATCGCCAGTTGCTGGCTATGGATATCGGCCTGCTTCTCCTCGGTGAACAGCTCGGTTGCGGGACCGTGATGGCCGGCCAGCGCGTCGCCGCCGGTTTCGCTGATCACCACCGGTTTGCCGGGGCGGGAGTTCGTCAGCAACCGTTCCAGCAACGACATATCCGGCTCGTACCAGCCGAAATACTCGTTCAGGCCGACGATATCCAGGCAGTCGGCCAACCGGTCCTCGATCTTGAACGTCTGGCGGTTGATCAGGCAGGCGGCGCTGATCAGCCGTGTCGGGTCCGCGCGCCGCGCCGCCTCGGCCAACCGCGACATGAAGAAGAAGCGCGCGTTGGTGTCGGCGTTCTCGTTGCCGACGCCCCAGATGATCACCGAGGCACGGTTGCGGTCGCGCGCGATCAGCTCCAGCAACTGGTTCTCGGCATCCGCATAAGTGGCGGGGTTGGCGAAGTCGATCGCCCAGTAGACCGGGATTTCCTCCCACAGCAGCAGGCCGACCTCGTCGGCGATTTCGGCCATCCGCTCGTGATGGGGATAATGCGCCAGGCGCAACAGGTTGCAGCCAAGCTCCTTCGCGTGCGCCACCCGCCGACGCAGGTCGGCTTCCGAGGTCGATTTGCCAAGTTCGACATCGTCCTCGTGCACGCAGACGCCGCGCAGGTAGATTGATGTGCCGTTCAGCAAAATGTCCTCGCCGCACACCACAATCTCGCGGAACCCGACGCGGTCAGTGATGCGGTCCTCGTCGCATTCCACGACGACGTCGTACAGGTGCGGCGTGTCCGGCGACCATAAGTCGGGATGCGCCGCGATCTTTGCATTCGCGTGCCCGTTCGCGATCGGAACATCCTGCACGATGCCCAGTTCGGGAATGCTGACCCGTGCCATCGCAGCGATCGGGTTCGACACCGCGATCTCCACCGTAATTGCGCCGTCACACCAGGCGATGCGCAGGTCGCGCAGGAACACCGCAGGCAACGGCAGCAGATCGACCTCGCGATACAGGCCGCCATAGTTGAACCAGTCGAAGTGATGCATCGGCACGCGATCCGGCCGGCGGCGGTTTTCCACCTGGATCAGCAGATGGTTTTCGCCGCGCCGTACATGTGCCGACAGCTCAACGAAGAATGGTGTCGATCCGCCCAGATGCAGAGTTAGGAATCTGCCGTTGAGGAACACGCGCGCCGCGTAGTTGGCGGCGCCGACGCGCAGGAATAGCCGCGGGGTCTCGCCCTGCCAGTCGAAGCGTCGCGCATACCATCCCGCGCCCTCGAACATCAGCCATTCGGGCCGCGCCAGGTTCCAGCAGCCGGGAACGGTGATCTCTTCGGCTGCCCATTCATCGAAGTCGCGCGGCTTGCGCCATTCCGCGGGTGGCGTCGGTGGATCGGCGAACAGTTTCTGCCGCAGCCCTTCGTCGAACAGGTCGCGGGTGAAGTGCCAAGGGCCGTTCAACGAAATTCGCGACCGCCCGCCCATCGCGATCAGCCCGCGGTGATCCGCGCGTGGCGTTTCATAGGCGTCGGCGTAAGACTCGTCATGCAGGTGCGCGAAGGGATCGAGGGGATCGATCATACCGCACGCTCCAGCCGATAGCCGATGCCGACCATGCGGCGGAAGTTCCACACGCGCCAACCCGGCCAGAGCAGATCAGCGATCAGCGCGATGGCGATCCAGCGGAACCAGGTGGCGAAAGTGTTGGACAAGCCCTGCGGTTCCGCGTAGCCGCGCACCCAGCCATCCTGTCGGAGGATGCCGGCGCGTTCGTCCGCGAAGCCGCCATCGGCGTTCTGGAAGTCCAGCAATGCGGTCAGTTTCGCGCGCAGCCAGGCCGAAGTTTCGGTGCGCTGGTGATCGATCAGCATCTGCGCGTGCACCAGCAGATCGACCAGATCGACGTCGATGCAGGCGCTGTCGATCGCGGTGGGTTGCGCCAGCGCGTAATCCATCGCCTTGTTTTGATAGGGCAGTGGCCGCGCCGTTGCGTACCAGAGATGGAAATTGTGAATCGACCCAGCCATCGCATGCAGCGCCGCGCGCGGATCCGACAACTGCCCGACGCCCCAGAATCCGGTGGCCGGTTCCTGCAGCCGTTCATGCCAGGCGAACAGGATCGCCATCGCCTGATCGATGCGCGCCGCGTCCGCCAACCCGAACCGCCGCAGCAGCAGGAAGAAGCTGCCGAGATTGACGATGTTGTTGCCCTCCTGCCACGGGTCGCGCAGGTCACGCTCGGCCAGCCACGCCTTGAGCGTCATCGGGTCGAGGAACGGCCGGGCAAACGTCAGCACCGGCGTGCGCGCCGGGTCCAGCGCCTCGATCGCGCCCAGCGTGTAATTGGTGACGTGGAAGTCTATATAGCGCCACGTCTCGACGGGATCGGGCTTCTTGAACACCGCGTCGTCATGCATGCCCGGTATCCGGAACGCACCATTCTCCTGCCGATGCGATTCCAGCCAGACAATCAATGGCGCAACGGCAATGTCCGCCATCCCGTCCAGCAGATGCCGGCACAGCAACCCGTTATACGTCCCCGGCAGCAACATCCCTGGCCACGCCGCAGCATCGTGCGCCCCGCTGATACGCGTGATGCCGCGTGGCAGACCCTCCGCCTGCATCGCGTCCAGCCACGCAAGCGTGCCGGTGCGCGCCTTCGTGATCCGTGCCTGCAATGCGGCGTCGGTCGTGCTCACCCTTTGATCGCTCCTTCGGTCATGCCACCCATCACCTGGCGTTGCGCCAACAGGAACAGCAGCGCCGGCGGCACCGTGGTGATCACCGCCAAGGCCATGATGCCCTGGAAATTCGTTCCGAGCTCGCCGTTCAGGTTCAGCAGCGCCACCGGCAGCGTGTAGGTGTCGGGCGAGGCCGAGATCACCATCACCGGGAACCACTGCGCCCAATTCAGCAGGAAGGTGATGACCGCCACGGTCGCCACCACCGCGCGCGCCATCGGCAGGATGATGAGCCGCAGCACCTGAAATTCGTTGGCGCCATCGATCGAAGCGGCCTCGATCATGGCCGGCGGGATGGTGCGGAAGAACTGCTCGAACAGGAAGAACTGAATGGGCCCGAGCGCCAGAAACAATACGATGCCGAGATAGCCGCCCAGCAGCCCCAGATGGTACATCACCAGATAGACCGGGATCACCAGCAGCATGTACGGATACATCATGCTGAGCAGGAACCCGCCGCGCAGCAGCCGGAATGCCAACGCCGTGGGCCGCCGCGTGATTGCATAGGCGCCAAGCGCCGCCACCGCGACCGCGAGCGCTGTGGACGCACCGGTGATCACCAGCGAGTTCACCAGGCAGCGCAGCAGGGACACGCCGCCGACATCGGCGATCGAACTGAATCCGGATAGATCGAAATGCTCGGGCCATAGATGCAGCGGCGCCGACAGGATGTCCCGGGTGGAGCGGAAGGCGCCCGACAGCATCCACAGATACGGATACAGGAACAGCAGGCTGACAGCGGCTGCGACCAGCCGGGCCAGGACGCGCCACAGAAACCGCGCTTGCACGGCGGCCCGGTTGGAACGATGCGGTTTCGCAGCGACGCGATTTAGTCGACGCGGTTTCATGGCGGCGTAATCCGCACGCCGCGGTTTCCCGCAGATGGAATCTGCGCCATGCCGGCACGCTGCCGTACCCAGGGCGTGCGACGCGTGCTCATTCCCGTCCCCTTTCGGCCAGGAAGAACGCCGCCAGCGCCACGATCATCACGCATGCAAATAGGATCGTTGCCATCGCGGTTGCCTCGCCGTAGCGGGCCTCGTCGAACAGCCGGTACGCTGCGTAACTGACGAAATTGGTCAGGCCGTTGGGGCCGCCCTTGGTCATCACCACCACGACCGTAAACGTCTTCAGGAACTGGATCAGCGCGTACACCACGTTGATGGTGATCGCCGGGCGCAACTGCGGCAGTACCACGTACCACAGGCGCTGCACCGCGCTTGCGCCGTCGATCGACGCCGCCTCCAGCAACGCGCTGTCGACGATCGCGAGATTGGCCAGGAAGATCACCACGTAGAAGCCGGCATGGTGCCACAGCTCGGCCAGCAGCACCGCCAGCAGCGCGGTGGAGGTGGACGCGATGCCGCCGAAACCCGGCAGCCCCAACAGCGCCAGCGCGGCGTTCACGGCGCCGAAGCTCTGGTCGTACAGCCAGCGCCACACGACGTAGCCAGCGATGTCTGGCGTCACCACCGGCAGGAACACCAGCAGCTTGGCGAGCGTGCGTGCCCGCCCGATCAGCGGCGAGTCCAGCAGCAGCGCGTACAGCAGCGCGAAGCCGACATTCGCCGCTACCGCCAGCGCGGTGTACAGCAGCGTCCGCCACAACGATGCCAGGAAGGACGGATCGCCCAGCACTGCGGCATAGTTCGCCCAGCCGACGAAGTTGGGCACCGTGGCCAGCGCGCTGGTTGAATCGGCGAACGAGACCTCGATGCCCAACGCGATCGGCCACAGCCCGAACAGCAGGGTCAGCGCCGCAAAGGGTAGGGCGAAAAGATAGAAGACCGCCTCGCGGTGCAGCCAGGGGTGCGCGGACCGCATCTAACGTCGCGCTGTCATTGCGAGCGCAGCGAAGCAATCCACCAGGCCGTGCGCACCCTTCTGGGGATTGCTTCGTCGCTGCGCTTCTCGCAATGACAGTCGCTGCGCTTCTCGCAATGACAGATGCATCAGCCCGGCTTCGCTGCCAATACCTTGGCCTCCGTCCGCATCTCCACCGCGGTCTGCTTGATGAAGGCATTCCAGTCCGACGGCGGGTTGGCGATCGCCGCCATCAGTTTCTTGTGGAACGACGCCTCGAGCTGCGGATACCAAGTGTGTACCGACTCCGGAAAATCATAGGCGATCAGGTTCCAGGTCGGCTTGGCGAATTCCTGCGACTGCGGCGGCAACGCGCTCACATCCAGGTCCTTGCGCACCGCCGCGCCGACGACGTTCAGCGACGCCTGCTGCGCGTCCTTGCCCAGCAGGAAGGCGGCAAGCTCGGTCGCCAAGACCTTGTGCGGCGAATTGTCCGGCACAGCGACGCCGCGCATGCCGCCGATCACCACCGCGCTCTGCTTATCGGCGAAGAACTGCGGCCACGGTCCCACAACGAAGTCGCCATTCAGCGTCGCTGGCTTCACCCACTTGCCGACATTCCAGTCGCCGACGCGGAACATGCCGGCGCGGCCGCCCTCGATCACCTGGTACATCTCGTTGAACGAGTAGTTCACCACGTCCGGCGGCACCATGTGGTAAGTGGTGAAGACCTTGAGGAACTCGGTCAGCACCTTGGCGTGCTCGGGCTCGTCGATCACAACGTTGCCGGCGTCGTCGATCAGCGTGTTGCGCAGCCCGGCGCCGAAGGTGAACAGGTCGAGCATGTGGATCAGGTCGCGCGGATTGGCGGCCTCCAGCGCAAACGCGAAGACCCGCGCGGTGCCGCCGTCCGGATGCTCGGTCTGGAACTTGCGCCCGACGCGTAGCGTATCGTCCCAGGTGACCGGCATCTTTTCGCCCACCTTGTCCAGCCAGCTCTTGCGCACGCCGAACGCCATCTGCACCCGTTGCACCGGCAGGATGATCATCTGCCCGGCATAGGTGGCAACGCGCAGGTCGTCGGCCGACAGGAAGTCCTTGTCGGCGATCTTCGCCAGCACCGGCTGCATGTCCATGAGCTTGTGCGTTTGTGCCGCGATGCGGATCACCCGCTCGTAGTTGTTGTAGATCAGATCGGGCGCGGTGCCCGTGTTGATAGCGCCGATGCAGCGGCCGAACCACTGGTCGGTCGGGTAGCTGATCGCACGCACTGTGACGCCGGGATGGGTCTTGGCGAACGCCTCGCCGGCGGCGGCGAACCATTTGGTGCCGTTGTCGCCCAGGTCGTGCCAGATCGTCAGCTCCTGCGCGCGCGCCGCGGTGCTGCCGAGAGGTCCAGGGCCGAGCAGCCCGGAGCCGAGCAGAAGCGTCAGCAGCGTCGGGAGCAATCCCCGCCTGGGGACCATGCGTCTGCGGAACATTTCTCGTTTCTCCCGATTTGGCGGTTTGTTCAGGTAAACGTTTACCCAGCAAGATTAGAGCGCTGCTCGATGGCTTGCAAGGGTACGCAAAACAGGGCACGACAAAACGCACATGCACATGCGGGGCGCAGCAAAATGACATCGGACCCCGCCGCCTCCCTCATCCAGGTCGCCGCGCGCGCCGGCGTCTCCATCGCCACGGCTTCACGCGTCATCAACGGCATCGCCAACAGGGCCTCCGCCGCCACCGCCGCGCGCGTGCACGAGGCCGTGGCGGAGCTCGGCTACCGCCCGATCAGCGTTGGCCGCGCGCTGCGCCACGGCCGCAGCCGGCTGGTGGCACTGCTCGCGGCCAACCTCGCCAATCCGACGATGGCGGCCATCGCCGCCTCGGTGGAGGCCGCGTTGCGCCGGGAAGGCCTGATCATGGTGCTGTGCGACACGCATGAGCGCCCGAAGGTGCAGGATGAATACCTGCTGGAGATGCGCGCCCAGCTTGCCTGTGCGACCGTTCTGCTCGGCGCGGTACCCAGCCCGCAGCTCGCTGCCATGGAAGCTGCCAATGAGACATTGCTGTTCGTCAATCGCCGTAGTCCGCACGACCCGACGCGCCCATTTGTCGGCATCGACAACATCAGCGCCGGACGCGAGGTGGCCACGTTCTTTCTGGACAGGAACATTCCGGTTGCCGGCGCGATTCAGGGATCGCTCGGCTCCTCCGCCACCGCCGATCGGCTGACCGCGTTTCGCGCCCGCCTGGCCGCCGCCGGGCAGAAGCTGGCGGACTCCCATGTCGTATCGATTGCCGACGATCTCGACCACATGGTGATTGGCTATCGCTCCGTCGATGCGCTGCTGGCACAAACCCCCGCGCGACCCTGCGGGATCTTCTGCCTGAGCGACCTGATCGCCTACGGCGCGCATCGCCGCCTGACCGAGCATGGTATCGCCGTGCCGGGCGAGGTCTGTCTGGTCGGTTTCGACGACAACCCGTTGAACGATTGGGTCGCCCCTTGGCTCAGTTCGGTCCGCGTGCCCTACGCGGCGTTCGGCGCCGCTGTCGTGCAGGTGCTACGCGATCTCTGGGCTGGCGAGCCAGCGTCGGCCCGCATCCTGCCGCACGCGTTGGTGGCGCGCCCCTGAGCGTACCGGGCGGCATCGGCGCGGACCGGCGCACACGCCGGGCGCTGTTCCGACCCTGCTCTTTCCACCCATCGCCGAATCGGCCACAACCCGCGCCTGTCATCTCGTGCGTCTTCACCTGGGGGACACTCATTCCATACCCGTTCGTATCACCCGCCGCGGCGTGAAGTCGCCGGCGGAAAGCAAATACGACTGGGACTACTACAAGCTGGTGGAGACGACGCCGGCCGATCAGGCGTTCCGTCCATTGGCTGACGGCGGCTGCGCGCTGGTGCACAGCTAGGGCGAATCTGCGTCCGGTTAATCCCTCGGCAAGGCGATGCGCCGATGCTGCACAGTTCTTCTGCCAAGGGATACGCCGGTGCCGGCTGATAGTAACGATTCAACACAGAGACGCAGAGACCTCAGGGATCTCAGAGAAGAGGTGGATGAGCTTCACGCGACGCCGTGTGTGGCGCTGACTTCGCGAATCATCGAGCTGGGCATCCGGGTGCATCGCCGCCTTGGCCCGGGCCTGCTGGAGTCGATTTATGAGGAATGTCTTTGCTGGGAGCTCCGCCACAGCGGGATCGCGCATGCGCGCCAAGTGCCGTTGGCACATATGAGGATATGCGGCTCGCGGGCGCCTACCGCGCCGATGTCATCGTCGAACAGCAGGTGGTGCTGGAGATCAAGGCGATCGAGCACATTCTGCCACTGCACGAAGCACAGACGCTAACCTACGTCCGCCTGAGCGGTTGTCTGGTTGGTCTGCTGATGAATTTCAACACCACTATGCTGAAAGATGGCCTGCGGCGCGTCGTGCGCTGATACTTTCGCGCGAAGCGCATTCAACACTTCTCTGAGATCCCTGAGATCTCTGCGTCTCTGTGTTATACCGATCTTGCGAGTGGCACGGACGCCTCCAGTCAATGCACACGAGTCCACCGCGGCCGACGCGAGGTCGGATTGACGGAGTCGCGACGTTGCCGTTGCCAGGGAATGTCCGGTAATGCTGCGCAGCAGGGCATGATCAGTGAGACCGATGGCGGAAGGACAGGACGGATGACCCGCATCGGTCGGTATGATCTCGCCGTTTCGCGTCCCATGATCGCGACGCCCCCATGATCGACAAGCTGGAGATGCTGCTTGCCCTCGCCCGCGAGAAGCATTTCGGCCGCGCCGCCGAGGCCTGCGGCGTCACCCAGCCCACACTGTCGGCCGGCGTGAAACAGCTTGAGGAAACCCTCGGCATCTTGCTGGTCAACCGCCAGTCGCGCTTCATCGGCTTCACGCCGGAGGGGTTGCGCGTGCTGGACTGGGCGCGGCGCATCGTCGGCGACGCGCGCGCCATGCGCCAGGAGATCGGCGCGCTGAAGCGTGGTCTGGCCGGGCACCTGCGCATCGCCGCGATCCCCACCGCGCTGCCGATCGTTGCTTCGCTGACCACGCCGTTTCGCACCCGTCATCCGGAGGTCGATTTTACCATCCTGTCGCGCAACTCGCTCGAGGTGCTGACGATGCTGGAGAATCTCGAGATCGACGCCGGTCTGACCTATCTCGACAACGAACCGCTCGGCCGGGTGCGCGCCGTCGCGCTGTACCACGAGCGCTACCGGCTGATCACCGCCGCCGACAGTCCGCTCGGCGACCGCGCCGCGGTGGGGTGGGACGAGGTTGGCCGCATTCCGCTGTGTCTGCTGACGCCGGATATGCAGAACCGCCGCATCATCGACCGGCGGCTGCGCGACGCCGGCGTGGAGCCGCGGCCGACGCTGCAGTCCAACTCCATGCTGGTGCTGTTCAGCCATGTGCGCACCGGCGCCTGGGCCAGCGTGATGCCGGCGCAGATGGCCGAGACGCTGGGCCTGACCAAACCGATCCGTGCCATCCCGATCACCGAGACCACGGCGGCCCCGCTGGTCGGCCTGGTCTATCCGCAGCGCGAGCCGATGGGGCCGCTGACGGCGGCGCTGGTGGGCGAGGCGAAGCGGCTAGGCGATGCCTGGCTGGGGCCGGCACCGCCCGATTGATAGAAATGTTCTATCGCGGCACGGCCCGGCTTTCTTGCATTGGCGTACGGCTTGACCACATAAAACCCAATCTGAACTTGTCGCGATCGCAGCGGGAGGGGCGCGTTGGCCGGGTTCGAACCATGGAGCAAGGAACGGGGCGGGTCTATTATCGCCGCGCACGCCGGCCGCGAGGGCGCCGCGCTGCCGATTTTGCACGCGCTGCAGGCGGAGTTCGGCTGTGTGCCGAAAGATGCCATCCCGATGATTGCAGCGGCGCTGAACATCACCCGCGCCGAGATGCACGGGATCGTCACCTTCTATCATGACTTTCGTGATCACCCGCCCGGGCGGCATGTGCTGCGCCTGTGCCGCGCGGAGGCCTGCCAGTCACTCGGCGCCGACGCCCTCGCCGCGCATACCTGCGCGCAGCTTGGCGTCGACTGGCATGGCACCACGCGGGATGGCGCGGTGACACTGGAGCCGGTGTTCTGCCTGGGCCTGTGCGCCATCGGCCCGGCGGGCATGCTGGATGGCCGTCCGCTCGGCCGGCTCGATGCGGCGCGGATGGCGGCCGAGTTGGCGACCGCGACGTGACCGCGACGGTCTATGTCCCACGCGATGCGGCCGCGCTGGCGTTGGGCGCCGATGCTGTCGCCGCGGCGCTGGTGTCGGCGTCAACCGCCGTGGGACAGACTGCGCCCGGGATCAGGATCGTGCGCACCGGCTCGCGCGGATTGTTCTGGCTGGAGCCGATGATCGAGGTGGCCACACCGGCCGGTCGTATCGCCTACGGTCCGGTTACCGCGGCCGATGTACCAGGACTGCTGGAAGCCGGAATGCTGGACGGTGGCGCGCACAAGCTGCGCCTCGGCCGGCCGGAGGAGATCCCGTTCCTCGCCCGGCAGACCCGTCTGACCTTCGCGCGCTGCGGCGTCATCGATCCGCTGTCGATCGATGATTATCGTGCGCATGGCGGTATGAAAGGGCTGGCGCGGGCGCGCGAGCTTGGCGCGGCAGCGACGATCGAGGAGGTCACGCAGTCCGGTCTGCGCGGCCGCGGCGGTGCGGGCTTTCCTACCGGCATCAAGTGGAAGACCACGGCGGACGCGCCGGGAAATCGAAAATACATCGTCTGCAACGCCGACGAGGGCGATTCCGGCACCTACGCCGACCGCATGCTGATGGAAGGCGATCCGTTCGCTTTGGTTGAGGGCATGGCGATCGCCGGCTTCGCCGTCGGTGCAAGCAAGGGCTACGTCTACACGCGCTCGGAATACCCGCACGCGATCGCAACATTCGACGCGGCGCTGGTGATTGCGCGGCGCGAGGGGCTGCTGGACGCGGCATTCGACATCGAACAGCGCGTCGGCGCCGGCGCCTATGTCTGCGGCGAGGAGACCTCGTTGCTGGAAAGCCTGGAGGGCAAGCGCGGCCAGGTGCGCGCCAAGCCTCCGTTGCCGGCGCACCAGGGCCTGTTCGGTTTGCCAACGGTGGTGAACAACGTGATCAGCCTGGCCAGCGTGCCGTCGATCCTGGTCGATGGCGCGGCGCAGTACAAGGCGCTGGGGTTCGGGCGGTCGCGCGGCACGATGCCGATCCAGCTTGCCGGCAATATCAAATATGCCGGGCTGTTCGAGGCTGGGTTTGGCCTGACGCTGGGCGAGATCGTCAACGACATCGGTGGCGGCACATTCAGTGGCCGGCCGGTGCGCGCGGTGCAGGTCGGCGGTCCGCTCGGCGCCTATTTTCCCCCGGCGCTGTTCGACACTAAGTTTGACTACGAGGCGTTTACCGCGCGCGACGGGCTGATCGGCCACGGCGGCGTGGTGGTGTTCGACGATACGGTGGACATGGCCCGCCAGGCGCGCTTCGCCATGGAGTTCTGCGGCATCGAATCCTGCGGCAAATGCACGCCGTGCCGCATCGGCTCGGTGCGCGGGGCCGAGGTGATCGACAAGATCATGGCGGGCACCAACGTCGACGCGAACCTCGCGCTGCTGACCGACCTTTGCCACACGATGAAATTTGGCTCGCTCTGCGCGCTGGGTGGGTTCATTCCGTACCCGGTGATGAGCGCGCTGACCCATTTCCCCGAAGATTTCCGCCATCCCGTCGCGCCTCGCGCGGCGGCGTAAGGAGACCACCATGCCGCTGATCCAAGAGATCGACTACGGCACGCCGACACGCCCCTGGACCAATCCGGCGACGAACCAGGCAACAAAACCGGTGACGCTGACGATCGACGGCCACGAGGTGACGGTGCCCGAGGGCACCTCGATCATGCACGCGGCCATGGACGCCGGCATCAAAGTGCCAAAACTCTGCGCCACCGACAGCTTGGCTGCGTTCGGCTCCTGTCGGCTGTGCCTGGTTGAAATCGAAGGCCGCCCTGGCACGCCCGCATCCTGCACCACACTCGTCGCCCCAGGACTGAAGGTGCACACCGCGTCCGAGAAGGTTCGGCAACTTCGCCGCGGCGTGATGGAACTCTATATCTCCGACCATCCGCTGGATTGCCTGACCTGTGCCGCCAACGGCAATTGCGAACTGCAAGACGCCGCCGGCGAGGTCGGACTGCGCGACGTGCGCTACGGCTATGCCGGCGCCAATCATCTCGACGCACCGACCGACGTTTCGAATCCGTATTTCCAGTTCGAGGCGTCGAAATGCATCGTCTGCTCGCGCTGCGTGCGGGCGTGCGAGGAGGTGCAGGGCACGTTCGCACTGACCATCCAGGGGCGCGGCTTCGGCTCCAAGGTCGCCGCGGGGATGGACGAGCCGTTCCTGACCTCGGAATGCGTCTCCTGCGGCGCCTGCGTGCAGGCCTGCCCGACCGCGACGCTGATGGAAAAGACCGTTCTCGAGATTGGCCAGCCGGAACATTCCGTGGTCACCACCTGCGCCTATTGCGGCGTCGGTTGCAGCTTCAAGGCGGAGATGCGCGGCGACATCGTCGTGAACATGGTGCCGTTCAAGGATGGCAAGGCCAATCACGGACATTCCTGTGTGAAGGGCCGTTTCGCCTGGGGCTACGCCACGCATCGCGAGCGCATCCTGAAGCCGATGGTCCGCGCGAAGATCACCGATCCGTGGCGCGAGGTAAGTTGGGACGAGGCAATCGGCCACGTCGCCAGCGAGTTCAAGCGCATCCAGGCGCAGCACGGCCGCGGCGCGGTCGGCGTGATCACGTCGTCTCGCTGCACGAATGAAGAGACCTACCTGATGCAGAAGCTGGCGCGCGCCGGCTTCGGCAACAACAATACCGACACCTGTGCGCGCGTCTGCCACTCGCCGACGGGCTATGGGCTGAGCCAGACGTTTGGCACCTCGGCCGGCACGCAGGATTTCGATTCGGTGGAGCACACCGACGTCATCATGGTGGTCGGCGCCAACCCGACCGACGGCCACCCGGTGTTCGCCTCGCGCATGAAGAAGCGGCTGCGCGCGGGGGCGAAGCTGATCGTCGTCGATCCGCGGCGCATCGACATGGTGCACATGCCGCATGTCGATGCGGCCTATCACCTGCCGCTGCAGCCCGGGACCAATGTTGCGGTGCTGACCTCGCTGGCGCATGTGATCGTGACCGAGGGCCTGGTGAACCAGGACTTCGTGCGCGCCCGCTGCGAGGACGACGCCTTCGCCGATTGGGCCGCGTTCGTGTCCGAGCCGCGCAACAGCCCGGAGGAGGTCGAAAAAACCTCCGGCGTGCCCGCCGCCACCATCCGCGGCGCGGCACGGCTTTACGCCACCGGCGGCAACGCGGCGATCTATTACGGTCTCGGCGTGACCGAGCACAGCCAGGGCACCACCGCGGTGATGGCGATCGCCAACCTGGCGATGGCGACAGGCAACCTCGGAAAACTCGGCGGCGGGGTTAACCCGCTGCGCGGACAGAACAACGTACAGGGTAGCTGCGACATGGGCAGCTTCCCGCACGAGCTGCCGGGATACCGCCATGTCTCCGACCCCGCGGTGCGCGCCATCTACGAGCACGAATGGGGCGTCGCGCTCGATCCCGAGCCGGGGCTGCGCATCCCCAACATGCTGGACGCGGCGGTGGATGGAACATTCCTCGGCATCTACATCCAGGGCGAGGACATCGCGCAATCCGACCCCGACACGCACCACATCATTAGCGGGTTGGAGGCGATGGAATGCGTCGTCGTGCAGGACCTGTTCCTGAACGAAACGGCGAACTACGCCCACGTGTTCCTGCCCGGCGCCACCTTCCTGGAGAAGGACGGCACCTTCACCAACGCCGAGCGCCGCATCAACCGCGTGCGCAAGGTGATGGCGCCGCGCGCCGGCCTGGCCGACTGGGAAGTGACGCAGGCGATTGCCAATGCCTACGGCCTGCCGATGCACTACTCACACCCGTCCGAGATCATGGACGAGATCGCCCGCACCACGCCGACCTTCGCCGGCGTGTCGTTTGCCAAGCTGGACGCGGAAGGGTCCGTGCAGTGGCCGTGCAACGAGAAGGCGCCGCACGGCACGCCGGTGATGCACATCGACGGTTTCGTGCGCGGCAAGGGGCGGTTCTTCGTTACCGATTACGTGGCCACCGACGAGAAGGTTGGCCCGCGCTTCCCACTGCTACTGACCACCGGGCGCATCCTGTCGCAATACAATGTCGGTGCGCAGACGCGGCGCACCGCGAATGTCGTGTGGCATCCGGAAGATGTGCTGGAGATCCATCCGCACGACGCCGAGCAGCGCGGCATCAAGCAGGGCGACCTGGTGCGGCTGGCCAGCCGCGTCGGTGCCACCACTTTGCACGCGCAGATCACCGACCGCGTGGCGCCGGGCGTGGTCTACACCACGTTCCACCACCCCGACACGCAGGCCAACGTGATCACCACCGAGTATTCTGACTGGGCAACCAATTGCCCGGAGTACAAGGTCACCGCGGTCCAGGTCTCGCCGAGCAACGGGCCGAGCGACTGGCAGCAGAGCTATGCCGAGCATAGCCGCGTCGCGCGCCGCATCGAGCTTGTGCCGGCGAAATGACTCCGCCGCCGCCATGACCTTGCCGCCACCCATGCGCAGCGTGTCGCGACTTGCCCTGCGCGGCGAGACGCTGACGCGTGGGGTGCGGATGATCCCGGAAGAAACGCCGATCGCGCTGACCTATAACCGCGCCGCCTACGCGGTGATGCTGGCCAGCCCCGCCGATCTGGAGGACTTCGCGATCGGCTTCAGCCTGACCGAAGGCATCGTGCGGCATCCATCCGAGATCGAGGACCTGGTGATCGTTCCGCAAGAGCACGGAATCGAACTGCGCATGTGGCTGGCGCCGGAGCGCGCCGAGCTGGCCGACACGCGCCGCCGCCGCATCGCCGGGCCGAGCGGGTGCGGGCTGTGCGGCATCGAGAGCCTGGCCGATGCGGTGCGCCCGCCGCCGCGTGTGACCTCGGCGGCGCGGTTCGATGCGGCCTCGATCGAAGCGGCGATGGCGGCGCTGCCCGCGGCGCAGGCGCTGAACCGGCAGACGCATGCGGTGCACGCGGCGGCCTTCTGGCACGAGTCGCGCGGTCACGAGGGGCGCGGTCACGAGGGGCGCGGCCCGGACGGATACGGCCCCAAGGAATACGGCCCCAAGGAAAACGACTCTGAGGGACACGGCGCCGAGGAACACGGACTTATCGCGCTGCGCGAGGATGTCGGCCGACACAACGCGCTCGACAAGCTCGCCGGCGCGCTGGCACGGCAGAGCGTCGCCGCCGATGACGGACTGCTGCTGCTGTCCAGCCGCGTCTCCGTTGAGCTGATCCAGAAAGCGGCGATGCTCGGTGCACCGGTCATCGTCGCGGTCTCCGCGCCGACCGCGCTCGCGGTGCGGCTGGCTGAGGCCGCCGGCATCACGCTGATCGGTGTTGCACGATCCGACGGCTGCGAGATATTTACTCATCCGGAGCGAATCACCTTGCGTGCGGTGCAACATGTCGCCTGACAGGCTTGCCTACATGGCCAACCAGATCGGCCGCTTCTTCGCCCACCAGCCGCACGACAAGGCGGTGGCGGCGATCGAGCTGCATTTGCGCCGCTTCTGGGACCCGCGCATGCGCGCCGGCATCGTGGCGCATCCGGATGGCGAGACCGTGCGGCTCGATCCATGGGTACGAGAGGCTGTCGATCGCCTGACAGAGACGCGGGCACCGTAACAATTTACGGGTCGTTACCGTAACAATCTGCGGATCGTGGCCTCGGCCGCGGTCCCAACAGCGGGCAAAACGGGGAGGGGACTTACAGGATGAGCGAAGCGACAGCGTCGGCTGGCGTGTTCAGCCGTGGCCGGATCACCGCCGGGCCCAGCTTCAATCGGTGGATGGTGCCGCCGGCCGCGTTGTGCGTGCATCTGTGCATCGGCCAGGCCTACGCATTCAGCGTGTTCAACCTGCCGATGACCAGGCTCCTGGGGATCACCCAGTCGACGCCGGACGATTGGAAACTCACCGATCTCGGCTGGATTTTCTCGATCGCGATCGTCTTCCTCGGGCTGTCCGCCGCGGTGTGCGGGCGCTGGGTGGAGGAAGGCGGACCACGCAAGGCGATGGTCACCGCCGGGTTGTGCTGGGGCGGCGGATTCCTGGTCTCCGCGCTGGGCGTCTACCTGCACAATCTCTGGATCGTCTATCTCGGCTACGGGGTGATCGGCGGCATCGGCCTCGGCATCGGCTACATCTCGCCGGTCTCGACGCTGATCAAATGGTTCCCCGACCGGCCGGGCATGGCGACCGGCATGGCGATCATGGGCTTCGGCGGCGGCGCGTTCATCGCCTCGCCGTTGTCGGTGTGGCTGATGCGGCAATTCTCCACGCCCACCCACGTCGGCGTCGCCGAAACGTTCATCGTGCTCGGCGTGGTGTATTTCTGCTTCATGATGGTCGGCGCGGCGATCGTGCGACTGCCGCCCCCGGGCTGGATGCCAGCCGGATATGTGCCGCCGGCGCAGTCGAAGAAGCTGATCACCTCAAGTAACGTCTTCGTTTATCAAGCGCTGAAGACGCCGCAATTCTGGCTGATCTGGTAGGTGCTCTGCCTCAACGTCACCGCGGGCATCGGCGTGCTGGGCCAGGCTTCGGCAATGAGCCAGGAGATGTTCCCCGGCCACATCACCGCGGTCGCGGCGGCCGGGTTCGTCGGATTGATGAGCCTGTTCAACATGGGCGGGCGCTTCTTCTGGGCCTCGGTCTCCGACTACATCGGGCGCAAGAACACATATTTCGTGTTCTTCGCGTTGGGTTTCATCCTGTACGCGACCGTGCCCTATGCCGGCTCGTCCCTCAAGCATCCCCTCATTTTTATCTCATGATTCCAACGCAGTAGAATAGACTGCCGCCCGGTTGCCGATCGTCGCTTCCGGTCAGGGCAAGTCGACTCGATCGCGCGGGGAAATGACACGGCTCGTGATGAACAACAAGGAGCATCCCAGAGAGTCACAGCCAGGCAAGCCGCAGTAATATGGCGATCAAAATGAGGGGATTCTTGAGGGCTCGTCCGGCAGTGTCGGTTTGTTCGTTCTGTGCTTCTGCGTCATCATCAGCATGTATGGCGGTGGTTTCGCCACCGTTCCGGCGTATCTGCGCGACATGTTCGGCACCCGCTACGTCGGCGCCATCCATGGCATGCTGCTGACCGCATGGTCCGCCGCCGGCATATTCGGCCCAGTCCTGGTGAACTACATCCGCCAGTACAACGTCGATCACGGTGTGGCCAAGGCGGATGCCTACAATATAACGATGTATCTGATGGCCGCACTGTTAGTCGTCGGTTTCCTGTGCAACCTGTTCATCACCGCGGTGGATGAACGCCATCACATGGTGCCCGACGAATCCGACGCAGTGGGCATGGCAGACTGAAGGAGGCGACAATGGCCACCAAGACTGCGACCGGCACGACCCCGTTGCATCTGATCCTCGCCTGGGGCTTCGTCGGCATCCCGCTGGCCTGGGGCGTGATCGAAACCCTGCTGAACGCCCTGAAACTGTTTCAGTAGCCGACCACCACGCCGCTTCCCTGACCTGCGGCCGCGGCGTGATGACGGCGTCCCCGTCCCCCGGCACACTGCCCAACGGGCCGGTGTGGAGGAGATCTGCGATGCGGCGGCGGTACCGGAAGATTGACCTGCCGGTCTCGACTATCCGGCGATACCTGGAGCCAGGCCCGATCGTCCTGGTCTCCTCAGCCTGGCAGGGCGAAACCAACATCATGACCATGGGTTGGCACACGGTCATGGAATTCGTGCCTTCGCTGGTGGGCTGCGTCATCGCCGCCGGCAACCACAGCTTCGAACTGGTCCGCCGTAGCGGCGAATGCGTGATCAATGTGCCGACGACGGCGCTCACCGACGAGGTGGTAGGAATCGGCAACACCACCGGGGCGTCGATCGACAAGTTCGAACGATTCAAGCTGACCGCCGATCCGGCCGAACGTGTGGCGGCGCCGCTGATCCGCGAATGCCATACCAACCTGGAATGCAAGCTGGCCGATGGCAGCCTGATCGAGCGCTACAACTTCTTCATCTTCGAAGTGGTGAAGGCACACGTTGCGACGGCGCCAAAATATCCCGAGACACTGCATTATACCGGCGACGGCGTGTTCATGATCTCCGGTCGGATCGTCAGCCGCCGCGCGCAGTTCCGCCCGGGAATGCTGTAGCCGAGGAACGTTCGGCCGCCGGTCAGGTCACCGGGCGCAGTGGCGATTCCACCTGTTCCCTCCCGGCGCCGGACCGGCTTGCGATGGCGCGTAATGTCGAACATAACCGCCTGCTGCGGTCGCCCAGGGGGCGGACCGTCACGAGGGAGGAAGCAATGATCCGGATGCTCAATGGCCATGCCATGACCCGCCGCCAGACACTGTTGGGGGCCGCCGCGTTGGGCGCAGCCGGTCAGCTCGGCATGCCCTATATTGCCAACGCCGCGGCGGCCGAGCCGATCAAGATCGGGCTGCTGCTGGCCAAGACCGGCGACATCGCCGCGCAAGCCGAATACCTCGCAAACGGCTCGTTCCTTGCGTTGGAAGAGCGCGGCAACACGATCATGGGGCGTCCGGCCGAGCTGGTCTGGTACGACGAGCCCAGCCCGCAAGCCTCGCAACAGAACATGCAAAAGCTGGTGCAGGAGGCGAAGGTCTGCGCGGTGCTCGGCGGCTCGCTTAGCTCCAACGCGCTGGCCGAACAGGCGACCGCGGCGCAGCTCAAGATCCCCTTCGTGTGCAACAACGCAGCGGCCACGGCGATCACGGGCGCCAACTGCAACCGCTATACGTTTCGGTTGAACACCCCGGTCGCGGTGCAGGCGACGATGTTCGCGCCCTACATCATGGGCTACGGCAAGAAGTGGTATTTCCTCACAGCCGCCTTTGCGTTTGGCCAGGACATTGCCAAGTCGTTCAAGGAGCTGCTGGCCAAGGCCGGCGGTACCGTCGTCGGCGACGACAGCGTGCCGCTGAACACGCCGGACTATTCCTCGTTCATTCTGAAGATCCGCCAGGCGAAACCCGACATGATCCTGGGTGGCGTGCCGGCGGGCGATCTGTCCACCTTCCTCAAGCAGTGGAACGAGATGGGGATGAAGGGCACGATCCCGATCTGCGAGATCGCCATCGGCGACACCGACATCTGGTCGGTGGGGCCCGAGGCGGCCACCGGGCTGTATACGTCGTTGTGGTGGTACCAGAATCCGACCAATCCGCCCAACGAGCAGAAATTTGCCGCTGATTATCTGAAGAAATACAACCGACCGGCTGCCGACAAGGCATGGATGGGCTGGGTGGCGGCGAAGTCGTTGTTCGAATCGATCGATGCGGCAAAATCGACCGAGCCCGATGCGATCATCAAAGGGTTGGAATCCTGGAAGGGCGGCACCGCGGAGAACCCCTATAGCTGGCGCAAGGGCGACCACCAGATGATGCTGAAGAATCTGGTGGTCGAGGTGAAGCCGAAGATCACCGACAAGTGGGACTACTTCGACGTCAAGGGGATGGTGCCGAAGGACGCGGCGGACCTCGACAAGGTGTTCGGTTCGCCGGCCGATAACGGCTGCCACATGGCTTGACGGCGCCGTTCGGCCGAGCCCAATGCTCGACGTTCTTCTGTCGCAGGTGGCCGCCGGGCTGGTGCTTGGCGGCCTTTACGTAATGATCGCGATCGGCCTGTCGATCATCTTCGGCCTGCTGGGCATCGTGAATTTCGCGCACGGCAACTTCTTTGCGCTCGGCGCCTATTTCGCACTGACGCTGGTGCAATATTTCGGCTGGCCGGCGGTGATCCTCGCGCCGGTGCTGGTCGGCGTTGTCGGCATGGTGGTGGAACGATTGCTGATCCGCCAGCTCTATGACAAGGAGCCGCTGATCAGCCTGATCGTCACGTTCGCCCTGGCACTGATGATCGAGGCGCTGCTGCGGCTGATCTACGGTGGCATCGGCCAACCGTTCAGCCAGCCGCCGATGTTCACCGGCATCTATCTCTGGGGCCCCGTGCTGATCACCAAGTACCGGCTCGCGGTGTTCGTGATCACCGTGGCGGTGCTGATCGCCCTGTGGGCGTTCATGCAGTTCACCCCGTTCGGCCGCATCCTGCGCGCCGGCTCGCGCGATCCGGAGATGGTAGGCCTGCTCGGCATCCGCCTGCCGCGCGTGCTGACCGCGGTGTTCGGCCTGGGCTGCGCGCTGGCAGGCGTCGCCGGCATGCTGGCCGCGCCGTTGTGGACGGTGACGCCGTCGATGTCGACCAATGCGATCATGCCGGCTTTCGTCGTCGTAACGATCGGCGGCCTTGGCTCGTTCGCCGGCGCGGTGATCGCCGGGTTGATGGTCGGCGTGGTCACGGCGTTGACCATCCAGTTCCAGCCGGATGCCGCGAACGCCGTGATGTACGTGTTCATGGCAGTGATCCTGCTGCTGCGTCCGCGCGGTTTGCTGGGCGAGCGGTGGGAGCGGTTCGAGTGAGCGCCGCGCTGCGTCATCCCGTATTGTGGTTCGTCATCGTCCTGGTCGCGCTGACATTCCTCTGGCAGGCGATCGGCGCACCGGTCAGCCTGATCACGCAGATCGCCATCTACACACTGTATGGCGCCGGGGTGAACCTGCTGGTCGGTTATACCGGCCTCGTTCCGTTCGGCGCCTCGGTGTTCTTCGGCTGCGCCAGCTATGCCGTGGCAATCTCGATGCGCAGCTTTCTGAGCAACGAAGCCGAGGCGTTGGTCTTCGCCATCCTGTTCTCCCTGGTCCTCGCCACCGCGATCGCGCTGATCATCCTGCGCCGGCGCGGCCTGTATTTCTCGCTGCTGACACTTGCTTTCTCGCAGATCGCCTTCGAGATCGCGTTCAAGTGGACCGACCTTACCGGCGGCGAGAACGGGTTGCAGGGCGTCCCGCGCCCCTGGCTGATCAGCGACGAGAGCTTCCACATCTTCACCGTCATGACAGTCGCTGCCGGCATGTGGCTGTTGTGGCGCATCGCGCATGCGCCGTTCGGCCGCGTGCTGGTGGCGCTGCGCGACAACGAGCAGCGCGTGCTCAGCCTCGGCTACAGCACCTTCCGCTTGAAGTTCGAGGCATTTGTCATCATGGGCGGCATCGTCGGCTACGCCGGCGCATTGCTGTCGTTCATGCTGCGTGGCGCTTACGCCGACAATCTTAGCTGGCAGCACGCCGGCGACGCGCTGCTGATGACGGTGCTGGGCGGCGTGCACCAGTTCCTTGGCCCGCTCTGGGGCGCCATCGCATTCATTTTGCTGCAGGATCAGTTGTCGGAGATTACCGAAAGCTGGTGGCTGATCTTTGCCCCGATCGTCATGGTGTTCGCGCTCGCCTCGCCGGAGGGTATGGTCGGCCTGGCGCAACGGTTGCGCGGGCGGCAGGAATGGACGCTGACCCGGCGCGGCATCCCGCCGCGCCCGGCGACGATCAAGCCGTGGCACGCCGATACAATGCAGCTCGATCCCGCCAAGCCAGTGCTGACGGTGCGTGGTCTGCACAAGCGATTCGGCTCGTTGGTCGTGGCGCAGGGGATCGATCTGGAGGTGCATCCGTATCGGCTGCACAGCCTTATCGGCCCGAACGGTGCCGGCAAGACAACCTTCTTCAACATGCTGACAGGCTTGTTGCGCGCCGATGGCGGCACGATCAACTTCGCCGGCCGCGACATCACGCTTCTGGCGGTGCACCAGCGGATCCGTCTTGGGCTCAGCAGGTCGTTCCAGATCCTCAGCGTATTCCGCAATTTGACGGCGTTCGAGAATGTCCGCGTCGCGGCGCAGGCGCGCAGTGCGCAACGGCACGCGCTGTGGCGCGACGCCTATGATTTGGAAGATGTGAACGAACGTACCTGGTCGCTGCTCGCCGCGGTCGGGCTGGCGGATCGCGCCGCGCAATCTTGCGCCAACCTCTCGCATGGCGAGCGGCGACTGCTCGAGATCGCCATCTCACTCGCCACGGACGCGCGACTGCTGCTGCTCGACGAGCCGCTGGCGGGCCTCGCCGAGGCGGATCGCCAGGTGGTGGGCGCGCTGATCCGGCAATTGGCCACGACCCATGCGGTGCTGCTGATCGAGCACGACATCGACCGCGTTCTGGCGCTGTCCGACCGCATCACCGTGCTGCACCAAGGCCGGCTAATTGCCGACGGCAAGCCGGCCGAGGTGGCGAACAATCCAGAAGTGATCACCGCCTATCTCGGTGCCGCGCGCGAGATGTTGTCTCCCGCGGGGTCTCCCGCGCGGGCACCGGCGGTGACAATCGAGACCGCGGCGGCCGAGAAGGAGCTGCTGCGGCTGGACGGTGTGCGCGGCGGCTATGGCGGCAGTGTGGTGCTGGACGGACTTGACCTTGTCGTGCACGAGGGCGAGGCGGTGGCGTTGCTCGGTCGCAACGGTGTCGGCAAGACAACGACATTGCGCGCGATCACCGGCACGGTGGCGAAAAGCGCTGGCCGCATCACCATCGACGGCAAGGACATCACCGCGGCTAAGCCGTATGAGATCAACCGACTTGGTATCTCGCTGGTGCCGGAGGGACGCCGGCTGTTCCCGAACCTGACCGTCATCGAGAACCTGCATATCGCCGCGCGCCCGGGTGGTGCCTCGCTCGAGCAGGTCTACGAGCTGTTCCCGAAACTGCGTATCCTGCAACGATCGCGCGCCGAAAGCCTGTCCGGCGGCGAGCGGCAGATGCTGGCGATCGCGCGCGCGCTGATGGTACCGGCGCGGTTGATCCTGCTGGACGAGCCTTTCGAGGGATTGGCGCCCACGATCGTCAAGGAGGTTATGGACGCGCTGGTGCGGCTGCGCGGGCGCGTCGCGATGGTGATTGTCGAGCACCATGCAGAGACGGTGCTGCCGATCACCGATCGGGCCTACGTACTGGTGAACGGGCAGGTCGCGTATCAGGGCAGCGCGCGGGCGTTGGAGGCGGATGCAGCGCTGCAGGCGCGGCTGCTCGGCCTCGTGCATGCGGAGATGGTGGCGGCGTAACGATTCGTGTTTGCGCCGCCCTGGAATAGGACCGCCGGCGTTCGGTCCCACCCTACCCCGGCGCCGTGCCGCGCAGACAGGTGCGATGCAGCACGCGCGGATACAGCGCCGCGTCGAAGTTCGGATCGGCGCGGTGCAGCAGGCAGCGATTGTCCCACATCAGCATATCGCCCGCCTGCCATTTGTGACGATAGACGAACCTTTCCTGCGTCGCGTGCGCCTCCAGCTTGGCGAGCAGCGCGCGCCCGTCCGCCATCGGCCAGCCGTCGATATGCGAGGCATGCTGACCCATGAACAGGCATCTGCGCCCGCTGTCGGGATGCACGCGCACCAACGGATGGCGCATCGGCGGCGCGTCGCGGATTTCATCCTCGGTCGCGCGCATGCCGCTCTTTTGTTGCGACAGTTCCCAGCTATGGATAACGCGCAGCCCGTCCAGCGCCGCTTTCTCGGCGTCGTCCAGTGCATCGTAGGCGGCGTACATGTTGGCGAAGCAGGTATCGCCACCGTCCGGCGGCATAACGACCGCGTGCAGAATGGTCGCCATCGATGGTTCCGGCCGAAACGACTTGTCGCTGTGCCAGGTTGTCGATTTGACCTTGCCGCTGGGCTTGCCCTCGGCGTTCAGGTTGGAAACGACATGCAGCAGCGGGATGTCGCCGCCTCGGTTGGTGGCGACGTGGCGCTCCAGCGTGCCGAACTGCTCGGTGAAGGCGATCTGCTCGGGCTTGGTCAACGACTGGTCGCGGAACGCCAGCACCTGATAGCGCACGAAGGCGTCGTAGACTGCCTGCCGCGTCGCTGCTTCCAGTTTCTCGCGCAGGTCCAACCCTACGACCTCGGCGGCCATCGCCGGTGAGAGCGGCCGCACCGCGAACTCGCGCCCGGCCGCGGACCGGGCCTCCATCGCCATCGACATGCGCGTTTCCCCTGGCAGTTCTGCCGCAGGTTATCCCATCAGCGGCGGCTGCGCACCTCTCGACCGGCGACACTGTGGGCCAGCGGACGGAGGCGGCGTCAACTCCTGCCCTCGCGCGCCTGACCCTGCGACGTCCACGCCATTCCATGGGGCAAGCACCGAGAATAGTACATGTCGACATAGAAACAGTGAGGCCGACTACCCGCCACCCCGTCCGCCGGAGGTCTTGCGCCAGGATGACACAGCGCGCGGCGTGGCGCATGCTACCGATCAGTATCCAATCCGAGGGAGAGAGACGCAATGAGCGGCAACATGCTGGAGGGCAAGGTTGCGGTGGTGACCGGCGCGGGCCGAGGGATCGGCCGGGCGACCGCGATCTGCCTGGCGGCGAACGGCGCCAAGGTGGTGGTGTGCGACGTCGGTGCGGCAGTGACCGGCGAGGGGCAGGACGCCGGTCCCGCCCAGCAGGTGGTCGCCGAGATCGCCCAGGCCAACGGCCAGGGCCGCGCCGTCGCCAACACTGACAGCGTTGCCGAATGGGCCAACGCGCAGCGCATCGTGCAGACCGCGATCGATACGTTCGGCCGCATCGACATGGTGGTGAACAACGCCGGCATCCTGCGCGACCGCATGTTCCACTACATGTCGCCCGAGGAATGGGACGCGGTGATCAAGGTGCATCTGTACGGCGCCTTCTATGTCAGCCGCGCCGCGGTCACGCATTTCCGCAAGCAGGAGAGTGGGTGTTTCGTGCACATCACCTCCACCTCGGGGCTGATCGGCAGCGTTGGGCAGGTGAACTACGGCGCGGCGAAGCTCGGCATTGCCGGTCTGTCGCGTTGCATCGCGATGGACATGCAACGTTACAACATCCGGTCGAACTGCATCGGCCCGCACGCGTTCAGCCGCATGATCGAAACGGTGCCGGGCCAGAGCGAGGAGCAGTTGAAGGCGCGGGCGGAGAAGACCAAGCCTGATCACATTGCGCAACTGATTGCTTTCCTCGGTACCGACGCGGCGAAGGGCGTGTCGGGGCAGATTTTTGGCGTGCGCGGGAATGAGGTGTATCTGTACAACCAGCCGCGGCCGATCCGCATCATGGCGCGCAGCGACGGCTGGACCCCGGAGAAGCTGGCCGAGCACTGGCTGCCGGCGGTGAAGAACAGTTTTACCCCGCTGGAACGCACGCGCGACGTGTATAGCTGGGATCCGATCTGAAGATCGTTTCCGGCCGCGAACCAGCAATTCTCATTTTGGCC
>PLXO01000275.1 GCA_003151425.1 Acetobacteraceae bacterium
AACAAGTGGAGAAATACCAGGGATCATTCACCCGAGCCATCATTCCCTGGCGTTTGGGCGAGAATCTGGCAGAAGCTTCGTTGGCGAGGCCCGCTAACGAAAGGGAGTGGGTCAGTCTGAATGGGTGCAACGGGTCGAATGGACGGTCAGGTCCGAGCGACCCGCCGGCTACCGCCGCTTCGGGTGGATTCCGGACCTTCCTCGCCGCACCCCGTTCCACACCGTCTGGCAGAAGCAGGCCTCAACGGCCGGCGAAGTCGGCCGCCGGGAAGGCGGCTCGTGGTCATTCGGGCATCCCGGCAAGGCGGTAGGCTTCAAGGAATTGCTTGATGTCCTCGGGCCGGCGGAACGGCACCGCCCAGTCGCCAAAGTTGGAGAGGCGCACCTGCGGGCGCCCATCGCACGAGCTCTCATGCTCCTTCCGGTTCCGGATCGTGCCAGGGCGGCAACAGCCGGACCATCACCGACAACAAGATCAGCGGCGCGATCAGCACGCAGGCGGCGGCGATTAAGCCTTCCCTGCTGAACACCTCGAACTGAAAGGTCAGCAGCCCTTTGCCGGTCTTGGCGATCTCCTGCCCGCCGATGACAACATTGTAGCGCATCATCAGCACCGAAAACACCACCAACAGCGCGCTGAGCGTGATGCCGACAAGCAGGGGCCTCCCAGTGGTTCCCCGCCAGAACATGTAAGCCAAAATCAGGATCGGCGTCACCGCTCCGATGGCGAGCTGCAGAATGAAGAAGGGCACGATCAGCGGGCCGGTCACGAACTGCATGATCATGTCGATGCCCTCGCGGCCGCGGTAGATAAGGGCTCCGAATTCCACCAGCTCCAGCAGCAGGGCGAACATCATGAAGCCCCACATCGCGTAGCCCATGCCCTTCAGACATGCCAGGTCGACCCGTACCCGGCGTAGCCAGCAGGACACGACATACAGCACGATCAGTAGCGCGGTACCCGAAATAATTGCGGAAAACAGGAAAATGGCGGGCATGAGGTCGGACGACCACCATTCCCGGGATTTCAGCGAGCCGAAGACGAACCCGACATAGCCATGCAAGCCATGCGCTGCGGGTATGCCAAGGATGGCGAGCGCGAAGATCCATTTCCGGTCATAATGCATGGCCTTCTCCGACAGATCATACGATCCGAGGGACGCCACGCGATAGGCCAGCCCGAGCACGCTGTGCCGCTGTTGCGCCTGCTGCACGATGTACGGCCGGAACACGAACCAACACTCCAACATCAGCAGCACGATGTAGAATGCAGCGAAGTAGCCGAACATCGCCATGGCCGACGTCCAATGCGGCGTCAGCATGGCGTTGAGCGCCCGCTCCGGGTGGCCGAGATGCAGCAGCAGCGGCGTCGGCACGAAGATCATCAGGCACAACGACGAGAGCAAGGCGAAGTGCGCGACCGGCCGGAGACGCTCGAACCCGAATACCTGATAGAGGCTTGAAACGGTGAAGGCGCCGGCCACCAGCCCGGTGAGGTACGGATACACGACGATGAGCACCCCCCACGGGAACACCGTCTCGTTGGGATAGACATAGCCGGTATAGGGTGCGGCGATGAACAGCGGTTCCATCATACCACCTCCTTGTCGAGGCCGATGTAGAACACATTCGGGGCATTGCCGGTCTCCCGCCGGAGCACCTGCACGCGGTTTTCCTTGATGAACCGGCTGATCGGGCTCTCTTTGTCCTTGAGATCGCCGAACACGCGGGCGCCGACCGGGCAGACCTCGACGCAGGCAGGCTGCAACCCCTTGGTGATGCGGTGATAGCACCAGGTGCACTTGTCCGAGACGTGCTTCTCCGCGTTGAAGTAGCGCGCACCGTACGGGCAGGCCTGCACGCAGTACTGGCAGCCGATGCAATAGGTGTGGTCGATGAGGACCACACCGTCCTCGGTCTTGAACGTCGCGCCAGTGGGGCACACCTGCACGCAAGCCGGATGCGTGCAGTGGTTGCACAGCTTGGGCACGAAGAACGCCTTCTCCACCTTCGCGTCCTTGTAGCGATTGGCGAAGCGGTATTCCTTTTCCGAGCCCGAGGCCGCGATGTTCACCGGATCGGCCTGGCTGTCGATGTGCGGCTCGTCTTCACCCTCCAGGTAGACGTAGCGCTCGACCCAGGTGCGGAAGTGATGCGCGTCGCCGGCCACATTGTTTTCCGTCTTGCACGCCTCGACACAGCGCAGGCAGCCGATGCACTTCGTGGCATCGACTCCGTAGCCCCATTGGTGTTCGCCCCAGTCGTAGCCGGGAATATTCGGTTTCGGAGCCGGCTGCGGCTGCGCTGCGGTGAAGCTGTTGACCTGGTCGTTCGCCGTTCCGGGAATATTCGGCTTCGGGGCCGTCTGTGGCTGCGCTGCGGCGGCTTCGGCTTTCGCTACGACGCCACTGCCAGTGGCGTCGGCCACGATCGCGGCGGCGCCGGTTCCGACTGCCGCGCCGAGAAATCCCAGGAAGCTTCGGCGTCCTGGTTTGGACTCCGCTGGGCCTTGCTGATCTGCCATGTTCAAACGCCCTTTTGTCATCGCTTTGTTGTTTCGGGCCTCACTTGCACTGGGTGCTGGCGAAAAACGCCGCCAGCCTGGTTGCATCCGCATCGCTGAGATCCTTGGCCATCACGGACATCAAGGGGTTCTTGCGGCCGCCGTCGCGGTAGGATTTCAGCGCCGCGACATCGTAGTCCCTGGAAAGTCCGGCGAGGTTCGGCCACAGGGGTTGCCGGCTGACGCCAGCGGCGCCATGGCAAATCACGCAGTTGGTGGCCAACGCATGCCCGGCGGCCACCGCCGCCTGATCCTGCCCGCCGCCGCTCCGGCAGCTCAAACCCGCATAGTAGGCGGCGACATTCTGCATGTCGGCATCACTCAGGTTCTGCACCATGGTCAACATCAGCTTGTTGTCGCGCTGCCCGGTCTTGTACGCCCGAATGGCTTCGACGAGGTAGGCTTGCCGCTGGCCGTCGAGGCTTGGCGCAAGTGCTAGTTGCGCGCCGGCCGGCGCGGCGTGACATCCCGCGCATACGGCGGCCAACGTCTTTCCCGCTGCCGCGTCGCCCGGCGGCGCACCAGCCAGCAAGGACCCGGCGATCGTCTTCGGCGAATGCGGGTTGTGGCAGGTCGTGCATTGCAGCGTTCCGGCGTGATCGGCGACGACGATCTGCGGCTGTTGCGCTGGCCGTCCGGTGATCTGCTCGTGGCAGAGGGTGCAGAGTTTCACCGTGTCGGTCGGCTCGGCCATTTTCAAATTGTTCGGGTGGTCATTGCCGGTCGAGACGTGCTCGTACGGGCCTTTCACATCCCGGCTGCCGCCGGGACCGTGGCAGACCTCGCACTTAACCACCTTCCCAAGATCGGCGCTGTTGTGCACGCCGCTGGACCATTCCGTGCTCTGCGCCGCATGGCACGGAGCGCAGAATGCCGGCCCCTTGAATTTCGGCTTGTCCGAGGCGATGTCCGCGACCGCGTTGCCCCGGTAGTGGCCATAGATGTAGTAGGAGTCGACGGTGAAATATTGTTTGGCTCCGTAGGCGACCGCGCCGAACAGCACCATCAGGGCGAGGAGGCGGGCAATGTGCTTCGGCATGAAATCAGTCTTCTCTGCGGCACCCGACCGCATTGCTCACTCGCGGCGCGGGCAGGCCTCCTGCGTTCATCGCGTGCTCATGCGGTTCAGGGCCAGTATCGGCCGCATGATCACCCAGGATGTAGCCACCCTGTAGGGCCAGCTTTCCAGAATCTAATGATACCACATGGATCTTCTCCCCGCCCGAGATGATGATGTCCTTGG
>PLXO01000201.1 GCA_003151425.1 Acetobacteraceae bacterium
ACCCAAATGGATGGATTCTAAAGGCTCCGACTTTAGTGGGGGTCCAGGGGGCAAAGCCCCATGGCGGGTTTCAGGGCGGAGTCCTGACCTTCCTTTCCTTCCCCCGAGAGCGGCGGCCGGGGTAGTTCGGCGGGGTGATTTGCGGTACGGCGGGCCCATGCTGCGAGGTGTGCTGACGGTCGGTGGCTGGACCATGGCGAGTCGCGTCCTGGGTCTGTTGCGCGACATGCTGATGGCGGCGCTGATCGGCACCGGACCGGTGGCCGACGCGTTTTTCGTCGCCAACAAGCTGCCCAACCTGTTTCGCCGCCTGTTCGGCGAGGGCGCGTTCAACGCCGCCTTCGTTCCCGAATTCGCCGGCCTGCTGACCGCCGAGGGCCCGGCGGCGGCGCAGCTCTTCGCCCAGGAAGCGTTCGCCGTGATGGCCTTCTGGCTCGGCGCGCTGACCGTGCTGGGCGAGATCTTCATGCCCCAGGTGATGACGGTGTTCGCCCCCGGGTTCGCCCACATGCCGGCGAAATTCGCCCTGACCGTCGAGTTGGCGCGAATCACCTTCCCCTACCTCATGCTGATCTGCCTGGTGGCGCTGCTGTCGGGCGTGCTCAACGGGATGGACCGGTTCGCCGCGGCCGCCGGGGCCCCGGTGTTGTACAACCTGTTCTCGATCGCCGCGATGTTGGGACTGACACCCTATGTCGCGACTGTCGGCCACGCGACGGCCTGGGGGGTGTCGGCGTCGGGCGTGGTGCAACTCGCGCTGCTGGCCTGGGCGGTCCACCGGGCCGGCATGAAACTGAAGATTCCGCGTCCTCGGCTGACCCCGCACGTGCGTCTGCTGCTGCGGCGCATGGCTCCGGGTCTGATCGGCGCCAGCGCGACGCAGCTCAACCAGGTGGTCGACGTCGTCATTGCCAGCCTGCTGCCCGCCGGCACCGTGTCGCTGCTGTATTACGCCGACCGGATGCAGCAACTGCCGCTGGGGGTGATCGGCACCGCGGTGGGCACCGCGCTGCTGCCGCTGTTGTCGCGCCAGGTGCGTGGCGCCGAGGCGCATGAGGCGATCGGTTCGCTGAACCGGGCGATCGAATACACGCTGTTCCTGACGCTGCCCGCGGCGCTGGCGCTGGCGGTCGCGGGGTTTCCGATGATGTGGGTACTGTTCGGCCGCGGCGCTTTCGACACCGAAAGCGCCCGCCTCTCCGCCCAGGCGCTGACCGCCTACGCGGTCGGCCTGCCTGCGGTGGTGCTGCTGAAGGTGCTGACCCCGGCCTTCTTCGCCCGCGGCGACATGGCGACGCCGGTGAAGATCGGCATGATCACCCTGGCGCTGAATTTCGGGCTCAATCTGCTGTTCAACGCCGGCATCGTCGCACCGGTGGGTGCCGCGTCCTGGCTGCCGCGGCTGGAGCACATCGGGCCGCCGCTCGCCACCAGCCTGGCGGCGCTGTTCAACCTGGGCTGCCTCGGCGTGCTGCTAGCCCGCCGCGGCCACCTCGTCGCCGACGCCCCGATGCGCCGCCGCCTGCCGCGCATGGCGCTCGCCGCCGGCGCCATGGCGGCAACGCTCTGGGTTGCCCAGTGGTGGCTGTTCGCTCCAGCGGAACACGGCGAGGCGGGCCAGGGTTGGACAGGCCAGGGCGGGATGGAACACGGCTGGTTGGGACACGGCTGGCGCTGGGCGGCGCTCGCGGCGCTGGTTTCGCTGGGCGGCGGCGCCTACCTGCTGGCCGGTCAACTGTTCGGCGCCTTCGACGCGCGCGACGCGCTGCGCCTGCTGTCCCGCCGCGCCTTGCGCCGCCGTGATGGATCGGCCATCAGTCCGACCGCCGACCCCTGACGACCAACCTCTGACAACTGACGACTGATAACTGATGACTGATAAGCAACGCATTTTCTCGGGCATCCAGCCGTCCGGCTTGGCCACGCTCGGCAACTACCTTGGCGCGATCCGCAACTGGGTGGCGCTGCAGGACGGCCATGACTGCATCTATTGCGTGGTCGACCTGCACGCAATCACCGAGTGGCAGGACCCGGCGGAACTGCAACGCCAGACGCGGGAGATGACGGCGACGCTGCTGGCCTGCGGCATCGACCCGGGCAAGCACATCCTGTTTCTGCAATCGTCGGTCCGCGCGCACGCCCAGCTTGCGTGGATCTTCAACTGCGTGGCGCGGCTCGGCTGGCTGAACCGGATGACGCAGTTCAAGGACAAGGCCGGCAAGGACCGGGAGGGCGCCTCGGCCGGTCTGTATGTCTATCCAAACCTGATGGCGGCCGACATCCTGGCCTATCATGCCACCCGCGTGCCGGTGGGCGAAGATCAGCGTCAGCACCTTGAGCTGGCGAACGACATCGCGCAAAAATTCAACCATGATTATGGCGTGGATTTCTTCCCGACCATCGAGGCGCTGATCACCGGGCCGGTGCCTCGGGTGATGAGCCTGCGCGACGGCACGAAGAAGATGTCGAAGTCCGACCCGTCGGATCAGAGTCGGATCAATCTGAACGACGATGCCGATACGATCGCGCTGAAAATCCGCCGCGCCAAGACCGACCCCGAGGCGCTGCCGAGCGAACCCATGGGCCTCGCCAACCGCCCGGAGGCGCGCAACCTAGTGGGGATCTACGCCGCGATGGATGCGACCGACGCGGCGGCCGTGCTGCGCCAGCATGGCGGCAAGGGGTTCGGCCCGTTCAAGGAGGCGTTGGCGGCGCTGCTGGTCGCCAAGCTGACGCCGATCGCGCGCGAGACCGATCGGCTGCTGGCCGATCCGGCGGGAGTGGATGCCGTGCTGCGCGAAGGGGCCGAGCGGGCGGCGGCGATCGCCAATCCGATCGTGGCGGAGGCGGAGCGGCTGGTGGGGTTTCTGCGGGTTTGATGACGGCGGCCGAAATGCCGGCGCTCCCATCGTTTTGGACGGTCGGTATCGTGCGCGAGGTTGCGGGCCACACCCGACGATGATGAGCACCATGCCTGCGCTATCCTACTATGATGGTGCCCTACGGTGGCGAGCCGCCTTCGTCTCGAGTTGAGACGCTATGCCGAATCCTGAGATGAAGCGGGTCGCTGCGCGCGCCAAGGCGCGCGAATGCCTCGCCGCGACGACCGACGAGGAAGACCGGGCCATTACCGAAGCGGCGCTCGCCGATTGGGACGCAAACCCGCTCGACGAGACGCGGCTTGCCCGGATGCCGCCCGCGTCGGCCGCCGAGGCCGCCGATCTCTACCGGCGCGTCCGCAGGCACGCCGGCCGACGCTGGATGCTCCGAAGCGCCTCGTGAGCCTCCGGCCCGATCCCGAGGTGATCGAGCGCTTCCGGGCCACCGGGCCGGTATGGCAGTCCCGGATCAACCAGGTATTGCGGGAGCATCTGCCGGAGGGTTCGGAATAGGGGCGGCGCTATTCCGGATCCCGGCGGCCCTGCCTCGCGATGCACTACGCCCCAGACGTACAAGACGCTTGCCATAGGTACGTCAGAGGCGTAGTGTGGTTGCCGTGAGATACGTGTTCGATCCGGTCAAGGATGTGTCCAACCGGGCGAAACATGGCGTTTCCCTTGCGTTGGCCGAGATCCTGTTCGCCGGACCACATGTGTCGGTGAGTGATGATCGTTTTGACTACGGAGAGGCTCGCGAAGTCGCGTTTGGCGTTATCCATGACCGGCTTTTTGTGTGCGTCTACGTTGATCGGACTGCGGACCGGGATCGGACTGCGGAGCGGCGTGTAATATCGCTTCGGAAGGCGAACAAACGAGAGGTGACGCGCTATGGCCAAGGCAATGAGTGACGAGGCGCGCCGCGCACTGACGGCGACGAATTGGGACAAGGTGGACGCAATGACGGACGCGGATATCGCCCGGCAAATCGCGTCCAATCCTGACGCCGCGCCCGATATGGCCCCGGACATCGATGTTCGCGCGATCCGGCTTGCGACGGGGATGACGCAGGCGCAATTCGCCGCCGCCTATGAATTCAGCGTGCGAACCATTCAGGAGTGGGAACGTGGCGCCAAACGGCCAAGCGGTCCGGCTCGGACCCTGTTGCGCGCCATCAAGGGGGACCCCGAGGGCTTACGGAAAGCGCTGGCCGCCGCATAGCCGAGAGGCAGGCCATGTAGCCGCCAGAATGTTGCGGCGTCTGGAAAGGACGTCGCGCCCGGGCGTAGGTTGGCTGGCCACGCCCGGCGAAAATGCGCACTATGTCTACGCCATAGCCCTATGAAGTGTGTCGTTTAGTAGAGAGTTCCGCCTTCAGGTTCACGCAGTATAGTTCGCACCGCCTCGTATGCCTGCCCGTCCGCCGAAATCGTGCATCCGATGTCCAAAAGCCCTTCTGTCTCACTATAGCAGAGGCATGTGCACCGCTTGGTTCCATCGACCTTCTGAATTCGCAGTCCGAGCGGAGTGCGTAGGATGCCTTGCGTATCGCCAGCTGCCTCTTTCAGGGTGCCGCCGAATATGAGTTCGTTCAACTCTTTAGGCGTCTCAACGATTTGATAGTCGCGGTCATACAGTCCGTGCCAGTACGCGCCGATGGTCGGGAGAATCGCACTGGCGAAGAATGCCGATAGGACACCGTCTATCGTATCGGCGAACCGCAGGCCCTGGAGGACGTTGACTTCGTGCCCGTTGATAATGGCGAAAGAGTCGAAACACCAGCCGTGATGGATTGAGTCGATTTCGCCATCTTCGTCGGTATGGAACTTTGCGTAGTAGGAAGCCTCCGGGTAGGTCCGGGCATCCTTTAGAGTCCGGACGAGCGACTCTAGCGCGAACCTGCCGCCGTCTCCGTGTTCGGTTCGCCGTAACGCCTCGTCTTCGCTTATGTCAAGGGTCCGCAGAGCCGCATTCGAGTATCTGGCAATGACCGGGAGCAGATCATCCGGCCTAATAAAGGCTTTGCCCGCCTTATCGAAAGCGAGTTGTTCCCGCGACGCGGGAGCGGGCGTGCGGCTGCGGCCAGGAACAGCCGCGGGAGAAGGATGTGTCAATGGTGGTGAGGGAGGCACCGTATCTTGAGTCAACGGCGCGGTCAGCGCCTGCCGCGAGCGGAGCGCGATGTCAATACGAGGCGGAAGGGCACGGCCGTCTCCGGGTTTCCACTCTCGTGCCAAGTCCCGTGCTTGCGCAATCTGTGGCTCGGTCATCTTCGCTGCGACGATTTCACGAAGCGAGGCGACCTTCTCTCGGCTGCCTGCCTTCGAGGGCGGAAAGCCGGCGGCGGCGAGGGTGAGCCACATCTGCGCCTCTACATAGTCTCGCGGAACGCCCTGACCATTATGATACAAAGCTCCCAGCAGCATTTGGGCCATGGAGTTCCCCTGCTCAGCAGCCTTGCGACACCACTCTGCCGCTTTGATGTAGTCCTGCGGCACGCCCTGACCTTTGATATGCATATCGCCGAGTTGGTATTGAGCCTCTGCGACGCCTGACTCAGCCGCAGCGCGGCACCAGCGGGCTGCTTCCGCAAAGTCCTGCGACACACCCTCCCCGCCAAGGTACATCAGTCCGAGCTGACTTTGCGCCATCGCGTGCCCTCGCTCAGCGGCCTTGCGATACCATTTGGCTGCTTCCGCGTAGTTCTGCGGTACGTCTCGGCCACTGATATGCTTATTGCCCATCTTGAAGTGGACATCTGCGTCTTCGTCCGCGGTTGCCAACGTCGAATGCTTCATTCGCGCCTGTCGCAGGCGGAGCACAGCATCGATTCGGGCCTGGATCTGGTCACTCTCAATCTTCATAATCGCGAGAAACTGTTCCGCTCGCTCACGGTCGGGGTTCTGCGCCAGTACCTTTGCTTGTTCCCTCGGGTCGGCAGTCGAACGTTGAAGCTCCGCAAGGTCAACGCCGAACCATGACAAGGGTTTGGGACCAATGCCTTGTTGAAAGGACGGCAGGAACGTTGCGCCAACCGCGAGCCACTCAACGCGCGCGTCTGATGTTTCGCGAAGTATCTCACGCTCGATCGCGAGGAGAATATCCTCCTTCGGATGAGGCAGCGCCGAGACATCATAAAACGCATCCGGCTTCGTGTCGCCTTTTGCCATGAGATCGGCCAAATCAGAGACAATTTTTTCGTCGCTTTTTCTGAAAGTCCTTTGCGGCGCCGCACTGTCGGCTTTCTCTTCAAGCTCCGGAGCCTTTGCCGTAGCTTCATTGAGAACAGCGCAAACTTCGGCCGCCGATGCGCACTGCCATATCGCATTGGAGAACGCAGCTAACACGGGATTCTTGAAGCAGAGCGGAGGCGCCTGCTCGGGATACATCAGGCTAAGCGCTCGCGCCGTTTGTGCGTTCCTATAGACGCTGCCTTCGTTGTACAGCTTCGGGCCAAAGAAGTTGCTCAAAAGGGATTTGATCAGTCCTCCGTTCATATCCCATCTGCGCACCAAGACCCCGGTTTGCGCGATGGACACATACACGACCTCGCCATTGTCTAATTCAATCGTGACCCCGCAACCTGCTGTTTCGCTGGACCTCAACAGTTTCGGCATGTCCTGATCCCTACTTTTGCATCGTGGGAGCAGACGAATGTTGCTTACTTGCAGGCTGGACGGAGGCGGCAGCGCTGATTATTTGCAGCAATTCAGCGTCTCGATCGTCATGTGAAGCGACGCCCGTGCGCAACTTGGGCAGCACGCTTCGTGCATATTTACATGCCTCCAGGAACGTCTCGGCCGTCTTCAGGACGACGTTCGGGCTGATGTCGTCCGGCGTCCTGTAGGTCATCAGCCGGCCGACGCCATCCCGTGCGATCTCAAGCAGTCCGTAGACGATGACCAGGTCCATCGCGTCGCCTTCGAGAAGCCCAATCTTGTGAGCGTTAGCCGGATAGACGATCGGAACAGGCACTCGCGACAAGCTTTCCACCATCCGGGCGGTGATTGGTCCGTCTGCCCTGCTGCCGAGTTTATGGGGGGAAGTGTGCGCACCGAGCGCTCTCGGGATGAGCTGCCGAAGTTCGATGGCGAGGGACTTGCGGAGGGCATCGATCTCGCGATCAGCTTTCCGTCGCTCGACCTTCAGCGTGACGAGCACCGTGATAATCGCGGCGATTAATGCGATCGATCCAGCGAGCAGAGTCTGCCAGTGATCGACGAGATCGACGATGGTAGTGTAGTGCCACGGCACGGTCGCTTCGTTCCTCCAGGCTCGACTTACGCCATCGTTCCCATGGCGCGGCCCACCCTGCGCAGCGCCCGATCGGTCACATCACCGCCGGCACCTCATTCTTACATGATGCCGGAGATCGTAGCATAGCGCAGGAATGGCTGGGCGGGATCGGGCGGCAAGATAAAAGCGTTGCCGTCGTTGGTCGTTTTTTGTTCGTCTGATCAATGGATTATAGCGCTTTCGCCGGAAGGACCCGGCGGGCCTTATGAGAATTTTCCAATAATATCAATGCCATTTGCGCCATCCGTCGTTGCTTTCGGTCGGCTCGTTATCGGCGAAAGTTGGACTGGAAGAGAAAAGCGGCGCGCGTATGTGGTTGGGACGGTGGCGGTTTTGCGCGAACTGCCAAGTAGCTCCTGCCACCCATTTTTATCAGAATCCCAATGATATCAATGAACCAAGCGCCATCGGTCGTCCGGCCAGCCATTTTGCTTGATAGAGTTGCTTCTTTCTGATAACTCTACTCCGTGCCGAAGCCTCGCGACCCAACCCTCGACGTGCTTCTCGACCTCGACGGGCAGGTGCTCGTCGTGGACCCGGAGGGCGGCCATTGGGTCCGTTTCGTGGTGACGCGGGTGCCGGTATCGCCGGAGAAGCCGCACGGGCTGGACTACTCGCTGACGCTGCACGGGCCGGATGGCGAGCGGCTGGTCGGCTTCGACAACGCCCATCCGGTGGCGCGGCAGAAGCGCGGCGAGCCGCAGGACCATCGCCATCGGCTGCGGACGATCAAACCCTACGAGTACCGAGACGCGGCAACGCTGCTCGGAGATTTCTGGACGACGGTGGACGCGGTGTTACGCGAGAGAGGACTGATCCCATGACGACCCTGAAAGTGGGCATTGCCAGCTACGAGGACATGAAGGCCCGCACCATGGCGGTGGCGCGCGGCGAGCAGCGCGTGGCGCCCGGCGAGCCGAAGGTGTGGTTCACCTCGACGGAATCCTTCGCCAAGGTGCTGTCGGCGGGCAACCGCGACCTGTTGCGGGTGATCGTGGAACAGGCGCCCGGCTCACTCGACGAGTTGGCACGGATCACCGGTAAGGCAAAGTCGAACCTGTCGCGAACCTTGAAGACGATGGCGGGCTACGGCCTGGTGCGCCTGGAACGCGGCGAGCGGGGCCGGATCACACCGAAGGTGACGCATGATCGGGTGGAACTTGACCTGCCACTCACTTGGTCGCGGAAGGCAGGCTGACCGGCGCGGTGGCGTTCGCAATTCTGTTCCGAAGTGGCGGGGCGGTGGCGCGCCAAACTAAGAAGCAAACCAGCCGGCCGACGACCTGGCGAAGACTCGAATCGTCGGGCGGCTGGTCTGATCAGCGCGCGGCGGCTGCAAATTCCGCCAGCGCCGCGGCTGCCTGCTCCATGACCGGCTCCCAGTCGCCGATCCTCGTCTGCCGAAAAATGCGCAGTGTCGGATACCACGGGCTGTCGGTGCGCCCGCTCAGCCAGCGCCAGCAATTGTCGTAACGATCGAGCAGGAAGACCGGCTTGCCCAGCGCCCCGGCCAGATGGACCACCGACGTATCGACGCTGATGACCAGATCGAGATTGGCAACGATCGCGGCGGTGTCGGCGAAGTCGGTGACCGAGGCCATCGGGTCGTGCAGCGCCAGTCCGGGCGGTGGCGTGCGCGCCTCGCTCGCCGACGCGCCGGCTTGCAGGCTGATGAACTGGACCCCCTCGATCGCACCGAATGGCGCGAACTGCGCCAGGTGCGTACTTCGCCTTGTATCGAGCGTGGTGAAACCCGGCAGCCACGGGCGCGCCTGCCCGGCCCAGACCAGGCCGACACGCAACCCGCGCCGCCGAGGCAGCCGCCCGGCCCAGTCCGTGACCAGAGCAGGATCGGCGGTGAGGTAGGGGATTTCGGCGGGGATCGTCTCCAGCGTCGTGCCGAACACGCGCGGCAGGCTCATCATCGGACAGTGCCAGTGGTAGGGTGGCAGTTTGCTGTCCGCCGGCACCATCTCGCAGACCCCTGGCAGCGTGCCGAGCAGACGCATCAGCGGCGGCGGGACGGCCAGCGCGATGCGGGCGCCGCGCGCCGCGAGCAGCGGGACGTAGCGACAGAATTGCAACGTGTCGCCGAACCCCTGCTCGTGCGTCAGCAGCACGGTCTGCCCCATCAGCGTGGGCCGCCCCGGCAGGTCTGGAAGCGTGGCAAGCGACGGCAGCATGCCCTCGAGCGGCAGGCCGGTATGCTCGTCCAGCGCGAACCGCCACTCGTGGTCCTGCCACGCCTCGGCGAAGCGGCCGGCCCGCAGCAAGGCCACCACGCGGTTGACGCGGATCTGGGAGTCCCGTGGCGCGCGCCGGAGCGCCGCATCGTAGGCGTCGATCGACTCGGCGAAGCGTCCCTGTATCTTCAGCAGCATGCCGAGATTGCCCCAGCCGAGCGCGGGCACCGGATCGAGCGTCACCGCCCGTTGCATGTGCGCGATCGCGGCATCGATCTCACCAAGCTCCGCGCGCACCAGGCCAAGCTCGTGATGTGCGGCCGCGGTCCCGGGTTCGTCGTCCAGCAGCGCGACCAGCGTTGCGGCCGCGGCGGTCAGGTCACCAGACTTGCGCAGGCAATCCGCCCACATCAGGCGTAGCCGCTCATCGCCTGGCGTCAGGTCAAGACAGGCACGCACCTGAACCGCGAACTCGCGCGCGCCCAGCATGCCGTCGAGGTCTCGGCAGGGGTGCGCGTAGTCGGCACGTGCTGCCGCCACGCGGTTCAGCATGCGCGCGGCCGGTGCCACCTGCCCGGATGCGCCGAGCGCAAGGCCGCGCAACAGCAGCGCATCCATGTCCGCGGGATCCATCCCGAGAAGGCGATCGCAGGTGGCTTCGACGACCGGGAGGCGGCGGCTCTCCAGTGCCGCAACCGCATCAGCCAGCAAAGCGCGCCGCGCGCGGTGGTCGGTTGTCAGGTCCACGCCGTCTCCCACGCCAGAAAAGCTCCTGGCGTGGGGTCTGCGCCGATCGGGTTAAGGCAGCGTTGACGCGCGCCGCTAAATATAGTCCGTCGCGACCGTCATGTCCTTGTGGCGGTCGGACGCTACCGCATTCAGCACCAGCGACACCACGAACGACACGACCAGGTTCACCACCAGCGAAGCGACCGCGGTGTAGCAGGGGATTGTCTCACCCAGGATGTGCAGCGGATAGGCCGGGGCGAAGTTCATCGCCGCCATCATCCACGTCCCAAGGCCGGTGCCCACGATCCAACCGAGCAGGAGCGCCCAACCGTTGAAGAAGCGGGTGAACAGCCCCAGCATCACTGCCGGCAGCGTCTGGATGATCCACACGCCGCCCAGCAGTTGCATTTGTATCGCGTACTGGAACGGGATGAAGAAGATGAACACCAGCGCGCCGGCCTTGATCACCAGCGACACGATCTTGGCGACCTGACTCTCTTCGGCGTCGGTGCAGGCGGGCTTCATGAACTCCCGGTAGATGTTGCGCGTGAAGATGTTTGCCGTCGCGATCGACATGATCGCCGCCGGCACCAGGGCGCCGATGGCGATCGCGGCGAAGGCGACACCGACGAACCAGGACGGGAAGGCGAACATGATCAGCGACGGCACCGAGAAGTTGTTGCCGTAACGTTTGAACCCGTCGGCGAACTCCGGCAATTTCTGCACGCCCGCGGCGATCGCCATGAAGCCGAGCAACGCCAGCAGGCCCAGCACCATCGAGTAGGCCGGCAGCGCCGCGGCGTTGCGCCGGATCGCGCCCGCGCTGGAGGCGCTGAGCACACCGGTGACCGAATGCGGATACAGGAACAGCGCGCAGGCGGAGCCGAACGCCAAGGTGGCGTAGGCACTGAAGCTGCCCCAGGACCCCGCCGGTGGCGCCGCCAGCAACAGTTTGGGTGACGGAATGGCAGCGAAGATCTTGCCATAGCCGCCCAGTTCGATCGGCACCACGATGATCGCGGCGATCACCGTGATGTAGATCAGCAGGTCCTTCACCACCGCGATCATCGCCGGCGCCCTCAGGCCGGAGGTGTAGGTGAACGCCGCCAGGACGACGAAGGCGATGATCAGCGGCAGGTCGCCGACCCACCCCGTGGTCTCGACCCCCATGGCGCCGATCACCACCTGCATGCCGACGAGCTGCAGCGCGATATACGGCATGGTCGCGACCATGCCGGTGATGGCGATGGCCAGTGCCAGCCAGCGATTGCCGTAGCGGCCGCGCACGAAGTCGGGTGAGGTGACATAGCCATGCTTGTGCGCCACCGCCCAGAGGCGCGGGAACACCAGGTAGACGATCGGATAGACCATGATCGTGTACGGCACCGCGAAGAAACCGATCGCGCCGGCGCCGAACATCAGCGCCGGTACGGCAATGAAGGTGTACGCGGTATAGAGGTCGCCTCCCAGCAGGAACCAGGTGATCCAACTGCCGAAGCGGCGTCCGCCGAGCCCCCATTCACTCAACAGACCAAGGTCCGCCTTGCGCCAGTGGGCGGCAATGAACCCGAGCCAGGTGACAAAGCAGAACAGCGCCACAAAGACGATGATTGCGGTCCAGTTCATCGCATGCCCCGCTCAGTGCTCGACTCGGTACACAATAAGGATCAGCACTGCGCCCAGGATGATCCAGAGCAGTTGGTACCAGTAGAAGAAGGGGACACCGAACAGCATCGGATCGACGCTGTTGTAGAAGGGCACCCACAGCACCGCGATGAATGGCACCAGCAACAGTAGCCGTGCCCAGTGATGCGCGCGGTGTTCGGGCTGCCGCCCGGCAGGCTCTATCGCCACGAATCGTCTCCCCCTGGTTCTCGTTGCTGACTAGCGCAGAATTATGCGTGTAACAATTGGCCCCCACTGTTTACTCCCCCTCCCCTTGAGGGCTTGGGCCGCGAAGCGGACCAAGGGTAGGGGGAGGGGTCGGTGCCAGGGTGGTACCGAAGGCTCCGGCCACGCTGACCCCTCCCCCCGCCCGCCTGCCTCAAGGGGAGGGGGAGAAGTCGGAACGATTCCCGGAACAAATCCGGGGACGGCTATGACGCCAGGGAAACGGTGCCATCCAAACCGACCCCTACCGTTTCGGACAGGTGGCGGCCAGGGCGCCCTCAGGCGGCCAGGCGCGCCACCAACCGGCGCTGGCGCCATTTCAGCAGGCGCCAAGCGCCCTTGGCGGACAGGTCCGACAGGAGGCCGCGCGGCGGCAGGCCGACCGCCTTGAAGATCATGCCCATGCCACGCTCGACGTGGCGAAACCGGTAGAACGCCATCGCGCGAGCCATGTAGCTGGCGCTGCAACGATCGTGCTCGTACGGCAGGTCCGCGGCCTCGTTGCCGCAGTGCCAGGCGTAAGCCAGCTCGTCGTCCTCGCTTTCACCCACCCGCCCGGCGGCGATGCGTAGCCGACGCAGCATGCCGATCCGCTCGCGCGACAGATAGCGGCGCATGTGGTCGTAGAACAGCTTGTAGTGGCGGAACTCGTCGGCCGCGATCAGCCGGCAGACCTCGCGCAGCACCGGTTCCTCGGTGGCCTCGGCGAGCGCGGTGTAGTAGGACGAGGTGCCGGTTTCGACCATGCAGCGCGCGATCAGCTCGCCGGTGCGCGAGCCGCGGATCGAGACTTCGGCGTCCAGCGGCAGATGGTAGCCGGCGCGGTAGCGCGCGAAGGCGGCGTGATAGTCCCATCCAGGGTCGGCGAGGCCTGCCCAGCGGCCGAGCGCATCGCCGTGCTGCACCTCCTCCAGCGCCCAGTAGTCGGCGGCTTTGCAGAAGTCGGGATCGTCGGCGAACACCCGGTTCAAATAGAGCGCATAGTCGGTGCCGTTGCGCTCCACCATTGCCGCGGCCTTGACCAGGGGGACCACCGCGGCATCGACCTTGGCCGGGTCGAACCGGTCCCACGCGACCTGGTCGATGTGCCAGTGCTTCATCGCCACTCCGCAGCCATGCCCACTCCCGTGCGGTTAGATATACCACATCGTGGTCGCGGCAAGGGCATCGCACCACTTCTCCCCCTCCCCTTGAGGGCTTGGGCCGCGAAGCGGACCAAGGTTGGGGGGAGGGGTCGGCGCGGTACGAAGCTTCGAGGCTTTGTACCGCGATAACCCCTCCCCCCAACCTTGGTCCGCTTCGCGGCCCAAGCCCTCAAGGGGAGGAGGAGAATGTTACGTCCCGACCATGACGACCCCGCAACGTCACCGCGATCAAGTTGCCATGTAGCCACCATCGACGTTATACGCGGCGCCAGTGACGTAGGAGGCGCGATCCGAGCACAGCCAGGTCACCATCTCGGCGATCTCCTCCGGCGTGCCCATGCGGTGGAACGGCACCAGCGCCATCAGCTCCTCGCCGCGACGGCGCATCGATTCCTCGGTCATGCGGGTGCGGATGTAGCCGGGACAGACCGCGTTCACCCGGATATGCGCGTCGGCGTATTCCAGCGCGGCGGTCTTGGTCAGACCGACAACGCCGTGCTTCGCGGCGACATAGGCTGACGACGTGCGCAACCCCACCAGCCCGGCGATCGATCCGGTGTTGACGATCGCGCCGCCGCCCTGCGCCATCATCTGCGGCAGCTCGGCGGCCATGCACAGCCAGACGCCCTTCAGGTTGACCGCGATCATGCGATCGAACGCGGCCTCGGACCACTCATGCGTCTTCTTGCCGGAGGCATCGACCTGGAAGCCGGCGATGCCGGCGTTGTTGAACGCGCAATCGAGCCGCCCGTAGGTGGCGACCACGGTCTTGATCATCGCTTCGACCTGCGCCGCGTCGGTCACATCGGCGTTCACGGACATGGCCTGGCCGCCGGCAGCGTTGATCAGCGCTACGGTTTCGGCCGCGGTCTCGGTGTCGAAGTCGCTGACCGCGACATGCGCACCCTCACGCGCGAAGCTCAGCGCGGTGGCGCGACCGATGCCACCGCCGCCGCCGGTGATCAGTGCTGATTTGCCGTCCAACAGTCCAGTCATCGTTACCTCCTTGGTTGTTTGTGCGCAATGTGCAACGCGCCGTTATGCGGCGCGCATCATGCAGCATGGCGGCATTCTTTCAATCCTGCGCCAAGGGCGCTAGAGTCACGCACGGTACAATGGATCGATCGCCACCATGCGAGAAGAGATTCAGGCCTATAAGCGCGAGCGCATCCTGCAGGAAGCGGTCGCGCTGTTCTACGCCCGAGGCTTCACCGCCGCCACGCTGGACGACATCGCCGCGGCGCTGGGTGTAACCAAGCCGTTCATCTACACCCATTTCCGCAGCAAGACGGATCTGCTGGCGGCGCTGTGCACGCCGACCATCGAGCTGTCGCTTGCCGCGGTGGCGGACGCGGCCAAGGGGCCCGGAACGCCGACCAGGCGGCTGTATCGTGCGGTGATCGATTTCACCAAGGTCGTACTGCAACGCCAGGCGAACATCGCAATCTTCTTTCGCGAGGAGAAGCATCTGGCACCGCAGGCGCTGGCGGAGATCACCGCGTTGCGCAAGCGGTTCGACCGGACGCTGTCGAAGCTGCTGACCGAAGGGGTCGCCGCCGGCGAGTTCGTGGTGGTGGACGTGAGCCTCGCGGCGCTGGCGATCGGCGGGATGATCAGTTGGGCCTATACTTGGCACCGGCCGAACGGACGCCTGCCGCTTGACGAACTGTGTGCGCGGATGTCGGAATTGGCGCTGCAGATGGCGGGCGTGCAGACACGGCAGGCGGCCAAGCTGTCCGCCTGAGCCGACCACCGCTGATTCCAAGACGTGCTTTCAAACTGAGGGAGGACGCCGCGATGCCCAAGGGATTGTTGTTTGCCTCGTTCGATTTTTCCGGTGCGCACGAGGACGAGTTCCACGACTGGTATGAGCTGGAGCACATCCCGGAGCGCCAGCGCGTGCCGGGGTTCATCACCTGCGAGCGCTGGATCGGCGACGAGAATCCGAAACTCGCAGTGGCGACCTATGATCTGGATACGGTGTCGGTGCTGCGCAGCCCCGCGTATCTGGCGATCGGCGGGGCCAATCTGTCGGTCTGGTCGAAACGCGTGACCGCGATGTGCCAGCGCATCATGCGCTACGAGGGCGAGCAGGTGCTGCCGGGCGACGCGGTTGCGCCGGCGGGCGCGGGTGGGCTGCTGGTGGCGTCGATGAATGTCGATCCGGCCGCGGAACACGAATTCAACGAGTGGTACAACACGGAGCACCTACCGCAGCTTGCTGCGGTGCCTGGCGTGCTGTGCGCGCGGCGCTACCGCGGCAGCGGCGAGCGCACGTATCTCGCGCTGTATCATCTGGCGAACCCGGACGTTGCGCGATCGGAGGCGTGGCGCAAGGCGGCGGATACGCCCTGGACGCAGCGCATGCGGCCACAGTTCCGCGACCTGCTGATCCTGCGCTGCAAGCGCTACGTGCGGGCGGGCGTTTGACCGTCATGGCCGGGCTTGACCCGGCTATCCCCGCAACCGCCGTACCCGCGGTCAGTCGCGCAATTCTCAAGGCCCGTGCCGGTGGGGATGGCCGGGTCTGATCCCCGGGTCAAGCGCCCGGGGACGGCCATGACGGGGAGAGAGCGGTGCGCCGAGCCAGAACTTTCCCCGCCGGCGCCCCATCCTAACGCCTATGGGGATAAGCCCGGCCATGACGATAGTGAGGCCAAAGACGGCGAGGAGGCCAAACCCACCAAAATGCCGCCAAAGCGGCGGAACGATCGCAGCCCGTCACCCGAGGCGCGGCGGCGGGTTCAGCGCCTTGCCCAATATCCCCGCCATCATGTCGATCGCCACGCCTGCGGCACGAATGATCCGCCCCATGCTCATGAACCCGTGGATCTGATCGGAGAAATGCAGGTGCGTCACCCGCACGCCCTCGCGTTCCAGTCGCCGCGCGTACTCGATCCCCTCATCGCGCAGTGGATCGCAGGTGCAGGTCAGCACCAGCGCCTGCGCCGTGCCGGACAGATCGGCCGCGCGCGCCGGTGACGCGCGCCAGTCGGTGATATCGCCCGCCCCGCGCATGTAATGATCGATGAACCACTTCATCGACTTCGAGGTCAGCGGAACCGCCTGCGTAATGGTCTGCGAGGACACAGTGGTCATCGCCATGTCGGTCGCCGGGTAGATCAACAACTGGAACGCCAGCGGCGGCAGCGTGCGGTCGCGCGCCAACAGTGCCAGCACCGCCGCCAGGTTTCCCCCCGCCGAATCGCCGCCCACCGCGACGCGCGCGGGATCGATGCCAAGCGCGGCTGCATGTGCAATGATCCAGCGCGTCGCCGCTTCGCTGTCATCGACCGCGGCTGGGAATTTGTGCTCCGGCGCCATACGGTAGTCGACCGAGACCACCGCGCAACGCGCCGCGTTGGCGAAATGCCGGCAGGTCGTGTCATGCGAGTCGAGCCCGCCCAGCAGCCAGCCACCGCCATGAAAATACACCAGCGCCGGCAGCACGCCTCCCGCTTCCGTTCCGAAGGGACGGTAGTAGCGCAAGGGAATGTCGCCATGCGGGCCGGGACAGGCGAGGTCGCGCGTCTCCGCCACCAGCTGCGGCTCCGGCGCGAGCACGGCGCGGCTCGCCGTATAGGCCTGGCGCGCTTCGTCGGGCGTCAGCGTCTCGAACGGCGGCCGTCCGGCCAGGCGGATCATGTCGAGGATGATCTGAACGTCCGGGTCGAATGTCATCAGGCTACCCCTTTCCTTCTGATGGAGCACCGACTGTACACGACCAGGCGTGCTCACGCAGACTGAAATCGCCACCCCCACTTGTCATTGCGAGGAGCGCAGCGACGAAGCAATCCCCTGCCTCGGGGGCACGAGATTGCTTCGTCGCTGCGCTCCTCGCAATGACATTTGGGGTTTCCAGTCGGCGTGAACGTGCTCTACGCGGTCCAACCCAGGATTGCGTCAGCCACCGCCTGCGGCTGGTCCAGCTCGGCCAGATGGCCGGCATCCGCGATCGCCTTGATCTCCGTGCGCCCCTTGATCGCCTTGGCGAAACGATCGGCGTAGCTGCGCGGCATGATCCGGTCCTGCTCGCCCCAGATCAGCAGGGTCGGCGCGGTGATCAAGGGCAGCCGCTTTTCCAGCTTGGTGTTGCCGAGCGGCCAAAAGATGCGGGCCGCGGCCTCGGACGCCCGCGTCTGCTCGATCGGCCACTCGATCGAGTTGGCCCCGTCCGGCGCGGTCTTCAGGGCGGTCCAGATCGCCGGGTCGGCGCACATCAGGCCGGGCACCGCATCGGCACGTTGCGCCCATGGATCGGTTGGCGGATCACTTTCCTCGAACAGACCGAACGGAGCGATCAGCGCGAGACGACGCACCGCATCGGGCCAGATCGCCGCGATCTCGGCGGCGAGCGAGCCACCGACCGAGCTGCCGACAAGATCGGCGCCGATCAGCTCCGACTTTGCCAGGATCTCACGCACCGTCAGGATCCAGTCGAGATGCGTATCGAGCACGGTATGACCGCGGTCGCCGCCCGGAAAACCGGGCAGTGACGGCACAATCACCGTGCGGCTCTTGGCCAGCTCGTCGACGAAGGGCACGCACCGCGGCAGACCTCCGAATCCGGCCAGGAACCCGAGGCGCGGGCCGCTGCCCTTGCGCCAGACGCGGGTGGCAAAGCCGTTGATGTCAATGCTCAACGTCTCGAGATCGCTCACTTGCAGCTCCAGATCAGATGACGGGGAACCGATCTATTCGGCGGCCAGCGACGGCATGAAGGCGGGAACCGCCGCGCGCTGCGCCGTCGCCATCGGCTGCGGCCACCAGCGGTCGTTCCATTCCGAGAACAGGTCCTGCATTTTCGGCATCACCTGCTCGGCGAACAGCTTGGTGTTGTACTTGGCCAACTGCTTGCTCATGTTGCCGAACTGCAACAGCAGCATGAGATGGCCGACGTTGAGGGTCTCGGCAACCTCGCGAAGCTGCTCGATGACCTCGTCGGGCGAGCCAACGATGACGTAACCCTTGTCAACGATCGCATCCATCTCGCGCGCGACGGAGGCGAAACGTTCGCCGGTGGACTTACCACGTACATCCGCATCTACGGCCTGCTTGATCTGGCTTTCGATGCCGGCGCGCTGGCTGCCCTCGCTGGTGTAGCCGGGCGGCGTCGCCCAGCGCGCATCGACGTGCAGGCAGCGGCCGTAGAAGTATTCCGCGGCCTCGGCATAGAGATTGAAGGCGTGCTGACGGCTTTCGCCGACGCCGACGAATTGCAGGAAGCCCGCCTGGTACGGATTGCGCTCCTTGCCGAGGCGCGACATTTCGTTCCAGAATCCGTCCATCGTCGCGCGGCCGGCCTTGTAGCCGTAATACGACAGGTAGCAGTAGACGTAATCCATCTCGGCGCACCAACGCCACGTCTCGACCGAGCCGCCGCCGGGCACCCAGATCGGCGGATGCGGGCGTTGGATCGGCCGCGGCCAGATGTTGACGTAGCGCTGCTGGTTGAAGCGGCCGTTGAAGGCAAAAGTGTCCTGCTCCTTCCAGGCGCGCACCACCAGGTCGTGCGCTTCCAGATAACGCTGGCGCAACTGGCTGGGATTCTGACCGTAGGCGTAACAGGTATCCATTGGCGTGCCGACCGGGAACCCGGCGATCAACCGCCCGCCGGAGATGCAGTCGATCATTGCGAATTCTTCGGCCACGCGGGTCGGCGGGTTGTATAGTGCCAGCGAGTTGCCCATCACGCAGATCGCCGTGTCGGTGGTGCGACGCGCGAGCGACGCGGCGATCAGGTTGGGCGAGGGCATCAGGCCATAGCCGTTGGAGTGGTGCTCGTTCACACAGATCGCGTCGAAGCCGCACTGCGCAGCGTATTCGAGCTCGTCCATGAAATCGTTGTACATCAGGTGGGCGCGCTTTGGATCGAAAAGCGAGGAATGGATGTCCACCCAGACCGACGGATTGGTGTCGCGGAAATCGTCCGGTAGCTCGGTATACGGCATCAGGTGGAACCACATCAGCTTCATCGACGAGTCTCCGTCCAAGCGTGCGACAGGATCATGCTACTGGGCAGTAGCACGATCCTACTGGCGGGTGTCAACCGGCGGCGAACGGACAGTTCCGTTCAGATGCGGAGCGCAGTCACGTCAGATGCGGAGCGCAGTCACGGCAGCAGCCAGGGCGCGGTGGGCCGTGTCCACCTCGGCCACGACATCATCGATGGATTTTCGCAGTTGCTCGATCTTCGTCTCATCGGCATCCAGCGCCCTCGTCAGGCGTGAGCGCAGCGCGTCTGACGCGGCGACGGCGCCGAGGTTCTTGCGGATCCGGTCCTCGTCGGCCAGAACGTCCTCCAGAAGCTTGCGCTGGCGTTCGACCTCGGCCGCCTTGCGTGCCTCATCCTGCCGCAGATCCAGCACGTGACGAAGCGCCGCGCGTCCGGCGGGATTGAGCTTTTCTTCGCCCACGATCGACTGGATGATGATGTTGTCGCCATCGACCAGGGCGACGCTCCGGCGGACCGGTTGATCGAGCCAGGCGGTGATCGTGTGGGTTTCGCCAGGCGCGAGAGACAGCGCGATCCGGAAGGCGGTCACGGTTTGCTCGGTGACGCGGGTTTTCCCATCATCCTCGGTGAGCGTCTGATCCGTGTTGGATTTGGGAATTTCAAGCAGCAAATCGCGCGCCTCGTGCGCCGGGGCGGCGGCGACGATCTGGATTACCCGGCGGGTGCGCACCGTGTAGGTCAGGACGCCGTCCGCGACGGTGTACGCGGTCATCGTATCAGGCTGGGTCGATTGCTTCGTTTCGATCATCGTCCGCAGATCGCGGGAGAACGATAGCAGTCGTGTCTCACCCGAGGGCAGGCCGCCCAGACGGGCATCTCCGGCGAAGCTGACGGCGCCGGAGTTGGTGTCGTAGAGGGTCAGAACGCCAGCGGGCAGACTGCGTGGATCGTCGTTTCGTACACGCACGGAGGCCAAGGGATGAGGTTGCAGGAACGGCACCAGGCCAACCCTTGGCGCCGGCACTTCACGGTCGATGATCGGCACGTTGGTGGAGTGGCCCGCCGCGAGGTCGACTGTCTGGGCCACGGTAAAGATCGTTTCTTCCGCGGTTTCCTCGACGAGTGCGGCGTCGACCGGGGCGGCCATTGCTTGCGGCGATGGGGCCCTCATCGGCGCAGCAAAGTTAAGAACCTTGCCGGCTGGTGCCGGTGCCGGCGCGGCAGTCGAGGCGGCAGCGGATGCCTGCATCTCCCGTGCGCGTGTATCGATGTCGGGTAAGATGCGACCAAGAATTTCGACCGGAACCTCCGGCCGCTGAACGAAATAGCTGCGGTACAGAGCCTGGCGGAACGTGACGGGGTTGCCGTACTGCAATGTCAGGGCCACGCCCTTCCAATCGCTTCCGGATTGATTTTCGAGCGTGGCCCAGCCTTGGAGACGCGCGACAGGGGAGTCGCCGGTGGGGAGCATCAGGCGATACGTCGCCTTCCACAGTGGAGCCCCGGCGACATAACCGACCGCGACCGTTCGTTTGCCTTTGCCTTTGACACGCACCGTCAGGTGACGTGAGGTGAGGCTGGTATCATTACGTAAGGATTCCAGCGCGTGTTCGATCCGGTGTCGCAACTCAGGGTCGGTGACCTGGACGGTGTCAGCGTCTTCCAGCACGAACTGGCGCATGCCGTCCGCGCCAAGCAGCGTGACGCGGGTTCGTTGCGTACTGGCCCGCTCGGTCGTTTCGGTCACCGGTTCGGCGCGAACGATCCGGCCGGTCATCGGCCTGGGGCCTTGAACGGTGACTTCGGTGCCTCGGAGCGCATTCAGGTACGCGGCTGGCGATTCGAGGGCTTCGGGTCCGAACGGCGCATCGCCGAAAGCCTGGATCGTATCGTCTCGCCCGGGCAGTTCGACCCAGGCGACTCCGCCCGCGGAATCAAAGACGACGAGCGACTTCAAAATGTCATCGACCTGACCGACAGGTACATCCAGGCCAAGAGCTTCGTCGCCATCGATGTCTGCGGCGTATTCAAAATAGCCGACGCCCCCCGAGGAAAGAATGACGCGCTTCAGGCTAAGTTCGGCCGCCTCCGTCTGTCCTGCCAGACCTAGCAGCAGCAGTGCAGCGAATACGACCCGCATCATCGGGAACCTCCGGGCCGAAGTGGCGATCGGGACATTGTTTAGCATAATCCACATCGAGGGGACCGGCCTATCCCCCCGTCAACGGCACAAATGCGACGGGCAGGATGTCTCGGCGCGTGAAGTTGCCGTCTGCATTCTTGACGATCAGCGTCAGCATCTGATCGCCGAACGGCTCGCCCAACGGAAGCACCATCCGCCCGCCGGGGCGCAGTTGCGCGATCAGCGCCGGCGGCACGGTCGGCCCGGCGGCGGTCACGATGATGCCGTCGTACGGCGCGTGCTCGGGCCAGCCGACCGCGCCGTCGCCGATGCGCAGCGTGACGTTGCCGACACCCTCCCGCGTCAGCGCCGTTTGCGCCTGCGCGGATAGGGCGGGGATGACCTCGACCGAATAGACGTGGTGTACGAGCGCCGCCAGCACCGCCGCCTGGTAGCCGGAGCCGGTGCCGATCTCCAGCACGACATGATCCGGCATGGGATCGAGCAGCTCCGTCATCAGCGCGACAATGAACGGCTGCGAAATGGTCTGGCCGTGGCCGATCCGCAGCGGGTGATTGGCATAGGCCTCCGCCCGTAACGCAGGCGGCACGAAGGCCTCGCGCCGCACCGCCAGCAGCGCCGCCCGCACGCGCGGCGCCAGATGCGGCCGGCCGGTCCAGCCGGCGGTCGCCCGCATCTCGGCCTCGATCTGTGCAATCAGTGCCTTGTGTGCGTCCATTGATTGCTCCGGTGGAAGAGAGGCGTTTTTGCCCGGCCGATGCGCAGCGGTATAGGCTGACCGCCGACGCGTAGAGGGAATATCCGATGGACCTGCATGAGGCCAGCGTGCCGGCGGCCGAAGACGACTATGTGGTGCGCGCGCGGGCGCTGGTGCCATTGCTGGACGCCGCCGCGCCGCGCATCGAGGCCGCGTGCGAACTGCCCGCGGACGTTCTGGACGCGATGCACGCGGCCCGGATGTTCCACCTGCTGGTGCCCCGCTCGATCGGCGGCGTCGAACTCGCGCCGTCGATCTACATCCAGGCGGTCGAGCAGATCGCCCGCGGCGATGCCAGCGCGGCGTGGTGTATGAACCAGCAATCCGGCTGCGCCATGTCGGCGGCCTACCTGTCCGAGGCAGCCGCCAAGGAGATGTTCGGCGGCCCCCGCGACGCGCTGGCCTGGGGCCAGACGCCCGGCGCCCGGGCCGTGCGCACCGAGGGCGGCTGGCGCCTGACCTGCCACGGCAGTTTTGCCAGCGGTAGCCGGCATTGCGCCTGGCTGGGCGCGCATGTGCCGACATTCGAGGCAGACGGCACGCCGCGCCGGACCGAAGACGGCAAGCCGATCGAGCGCACCATGCTGTTTCCGCGCGCCCAGGCGAAGATCACCGACACCTGGCAAGTTGTCGGCCTGCGCGGCACCGGCAGCGACGACTATGAGGTGGCCGACCTGTTCATCCCCGACAACCACGCCATCGCGCGAGACCACCCCGCGGAACGGCGCGAGCCCGGGCTCACCTACCGGTTCAGCTCGCTGACCATCTATGCCTCCGGCTTCGGCGCGGTCGCGCTCGGCGTCGCGCGGACGGTGCTCGACGAGTTCATCAAGCTCGCGCGGCAGAAGACCCAGGCGCTGGCGCAAAGCCCGATGCGCGACAACGCGGTGATCCAGTCACTGATCGCCACCGCCGACGTGCGGCTGCGCTCGGCGCGATCCTGGCTGATCCAGACGTTGCGCGATGCCGAGGCCGGCGTGCGCGCGCGCGGCGCCCCAAGGCTGGGCGACCCATTGGGCGATCCATTGGGCGAATTGACACTGGATGAGCGCGTGGCGATCCGCCAGGCCGCCACCTTCGCCATCGCCCAGGCGCGCGACGTGGTGAACGAGGTCTATCACGAGGCCGGCAGCACCGCGATCTTCAACCGCTTCACCATCGAGCGGCGGTTCCGCGACATCAACACCGTCTCGCAGCAGCTCCAGGGCCGCAGCGCGCATTTCGAGACCGTCGGCCAGCACATGCTGGGCATGCCGGTCTTCCAGCGTTGGTTGTAGCGGCGCGGATCAGGCGTGGCCTGCGACGGCCATTTCGTCCTCGCCGTTGACGCGCACCACCGCGGCCAGCAAGCGCAACGCCTCCGGCCCGCCATGGTCGCGCAGTCCGCCGGATTCCATCTCCCACGCCAGCTCGTCCGCCTGGCCGGCAATGACGTCCATCGCGCGTCGCAACGCCTCGCGCGAGACGATGAGCTGAAGCTCCTCGGACAGCAGGTTCCAATCGGTGAGCATGGTACGCCTCGCGTGCTGGAGGCCGTTCTGGCCGGAGTTGGCCCGAGAACATCGCTCGAACACCAGAACACATTATCGGGAAGTTCTTAAGGGAACGTTACCAGAACACGGAAACAGATAGCCAGCGCGGATTTTTCCTACCAGGAACCTGAAACTGTCATACCGGTCGCCGAAGGCAGGGTGATCGGGCGACCGAAGGAACGCCGGATCAGGTCAACCGCACCTGGACCGGCGGCAGCGGTGGGAACTCCACGGTCACGCTGGCCGGCCCGGTCAGCCAGATCGGCGGCGTCACGCTGCCGAGCAGTATCACCTGCCCGGGTTGCAGTCCGTCGAACGCCGCGGCGACCGAGGACCCAGCCAGCCACACCAAGGAATTCAGCGGGTGGCCGAGCAGATCGGCGCCGACGCCCTCGCCGCGCACCTGGCCGTCGACGGTGATCCGGCCGGGCAATGCCGCCACATCCAGTTCGCGCCAGTCGGTCGCGCCGGGGTCACCCACCACCGCGGCGGCGTGGAACATCTGGTCGGCGACCAGCGTCGGCGTGCCGAGCTCCGCCAGGTCGCCGTAGCGGTTCTCGACGATCTCGATCGCGGTGAACAGGTCACCGACGGCGTCGGCGGCCTGCTCCATTGTGCAGGGGCCAGGGGGGAGGCGGCGCGCCAGCCGCACGGCCAGTTCGCACTCCACGCCGGGATGGACGAAGTCGCCGAACCGCAGTGTGGCACCGCTCGCGTGCATGCCGCCGATCGCCATGAAACCGGCGACCGGGCCGCTCAGGCCGAGATACGCCTGCATCCGCCGCGCGGTGGCACCGATCTTGAAGCCGCCGGGCGGCTCCGCGCCGGTCTGCCGCGCCAGGGCACGTTGCACCGCGGCGCCCTCGGCCTCGGTTTTCGGGGCGATCGCCGGCGGCAATGGCGTCACCCGTTCGCGGCGTTGACGCTTCGCATGCAGCACGGAAGCGGCCTCGGTTGGGTCGTAGGTCATGTGCGCCTCGTGAGCTCGTAGAGCGCCACTGCGCCGGCGGCGGAGACGTTCAGGCTTTCCATCGCGCCCGGCATGGCCAGTCCGGCGAGCTCGTCGCAGGTCTCACGGGTCAGTCGGCGCAACCCCTCGCCCTCGGCGCCCAACACCAAAGCCACCCGCCGCCCGGCCAGCGACGGGCCGGACAGCGGCGCCTTGGCACCGGCGTCGAGCCCGACCGTCCAGCAGTTCGCCGCCTTCAGTGCGATCAGGGTGCGGGCGATGTTCACCGCGCGCAGCAGCGGCATGGTTTCCAGCGCGCCGGAGGCGGCCTTGGCGAGCGCGCCGGTTTCCTCGGGTGCGTTACGGTCCTGGGTGATGACCGCCGCGGCGCCGAACGCGGCCGCCGAGCGCAGGATGGCGCCGACGTTGCGCGGGTCGGTGACCTGGTCGAGCACGACGATCGGGCCGGGACGCTCCAGCACGTACTGCAGGATGGATGGCGCCAGCGGATCGGCCAGCAGTGCCACGCCCTGGTGGGCGATATCGCGCCCCAGCAGGTGATCCAGCCGGGCGCGATCGACGCGTTCCGGTTGCAGCGGCCAGGGCGGAGGCAGGCGTGCGGTCAGCGTCGCTTCCGCGTCCTCGGTCAGCACCAGGCGGCGCAACCGGCGCGCGGGGTTGGCGAGGGCGGCGGCGACGGCGTGCAGGCCATACAGCCAGACCGTGCCGCGGGGTGAGTCTTGCGCGGCGGGGCTTTGCTGCGGGCGATCTTGGCCGCGAGATTGGGGGTTCCGGTTACCGTGGTCGTCCTGGCGCGGGCGGGCATGAAAGGGCTGCCGGTCGCCGCGCGGCCCCGCCGGCGGCGCGCCGTTGGGACGTGGACCGTCGTGGCGTGGGCCATCGGCACGCGGGCTGTCGTGACGGGGACCATCCTGACGGGGACCACCGTGACCGGGACCACCGGGACGACCATTGTGACGCGGACCATCGGAGCGTGGCCCATCGGAACGAGGACCGTCATGGCGCGGTCTATCGCCACCCTGGCCACGCGGCGGGCCGCCCTGCGAGCGCTGCTGCGTGTCGCCGAAATTGCGTCCGGGATCGCCGCTTCGGCCGTGCAGTTGCTGGCCTCGCGGAGGACCACCATGTGGCCGTTGCTGGCCGCCACCGAAGTTGCGCCCGGCGTCCCCGGTCCGGGCGTGAGGCTGCCCGTCGCGTGGCGGACCGTCTGGCGATCGTTGCGAGGGGCCACCGACGCTGCGTCCGGGACCGCGATTCGACGGCCCGTGGCCCGATCCGCCGGGCCGGTTCGAGTGCGGAGGTTTCATGCGCGCAGCATATACGCTCGGCGTTGGGCCCTGCCCAGCCATACCGTCGACGGCTGATCGCCGATGGCGCGGTCGGCCTTTGGTGGGATTTGCGATGCCAATCTGCCAGCCACTCGGCCTGGATCACAACGCAGCCGCACGGCCGCAACCAACCTGGCACGCCGTCCAGCGCCGCCATGCCACTTGTGGGGTCGAGCACGGATCGCTCTGCCGCCCTCGCCCCCGCGCCTCCCGCTCGATGCATTCGCGCGAGGTCGGGCTGCCCACCTCCACGTCCGGCGTCAACAGCAGCACGATCGGGCGGCGCGTCGCCACGCCCTGGCGCCGGATCGAGCGCACCGCGTGGAACGCCATGAAGCTGTCGGCCTTCATGTCGTGGATGCCCGGGCCGTGCGCCTTCTCGCCGTCCACGCGAAACGGCAGGTTAAATTCCTTCTCCGTGTTCTTCGGTGCGCCCCGTGGTGAATCCTTGCTTTCTTGCTTGCCTCGTTTCGCTGCCTCCGGATCGATCCAACTCCGCGGCACCCTACGGCCACCCACCGGCGCAAATGCGATCGCCCTGGCGCCATGCTGCAAAGCACTACCCTTCCGGTGCCAAGCGGTGACACAATGCGGCCCCCGCCCCAGCCCCCTGGCCTCCACATGCCCGACGGCTCCGCCTCCCTGACGCTTTCGCTGCACGGCGCGATCGCCGAGATCCCGGCGGCCGACTGGGACGCCTGCGCCGGTGCCGAGAACCCGTTCGTCAGCCACGCCTTCCTGAGCGCGCTGGAGGACAGCGGCTCGGCGGACCAGCGCGAGGGCTGGCTGGCGCGGCACGTGGTGCTGCGGGCCGAGGACGGGCGCGTGGCGGCGGTGGCACCGATGTACGCCAAATCGCACAGCTACGGCGAATATGTATTCGACCACGGCTGGGCGAACGCGTTGGAACGGGCCGGCGGCAGCTACTATCCGAAGCTGCAGGTGGCGGTGCCGTTCTCGCCGGTGCCGGGGCCGCGGCTGCTGCGCCGGCCGGACGCGGGCATTCCGGTCTCGGCCTTCGCCTCGGCGTTCGAGCAGGCGTGCCGGTCGCTCGACCTGTCCTCGGTCCATGTCACGTTCTGTTCGGAAGAGGAATGGCAGGAGCTGGGCGAGGCCGGCTGGCTGCAGCGCGTGGGCATGCAGTTCCACTGGGAAAATCACGGCTACGCGAGCTTCGAAGATTTCCTTGGTGCGTTGTCATCACGCAAGCGGAAGATTCTGCGGCGTGAACGGCGTGACGCGAACGCCGCCGGGCTGACCTTCCAGGCGCTCTCCGGCGACGCGCTGACGGAGGCGCACTGGGATGCGTTCTATCGCTTCTACACCTCGACCGTGGACCGCAAATGGGGTGGGGCGTATCTGACGCGGCGCTTCTTCTCGCTGCTGTCGGAGCGGCTGGGGGACAAGGTCGTGCTGATGCTGGCGGCGAAGGACGGCAAGCCGGTGGCGGGCGCGCTGAACATCGCCGGGGCCGAGGCGCTGTACGGCCGCAACTGGGGCTGCCGCGGTGACTGGCCGTTCCTGCATTTCGAGCTGTGCTACTACCGCGCCATCGACTGGGCGATCGCGCACGGGCTGCGCCGGGTAGAGGCGGGGGCGCAGGGACGCCACAAGATCCAGCGCGGCTATCTGCCGAAGCCGACCTATTCGGCGCACTGGATCGCGCATACGGGGTTGCGCCGGGCGGTGGCGGGCTTCCTGCAGGAGGAACGGTCACAGATGCGTGCCGAGATGGCGGCGCTGGCGGAACAGTCGCCATTCCGCCGGGACGGCGAAACTGACTGAGCGGCCGGGCGCCTCCGACAACCGCACCTACGGCATTCGCTCCGCGGCAACCGCGCCCGCGCCCGACGCTTCGCGGCAATCCGTCCCACGACCATCGCCCCCACGACCACCACGCTGGGACCACCGCCTCACGACAAGCGTGGGATGTCATCCGTCTGGGCAGCGACGGGTCGTGCGCCGATGGTTGCGCCATCATGCTGAGCCCACCGGTCATCGTCGCCGTGCTGTTCGCCGCTCTGCTGCATGCCGGCTGGAACATCGTGGTGCGCGCCGGGGTGGACCGGCGGCGGGAGACCGCGCTGGTGGTGGCCGGCGCCGCCGTGCTGGCGTGTGCCGCGCTGCCCTTCCTGGCGCTGCCGCCGCTGGCGACCTGGCGCTATCTGCTGACCTCGGCGGGGCTGAATGCGGTGTATTTCGTGCTGATCGCCGAGGCCTATGCGCGCGGCGGCGTCACGCTGGCGTATCCGCTGATGCGCGGCGTCGCGCCGATGCTGGCTGCGCTCGCCGCCTGGGGGCTGATCGGCGAGGCGTTGCCGCTGGCGGCCTGGATCGGTATCGCGACGATCTGCCTGGGCGTCGGTGCGCTGGCGCGGCCGCGCGGCGTGCCGGGGGAGCAGGCGGTGGTGCGGCTGGCGCTGGCGAACGCCGTGGTGATTGCCGCCTATACGCTGAACGACGCGGTGGGTGCGCGGCTGTCCGGCGCGCCCCTGGCCTACACGCTGTGGCTGTTTCCGCTCACCGCAGTGCCGACGCTGCTGTGGCTGCACCGGCACGCGGCGCCGCGCCGGCCGACCTGGCGGGAGGCGCTGCGCGGTCTGGGCGGGGCGGGTTGCGCGATCGGGTCCTATGCGATCGCGCTGTGGGCGATGACTCGCGCGCCGGTCGCGCCGGTGGCGGCATTGCGCGAGACCGCGATCCTGTTTGGCGTTTTGCTGGCGCGCCTTGTGCTGGGCGAGCGGCCGAGCCGCTTGGGTTGGGGTGGTGCGCTGGCGATTGCCGCCGGGGCGGCGATCCTGCGGCTGGCGTAGTAGTCTGTTCCACCTACGCAGCGACGCCGCGCGAGAGCGTTCCCACGTGCCTGCGAGCGCGTTCCCACGTTCCTGCGAGCGCGTTCCCACGTTCCTGGATGACCTCCGGCGGGTCGATCACAACCGGATGATGTGCTGTCCGACTGGCGGCCGGTGCTGCAACCTCGGACGTGCTACTGAATTGTTCCATGCAACGGTTGGGTGCGCCGGCGTGGTCATCCTGCCTGATTGCTGGATTCGTCGCCCCCACGGCTCGCCAGTTAGCGAGCTTGGCATTCCTCGCGCACTTGCCAGTCCTCGCGCATCTGCCAATCTTCGCGCACCCGCCGGCCTCGCGCACCAGCCAGTCCCGGCTGTGCTTGGGCTGGTCGCGATGACGGCAATTTGGAAACAGGAGCACGCGCTTGGCAGACACCAACGTCTATCGTGTCAAAGAAGGGCTGCCCCACCCACGCGGTGCGACATGGGATGGCAAGGGAACCAACTTTTCCCTGTTCTCCGCGCATGCGACAAAGGTCGAGGTCTGTCTGTTCAGCCCCGACGGGAAACGGGAAACCGACCGGATTGAACTACCGGAATATACCAATCAGATCGCTCATGGCTATCTGCCTGACGTCGGGCCCGCAACCTTCTACGGCTACCGCGTTCACGGCCCATACGAGCCGGAGGCAGGCCATCGCTTCAACCCGAACAAGCTCGTGCTCGACCCGTATGCCCGAGCTCATGCGGGCAAGCTGACCTGGAACCCGGCCGTGTACGGCTATCAGTTGGAATCCGGCGATGACCTGACGTTCGATGAACGTGACAGCGCACCCTTCGTGCCGAAATGCGTGGTGGTCGATCCGAACTTCGATTGGCAGGGTGAGTCCGGGCGCCAGGCAGTGCCGTGGGACCACACGATCATCTACGAAGCCCACGTCAAGGGCTTCACCATGCTGCATCCCGACGTGCCGAAGAAACTGCGCGGCACCTACGCGGGGTTGGGAAACGAGAAGGTTGTTGCGTATATCAAGTCTCTCGGAATCACCTCGGTCGAACTGCTGCCGGTGCACAGCTTCATCGACGACAGCGATCTGCTGGACAAGGGCCTGAAGAACTACTGGGGCTACAACAGCATCGGCTTTTTCGCCCCCGACCCACGCTACGCGTCCGACGTGCCGAACAGCCTGCGCGAATTCAAGGAAATGGTCGCCCGCTTCCATGACGCCGGGCTCGAGGTGATCCTGGATGTCGTCTACAACCATACCGCCGAGGGCAACGAGCGCGGTCCGACATTGTCGTTCAAGGGCATCGACAACCTCAGCTATTATCGGCTGCTGCCCGACCAGCCGCGCTACTACATCAACGACACCGGCACCGGGAACACGCTCAATCTCAGCCATCCCCGCGTCATCCAGATGGTGACGGACAGCCTGCGCTACTGGGTGCAGGAAATGCATATCGACGGATTCCGCTTCGACCTCGGAACCATCCTGGCGCGTGAGCCGCACGGCTTCGATGAGCAGAGCGGTTTCCTCAAGGCTTGCGGCCAGGACCCTTTGCTCGAGAGCGTCAAGCTGATTGCGGAACCGTGGGATTGTGGCCCCGGCGGCTACCAGGTCGGCGGCTTCCCGCCGGGCTGGGCGGAGTGGAACGACAAGTTTCGGGATACCGTGCGCGACTTCTGGCGCGGTGAAGCGCCCGCCACCGCCCTGACGCCGCGGCTCTGTGCATCCGGGGAACTTTTCGATCATGACGGCAAGCGCACCTGGGCCAGCGTAAACTTCGTTACCGCCCATGACGGCTTCACGCTGAACGACGTCGTGACCTACAACGACAAGCACAACGACGCGAACGGCGAGGACAACAAGGACGGCAGTTCCAACAACCGTACTTGGAACTACGGCGCCGAGGGACCGACCGACGACACCGAGATCAACGCACTGCGCGAACGTCAGATCCGCAACATGCTCGCGACGTTGCTGCTGTCGCAGGGCACCCCGATGATGCTGGCCGGCGACGAGCTCGGCCGCACACAGGAGGGCAACAATAATGCCTACTGCCAGGACACCGAGATCAGCTGGCTGAACTGGGACCTCGCCGAGAAGGATCAGTCGCTGACCCGATTCACCCGGAAATTGACGCGGCTGCGCCATCGATATCCGATGCTGCGGCGTGCCCGCTTCCTGACGGGCGAATACAACGAGGAACTTGGCGTCAAGGATGTGGCCTGGATCAACGCCAACGGTGCGGAGATGCAGCCGGACGACTGGGCAGATGCCAACATGAAGTGCTTCGGCATGCTGATAGATGGCCGCGCCCAGGTCACCGGCGTGCGCAAGCGCGGCCAGGACGCCACCCTGCTGCTGGTGATCAATGGGTACGCGGACATGGTCGAGTTCATCCTGCCGGAGGTCCCGGAGGCGATGGGCTGGGCCCGGCTGCTGGACACCAACGCGCCAGACGACGAGGAGGAGCCTGATTTCGCGTTCGGCGAGACGTATCAGGTCACCGGCCGTTCGCTGCTGCTTTTCCTGCGGCGATGATGCGACAGTGGTGATGCGTGCGGGAAGCTGAACATCCCGTTCCGCGGCCACCGCGGCTCGGCCTCATCCGACGGGTCCTCGGAGAACAACCGGATATATGGATCGTAGCGGAATCGCCGATTGCGCGCATGGCCAGTCACCTCGGCAACGATACCGGCCCCGGCCAGACGCTCGACGAGCTGGTTGGCCGCTGGATAGGTCGTGCCGGTCAGCGCGCGGACCTCGTTCACCGACACGATCGGATGGGCGAACAAATACTCCAGCGTGCGATGGCCATTGCCGGCGGCGCGGCCGAGGCGATCGGCGATCAGCGCGCGATGCTGTTCGCGCAGCAGCAGGATCCGCCGCGCGGTGATGGCCGCCTCCAGGCTCACGTCGATAACGCCGGTCAGGAAGAAGTCAAGCCACGCCTCGAACGCGCCCGCGTCGCGCACCGCTTGCAGGTGCTCATAGTAGCTCTGCCGATGCCGCTTGAAGTAGTGCGACAAATAGAGCACCGGCTTGCTCAGCATCTGCTTCTCGCACAGCAGGAAGGTGATCAGCAGCCGCCCGATCCGCCCGTTACCATCAAGGAATGGATGGATCGTCTCGAACTGCGCGTGCGCGAGCCCGATCTTGACCAGCAGCGGCAGCGTATCCCGGCCGCGCAGGAAGTGTTCCAGCGCGCCGAGCGCATCCGGCACCTCGGCGGGTGGCGGCGGAACGAAAGTCGCGTCGCGCAGCGTGCAGCCCGCGGGCCCAATCCAGTTCTGGCTTGTCCGAAGCTCGCCCGGCGTCAGATGCGAACCGCGCACCCCTTGCAGCAGTTTGGCGTGGATTTCGGGGATCAGGCGCACCGAAATCGGCAAGGTCGCGAGCCGCGCCAGGCCATGGTTCATCGCGGCCACGTAGTTCAGCACCTCGGCCACGTCGTGCGGCAGCGCCGGGGCGAAGACCTTCGCTTCCGCCGCCAGCACATCGGTCAGCGAGCTCTGCGTGCCCTCGATCTGGCTCGACAGCACCGCTTCCTTGCGGACATACATCAGGACGAACAGGTCGGGATCCGGCAGCGTCTCGATCGACCCGGCGAGCCGGCCGAGGGCGAGATCGGCGCGCGACAGCAGCGCCTGCAGGGCGCCATCGATCCTGACTGGGGGGTCCGGCGGCAGCGGGGCGGGAATGAACGCCCGATATCCTGACGGTTGCCGCCGGTAGACCCCAGCGCGGCCGGCCTCATGCGGACCGGCCAGTGCGGGCGGTGCCTTTAACATGGCAGGCCGGTCGCTCCTTATGAAAGCCTGTCTTTCATAGAAATCGGGGCCTCCACCATATGAAAGCCTGCCTTTCATATAACTCGGACCCCCTGCCATATGCAAGCCTGACGTTCGCGCCCCGTCGGCCAGCGGTGTGCCGAGCGCGCCGGCTAGCCCACGGAAAGTCTGCGGCGTGGTCTTCGGATACCTCACGGGAGATTGTGCGATCGCTAACAACCGATGGTTGTGCCACTGTCGCGCGGGAGGCATGGGCCGAGGCATGCGTGCATGGTGGTCGGGCGACCTGACAACGCTGCTGGCGGCGGCGCCGGAGACGATCGTTCAGCGTCTCGCGGTGCGCCTGGTGGAGACGCATCACCTGAACCACGCGGCGCAGCTCACTGCATGGCGCGCGCAGGTCGGATTGCTCCAGGCGACCGGCCGCGGCCTGCCCGGCGCGTGGCGCGTGCTGCTGGAATATCCCTTGCTGCGCCTGGGCAAACGGATCGACGCGGTGCTGCTGAGCGATCGCGCCATCCTGGTGCTGGAGTTCAAGACCGCCGATCAGACCCGGCTGGCGCGCGAGCAGGTCGAGGATTACGCGCTCGATCTGTTCGACTTCCACGCGGAGAGCCGCGCCCAACCAGTGGTGCCGATCCTGGTGGTGACGCAGGGCCAGCCGCGCGCGACCGACTGGCCATTGCTGTGGCACGCCGTCACTCCGGTGCTGGATGCGACTTCGCGCACGCTGGCCGCGCTGGTGCACGAGATCATGACGCGCATTCCAAAACCCGAGCGACCGCTCGATGCGTCCGCCTGGGAAGCGGCGCCGTACCGGCCGGTGCCGACCATCGTCGAAGCCGCCACCATGCTGTATCGCCGGCACGGCGTGGCGGAGATCGCCGCGGCGCGCGCCGATGTCGGCAACCTGACACGCACCAGCGACGCGATCGGCGCTGCCATCGCGCAGGCCCGCGCGGACCACCAACATCTGGTGCTGTTCGTCACCGGCATCCCCGGCGCCGGCAAGACGCTGTGCGGCCTGAACGTCGTGTTCGGGGCCGACATCGGCGCCGCGTTCCTGACCGGCAACCTGCCGCTGGTGCACGTGATGCGCGAGGCACTGGCCCGCGACGCGCGCGACCAGGGGCGCGGCATGCGCATGGCCCGCCAGCAGACCGAAAGCGCCATCCAGCCGCTGATCGGCTTTCTGCGCGACAACCGCGAACGGACCGATCCGCCGCACGAACATGTCGTCGTGTTCGACGAGGCGCAGCGCGCATGGGACGCCGCGTTCGGTGCGCGCAAGTTCGGCCACGCGCAGAGCGAGGCAGCGATGTTCCTCGACATCATGCGCCGGCATCCCGACTGGGCGGTGATCGTCTCGCTGGTCGGCACCGGCCAGGAGATCAACACTGGCGAGGCCGGGCTGGAAGCCTGGGGCGAGGCGCTGCTGCAACGGCCCGACTGGCGCATCCACGCGCCCGACGATGTAATCGCGGCCGCGGATCCGCGCCAGCGCCTGTTCGTCACGACACCCGAGGCGATGACGACCGATCCGCGGTTGCATCTGGATGTGCCCGTCCGTTCGGTCCGCTCCGCGGCGGCCGCGCCATGGGTCGATGCCGTGCTGCACGGTGACGCCGACGCAGCCGCGGCGATCGCGGTGCAGGCCGGCGGGGTGCCGTTCCTGCTGACCCGCTCGCTGCAAGCGATGCGCGCGGCCCTGCGTCAGCTCGCGCGCGGGCAGCGCCGTGCCGGGCTGGTGTGCAGCGCCGGCGCCAAGCGGCTGCGCGCCGATGGGGTATGGCCGAATTTTCCCCACCTCGACGCCGATGCGATGGCGCACTGGTTCCTCGATCGCTGGCCGGACGTGCGCGCCTCCGACGCGCTGGAGCTGCCGGCGACGCAGTTCGCCTGCCAGGGGCTGGAGCTCGACCATGTCGGCCTGTGCTGGGGCAACGACCTGATCCGCCAAAAAGGCCAAGCGCGGAGCCATCAGCCCGGCCGCGCGCCATGGCAGGCGCGCGCCTTCGTCGGCACCGCCTGGCAGGTGATGCGCCGCGAGGCGGCGATCGCCTACCAAGTAAACACGTATCGCGTTTTGTTAACCCGTGCGCGCTACGAGACGGTGATCTGGGTACCGCGCGGCGATCGGGACGATGCGACGCGGGCGCCGGCCGACTTCGACGCCCTCGCCCGATTCCTGGCCGATTGCGGCGCCCACCCACTTCAGGAGACCGAGATGCAAGAGACCGCGCCCTCGCCGCCCGCCGGCACGCTGCTGTGACCCGCCTCCTGCTCGCACTGCTGCTCGCGTGCCTGACGCTGCCCGCCCGCGCTGCCGAGCTGAAAATCGCTACCTGGAACCTGGAATGGCTCACCGATCGCGCGGACGGCGACCGCGCGCTGCCCGAGGATGCGCACCCGAAACGGCCGGAGGACATCGTCACGCTGGCCGGCTACGCCGCGCAGCTCGACGCCGACGTGATCGCCGTCCAGGAGGTCGACGGCCGCGAGATCGCCGCGCGCGTCTTCCCGCCCGACCGCTACTCGATCCACATGACCCGAGACCATGTGGTGCAGCGCGTCGGGCTGGTGGTGCGGCGGGGCCTCGACTACGACGTCAATCCGGACGCCACCGCGCTGGCGCTGCCCGGCCCGCCGCCGGCACACCTGCGCAGCGGCGCCGACATCACGCTGCACCTGGCGGCCGGGCCGCTGCGCATCCTCGCGGTGCACCTGAAGACAGGGTGCGAGCGCGACGTGCTGACGCGCACCCATCGCCCCGCCTGCAAGACGCTGGCCGCGCAACTGCCGCCGTTGCAGGCTTGGCTCGCGGCGCGCAAGGCCGAGGGCGTGCCGTTCATCGTGCTCGGCGACTTCAACCGCTGGATGGAGGGCAAGGACCAACTCATTGCCGGGTTGCGCGAGGCGGCGCCGCTGGTCCGCGCCACCGAGGGAAGCTCCAGCCCCTGCTGGGGCAGCGAGCGCTTCATCGACCACATCCTGGCCGGTGGGGCCGCGGCGCAGTGGATGGAGCCCGCAACGCTCAGCGTGCAGGTGTTCCGCGAGACCGCCGAGGAATGGAAGGAACGGTTGTCCGACCATTGCGCGGTCGCGGTGCGCTTTCGTCCACCCGGCTGAGGCGCCATACTCGCGCGCATGATGGATGCCACCGGCGACCTCGCGGCCACGCTGAACATCTCGCGCAAGCAGGTGCGCGCGCTGCTCGATCGCTACCGCGTCACGCGTGGCAAGGGGTTCAAGCTCAAAGACCACGATCCGGCCGATACCGCCGGTGACATCCTGGGCAAGCCGCAGGCGGACGCGCTGCTGCACGGCGGCGTGGAGCGGCTGGCGGCGTTGCAGGAGAAGCTCTACGCGCAGGACCGCTGGGC
>PLXO01000062.1 GCA_003151425.1 Acetobacteraceae bacterium
CCGACCAAAACGAGAATTGCTGGTCGGGCAGGTGGCTCCGGTCGCAAATCCAGGACAAGACCCTGTGAACCGTCGCGCGGTGCGGTTGGACGGCGGGGGTGGCGGACCGCGGTCGGTCCCCGGGCAAGTGGCTCCGGTCGCAAAGCCAGGACAAGACCCTATGAACCGTGGCGCGGTGCGGTTGGACGGCGGGGGTGGCGGACGGCCGTCGGTCCTCGGGCAGGCAGCTCCGGTCGCCAAACTCGGACAAGATCCCATGAACCGTGGTGCGGTGCGGTTGGACGGCGCGCGCCGGCGGCCGGCGGCGGTGCCATGAAGCGGGTGATTTTCTCAGCCGACGATTTCGGTCTGACCCAGCAGGTCAACGAGGCGGTGGAGCTGGCGCATCGCCAAGGCGCGCTGACCAGCGCCAGCCTGATGGTCGCCGGCCCGGCTGCGGCGGATGCGGTGCGGCGCGCCCGGGCGCTGCCGGGGTTGCGCGTCGGGCTGCACCTCGTGGTGATCGAGGGCCCCGCCGTGCTGCCGCCGTCCGAGATTCCCGGCCTGGTCGATGCCGCGGGGCAGTTCCCGTCCGACCAGCTTCGCCTGGGGATGGCGTATTTCTTCCGCCCGCGCGTCCGCCGCCAGCTCGCCGCCGAGATCCGCGCCCAGTTCGCCGCCTTCGCCGCCACCGGGCTGACGCTGGACCACGCCAACGCGCACAAGCACATGCACCTGCACCCGACGGTCGGGCGGCTGCTGATCGGGATCGGCCGCGAGTTCGGTCTGCGCGCCATCCGCATCCCGGCCGAGCCGCCCGCGGTGCTGGCCGCCTGCGGCACGCGGGTCGGGCTGGGCGGCCGCGCGCTGTATTGCTGGACCGGGGTGCTGCGCCGCCAGGCGCGCGCGGCGGGGCTGGCGACCAACGACGCCTGCTTCGGCCTGGCCTGGAGCGGGCACATGACGACGGATCGCGTGCGGTGCCTGCTGGGCGCGCTGCCGGATGGGGTCAGCGAAATCTATTTCCACCCCGCCACGGGGTCCGGCGCGGCGGGGCACGGTGCGGCGGGACGCGACGCAACGCTGCGCCGGCTGATGCCGGACTACGAGCACGAGGCCGAACTGGCCGCACTGCTGGCGTGCCGGGAGGCGGTTTGCGAGGCTGGTGCTCGGGAGGCGATTGGATGAGGTGCCGAAATACCAAGCACGGGAGGCCACCGGTAGTGCGCAACATGCGGGTTTATCTGCATCGATCTGCGTTCATCCGCGGTTCTGGTTCCTTTTGCTCACGCACCATTATGATGACGGGGATGATGACGGGGATGTTGGCGGGGATGTTGACGGACAGGAACGATAGATGAAGACCGGAAGCACCGACTTGCGTATCCGCGAAGACAGGGACTAGCCGTATGCACAAGACCATCATCACACCGACGCTGGAGATCGCTTATCTCGAGGCCGGGCCACTCGACGGCCCGCCGGTGATCCTGCTGCATGGCTGGCCATCCGATCCGCATGACTGGGACGGCGTGGCGCCGCCGTTGGCCGCGGCGGGCTGCCGCGTGCTGATGCCATGGCTGCGCGGCTACGGGCCGACGCGCTTCCTCGACGCCGCCACGCCACGCTCCGGCCAGCAGGCCGCGCTGGGTGCCGACCTGCGCGACTTCATGGACGCGCTGGGCGTCGGCCAGGCGATCCTGGGCGGCTATGACTGGGGCGGCCGCGCCGCCTGCGTCGTCGCCGCGCTGTGGCCGGAGCGGGCGCGTGGCCTGGTCTCGATCACCGGCTACAACATCCAGAACATTCCGGCCTCGGGCCGACCGGCCTCGGCGGCGGCCGAGCTGCGCTACTGGTACCAGTGGTATTTCCAGACCGAACGCGGCCGCGCCGGATTGCGCGCCAACCGTCGCGAACTGGCGCGCCTGTTGTGGCGGCTCTGGTCGCCGAACTGGCGGTTCGACGACGCGACCTTCGAGCAGACGGCCGCCAGCTTCGACAACGAGGATTTCGTCGAGGTCACCATCCAGTCGTATCGCCACCGTTTCGCCAACGCGCCCGGCGATCCGAGGTTGGAAGAGCTGGAGGTGCGCCTGGCCGCGCAACCGACGATCGGCGTTCCCACCATCGTGTTGCAGGGCGACGCCGACGGTGTCACCCCGCCGGAGGGATCGGAGCACGCCGAGTGCCACTTCAGCGCGCGCTACGAGCGGCGGCTCGTTCCGTTCGCCGGCCATTTCCTGTCGCGCGAAACCCCCGACCCGGTGGTGCGGGCGGTACGCGATCTGCTGGCATGATCCGACAGTTCGACCGGATCTGTATGGTCAAACCTGGCGCCTCCCGCCGCAACCAGCGCAAGGCCGCCAATGTCTGCACGCATCGCCAATGTCTGCATGCATGTCAGCCGTTGCAACCGGATCGCACAGGCAATATTCAGCACGCATTCGTCACGGTAGGATTCCGATAATCATGTGTTCCAATAATGCTGTATGCGCATCCGAAGCTGCAGGTGAGCACGCTCGGGACCTGAATCACGGAACCCTGCGGACCGCACGTAGCTCCGGGTATGCAATGGTTTTGCCCTGGTCGGAGCGATGCCTCGCGCGCTGGCGTCAGAGCCTGACATAAGGAGAACAACAATGGCTGAATCAGCGGAGATCGTCTGGGTGAAGCGGGTGCTCGGGCTGAATGCCGTCGCGGCACGTCCGGAAGGCCGCGGTATCGGCGCCACGCGTCGCGCCGCGCCGGCACGCGGTTACGACACACCGCCCGAAACCGGAGAAATCCCGCGCTTCGCCTCGGCTTACGGCACGCCGGATGGGCCGGCGGGAAACTACGACGCACCGCCCGAAACCGGCGAGATCCCACGCTTCGCCTCGGCCTATGGCACGCCGGAGCAGGCAGCGGCCGATACGCCATACGCGACATTGGCCGCGAGTGGCGACATGCCGCGTCCCGCCTCGGCCTACGGGACGCCGGAAGAGCAAGCGGCTGGTGCCTACGCAGCGCCTCCCGAAGTCGGCGGGATGCCGCGCCCCGCCACCGCCTACAGCGGGCCGGAGGACGCCCCGGCCGCGCCGCCCCGGCAAAAGGCCAAGACCTTTGCGCCGGTGGACACAACGCCGACGCCGACCGGCATGACGACGAAGCGCGTCGCCGACAGTTACGACGGCGAGCACAACCAGGCCGCCTGGCGCAACTGGGGGGTGGCAAAAGACAACACGCAGATCACCACCAAGCTCAATACCGACGCGGAGCGCGCCGCCAACGCACTGCAACAGAACGCTGACGGCAGCTACAAAAAAGGCGACGGCAGCAGCGTCGCCGGCAAAGAGTTGGGTTACGCGATGGACGCGTCCGGCCAGGTCGTCACGTTCAAGGAAAACAAGGCGGAGATCATCACCACCGACGCCGACGGCAATACCACTCGTCGCGAAGCACAGGGCCTTGACGACATCAAGCAAACCGTCCGCGCCGACCCGGACGGGCGCGCGGAAATGACGCACCATTCCACGGTATTGGGCGGCGACGTGGTGACGGACAAGGACGGTCAGCCGGTGCTCGACGGCGAGGGCCGGCCGATGACGCGGTCGCGCGCGGCCGCCTCCGCCGGGGTGGTCGAATTCGACTTGTCCGGCCGGATCGTCAAGATCAACAACAACAGTGGCCATTACAAGCCGCAGGTGGATGCCCTGCTCCAGGCGGTCGAGCAGTTGACCAAGCAGGGCGCCTTCTTCGAAAACGACATCACCGATGTCCGCGGCAGGATACTCCAACCCGACGACAAGCGCCTGCAGCTCTACGAGGCAGCGAAGGACAAGCTGAAAGACGCCGAGACGCTCAGTGAACGGGCCGCGACGCTGACCGCCTCGCTCGCCGCGGCCGAGGACGAGGAGGGCCAGGCTGACCTCGCCAAGGACCTTGGCAAGCTCAGCGGCGAGATCGACAAGCTCAACAAGGCCATCGCCCAGGCGCAGACCGTACTGCGCAAGCTCGGCGTCGCACCCTCGCAGAAATTGCGCGACGAGGCGAAGGTGGAATTCCTCGACGTCAAGCCCGGCATGAGCGCACTGCAGATCAAGACGGCGAACACCGAGGAGTTGAAGGTCGGGAAGTTCCTCAAGTCGGGCGGCGGCAACAAGGACGTGCTCGAAAAGAAGCAGGATATGCTGGAGGAAATCAAACAGGTCGGCAAGCAGACGCGGAAGGCGCTGAACGCCAAGGCGCAGGCGCGCGCGGATGAAATCGGTGGGTCAGGGCCGGCGCCGGACGACGACGCGGTGGAAGCGGCGCTCGCGGCGCTGAAGGGCGGTGGGGCCCAGGGTGGTCAATCCCAGGGCGGCCGGCCAAGCGCTGCGCCGGGTCGCCCGCGTGCCGCGACGGCCCCGGGCGCCGCGCCGCAAAAGCCTGCGGCCGCCTACGCCGACCTGGCTGATCTGAACCCCGAAGCCGAGCCGCAGGACTCCGGCCGGTTTGCCGACGCCTACTCCCAGCCGGATCGACCGGTGCCCAAATAGGAGGACGCCGGTCGAGGCACCTGCATACCAGCCAGATGGCCGACACCGCCCTCGGTACGATGACAAAACGGGCAACATCCCACTATTATGCAATGAACCCGAGGGGGCAACGTCATGTCGGACCAATTTACCGAAGTCACCACCCAGGGCTGGCTGCAACGTCTCGGCGGCAGCTTTGTCGCTGCGCTGATCGGGCTGATCCTGGTGCCGGCCAGCGTCGCGGTGCTGTACTGGAACGAAGGCCGCGCCGTGGACGCGATTCGCGCGCTGAATCGCGGCGCCGCAGCGATCGTCGAGGTGGACGCCGCTTCGGTCGATCCGCAGGCCAACGGCAAGCTGGTGCATGTCTCGGGGACAATGCAGCCGACCACTTCGGCGCGCGACCCCATCTTCGGTGTCACCGGCGACGGGCTGCTGCGGCTGTCGCGCACCGCCGAGATGTATCAGTGGAAGGAGGCGACCAGCTCGCAGTCCCAGCAGTCAATCGGCGGGTCGAAGACCACCGAGACCACGTATACCTACCAGCATGTCTGGTCGGACCAGCCGATTGTTTCGACGCAGTTCAAGGTGCGCGACGGCCACCAGAACCCGCCGATGCAGGTGCGCTCGGCCAATTTCAATGCCGACGAGGTCAAGCTCGGCGCCTATCGGGTCGACCCGTCACTGCTGAACAAGGTGTCGACGTTCGCGCCGCTGCAGGCGCAATCGGCGCCGCCGGCGGGCTACCAGGCGGCGGGCGACGGGTTTTACCATGGCCAGAACCCGAGCCAGCCGGCGATCGGCGATGTCCGGGTGAGCTTCGCCGGCATTCCGGCACAGACGATCTCGGTCGCCGCGGCGCAGTCGAACGGTGTGCTGACGGGGTATCGCGATGCCAACGGCTACACCATCGCGTTGGCGGAACCGGGCGTCGTCACCGCCGCCGGCCTGTTCCACGACGAGCAGAAATCGGAAGGCCAACTGACGTGGATCCTGCGCGGTGCCGGCTTCGTTGCGATGCTGATCGGATTTGTCTGCGTCACGCGGCCGCTGACGATGATTTTTGCGGTGGTGCCGTTCCTCGAATCGTTGGTCGGCGCGGGGGCTTTCCTGGTGGCACTCACGCTGGCGGTGCCGATCACGCTGGCGACGATCGCGGTCGCCTGGATCGTGCATCGGCCGTTGATCGGCGGCCTGCTGCTGGTCGGCGCCGTGGCCGCGGTGTACCTGCTGCGTCAGTTGCACCCGCGGCGCCCGGCGCAGGCCGCTGTCTGATGCGCACAGGGAGCACGCCGACCGCGCCGTCGGCGGTGCCCGCGTCGTCGGCTGTGCCTGTGTCGTCGGCTGTGCCCGCGTCGTCGGCTGTGCCCGTGTCGTCGGCTGTGATTGACTTGCTGACATGTCAGTCGGATGCGTGTATCATTGCTACCCGATCAGCACTCCCCAACAGGCATCACACCAATGTATGACGGCATTCACGGTTTCTGGGTCGCGTCGGCGACCCCGCTCGACGCAACCGGCCAAGTCGACACGACCGTGCTCGGCGATCACGCCCGCGCGCTGTTCGCCCAGGGCTGCGACGGCCTGGTGGTGTTCGGCACCACCGGGGAGGGCCCCTCGTTCTCCACGGCGGAGCGCGTCGCTGTTGTCCGCGATCTGCTGGACCAGGGCATCGCGCCGGAACGCCTGGCGGTCGGCGCCGGATTTCCCGCCATCGCCGATGCCGTGCGGCTGTGCCGTGATACGCTGTCGTTCGGCCTGACACAGGTCCTGGTGTTGCCGCCCTATTTCTACCGCGATGTAACCGAGGACGGGCTGGTCGATGCCTACGCCAGACTGGTCGATCAAGTGAACGACGATCGCCTGCGGCTGACATTGTATAATATTCCGCAGGTGTCCGGCGTCCGCGTCCCCCCGGACGTGGCCGCCCGGCTGCGCGCTCGCTACGGGCGGGTGATCGCCGGCGTGAAGGACAGCAGTGCCGACTTCGCGCAGTTCCGCGCGTTCCGCGCCGCTGCACCGGAGCTGGCCGTGACCGTCGGCAACGAGGCCGATATCGGCCGCGCGCTGGCCGAGGGCGGCGCCGGCACGATCTGCGGCATGGGCAACGTGGCGCCCCACCTGGTACGAGCGATGTTCCGCCCGAACCCGCCGATCGAGACGATGCGAGCAGCCTGCGGGCTGATCAGCGGGCCGTTCATTGCACTGCTGAAATCGATGCTGGCGGCACAGAGCGGCCAGGCGGGCTGGCTGAATGTGCGCCCGCCGCTGCGCCCGGCCACGCTCGCGGACGGCACGCAGAGGCTGGCCCAGCTCGACGCTCTGCCTCACCAGCGCGCCGCGTGATGGATGCGGCGGCGCCCCAGCCTGCGTCCGTGCCTGTCGTGCCTGCGCCCGTGCCAACTTCCCCATGGCCGGTGAAACAGCGCGACCGCGCCTATGAGAGTTTCCGCCAGCATCTGCTGGCGATGAACATTCGTGCGGGACAATTCATTTCGCAGCGCGAACTGGTCGCGCTGACCGGCCTGTCGCTTGCGGCGATCCGCGAGATGATCCCGCGTCTGGAGGCCGACGGCCTGATCGTCACGGTGCCAAAACGTGGCCTGCAGATCGCGCCGATGGATCTGAAGTTGGTGCGCAATGCGTTCGAACTGCGGCGCATCCTGGAATGCGAGGCGGTGGCGGTGTTCACGCGCCACGCCAGCGAGGCCGAGATCGCCGCGCTGGTCACGGCGCACCAGGCGGTGCTGACGCGGGCCGAGGCGGGGGATCGTTCGAAGCGGCTGCTCGATCAGGCGCAGACCACCGACTGGGCGATGCACGACGCGCTGATCGACAGTCTGGGCAACGATCTGGTGCGCAACATTTACCGGGTGAACAGCATCAAGGTGCGGCTGGCGCGGCTGGAGCAGTCGCTGCTGTCCGAGGCGGTGCTGATGTCGACGCTGCATGAGCATTCGCTTGTGTTGGCGGCGATCGCCGCGCGCGATGTGGCGGCGGCGGTGGAAGCGTTGCGCGCACATATCGAAAGCGCGCACCTGCGGGCATTGGGGATCTCGGCCCCTCTGTCATCGCGAGTAGGGCCGCGACGAAGCAAGCTCGTGCCCCGGAGGATGGGGATTGCTTCGTCGCGGCCCGCCTCGCAATGACAGGGGTCGTTTCCGGTCAGCGTGAAAATGCTCTAGCCTCGGGCCAACGATGCTCGCAAAGGGAGACGCCCTGATGAATGATGTCGTCACCACCGAGGACGCGTCAAAACTCGACGCCCCAAAGCTTGACGGCAAGGCGATCGCCGAGCTGGGCGAACAGCTCAATCAGTTGTTGCGGTTGCGTACCTTCCCGATCGGCATGAAGCTGTTCGAGGACCTGGAGGAGATGGCGCGTGTCCCCGGTCTGCGCCGTCCGCCGAAGGGCAAGACTTTCTCCACCTGCCAGCTTGTCACACAGGCGCGCATGGCGGGATTCACGCTGGGCATCACGACGGAAAACGTGCCGGCGTTTTCCTCGTGCAGCAGCGTGATCGGGCTGGATGCACCAGGAGAAATCTACACCTCCGGGCGCAAGATGGAGGGCGTGTGGTTCGAGAACCGCGAGGCCGCGGCGGCCCACCAGGCGCAGATGCCGCGCGTGCCGCCCGGGCGCTATCACGGCATGGTGGTCTCGCCGCTGCGCACCGCGCGGCTCGATCCGCCCGATGTGTGCCTGTTCTACGGCAATCCGGCGCAGATGATCCTGTTCATCAACGGGCTGCAGTGGCGCAACTACCGGCGCTACGATTTCAGCATCACCGGCGAGAGCGCCTGCGCCGACAGTTGGGGCCACGCGCTGAAGACGCGCACCGTCAGCCTGTCGATCCCGTGCTACGCCGAGCGCCGCTACGGCGCGGTCGCCGACGATGAGATGCTGATGGCCTGCCCGCCGGAGGATCTGCAGCGCGCGGTGACCGGCTTGCAGGGACTGGCGAAGGCCGGACTGCGCTACCCGATCATGCCGTTCGGTCCGCAAGCGGAACCGGGCGAAGGCATGGCCAAGAGCTACGCTGGGAAGAGCTGATCAGGCGCCGAAAAGATTGCTGCACCCGGCCCGTCCGACCCAGCACGTCATGGCGGGTCAGGACCCTCCCCCTCCCCTTGAGGGAGGGGGTTTGGGGGGAGGGGTTGGTGGCGGGGTCACTACGCAGCTTCGTACCGCACCGACCCCTCCCCCCTCCCTCAAGGGGAGGGGGAGAATTATCGCCCCACTCTACGGCTTCGCCATCTCGGCCGGCGCATCCGCCGCGGCGTGATAGTTGTTGCGCAGAAACCACAGCCGATACTGCTCGTAAGTCACCTCGGGATACCGCGCAGGGTTCGCCTCGTCGCAGCAGGTCGGCACGCAACGTATCGGCCAGTAGATGTTCGGGGCGAAGAAGAACGGCGCCGCGTAACGATGCCGGTCCGGTGACGGATTGATCGCCAGGTGCTCGGTCGACAGGAAGCGATCGTTCGTCCAGCGCTTGCACATGTCGCCCGAGTTGATGACGAACGACCCGGGAATGCGCGGCGCCTTCATCCAGCCGCGACCGGCCGGGCGGACATACAGCCCCTCAAGCTCGGACTGCAGCAGGATGGTCAGGAACGACGAATCCGTGTGCGGCGCGATGCCGAACTGGTTGTCCTCATAGCTGGTCGGCGCATAGTGCGACAGGCGCAGCGTGCATTGCGCATCGACGAACGCCGCGTCGAACCAGTCCGGCGGCAGATCGAGCGCGGTGGCGAACGCCGGCAGCAGGCTCTTGGCGAACGCCTCCAGCCGCGCGTAGTAAGCCATCGCCCGCTCGCGAAACCCCGGGAGCCCATCTGGCCATTTGTTGACCTCGCGGAACCGCTTGCCTTCGCGCACCGCGGGATCGTCCGGCGAGCGGTCGCGATCGATGAAGAACGCCTCGTTCAGATCGGGTTTTCGCCCGGCGTTGATCTCCGAGGTCTTGATCGCGTAGGTCGCCGCCGCGAGGTAGCCGACCGAGCCGCTGCCCATGCGGAGCGCCTGCTTCTGTGCCATCGGCAGTGCGTGCAGTCGCGCCGCCTGGACGAAGATGTCGTCGATCATCGCCTGCGGCACGCCGTGATTGACCACCACCAGGAAGCCGACGGTCTCCAGCGCCTCGCGCAGTTCCAAGGCCAGTCGTTCCACTGCCCCGGACGCGCCACGCAGGTAATCCACGAGGTCCAGCACCGGGAAGCCGTCGGCCTCGGCCGCCTGCAGCATCGCGTTCGCCGGCATTACCACCTCCGCCTAGCTGGCATAGGCCACTGCCTGGTCGCCGACGGCCACCGTGACATCGACCTCCAGCGAAATGAAGTCGTTCGGCTTGCCGACGAAGCCGCCGGATACCGGCACCGCCTGCTCCGGCGTGCGCGCCACCGACACGCGGATCAGATTGCGTCCGGCGATCAATCCGTTGGTGGGATCGAATTCCACCCAGCCGGCACCCGGCAGATAGATCGCGCACCAGGCATGCGTGGCACCGCCGCCGACCACTGGATGGGCACTGTCGACCAGCGCGGCGTCGTAGACATAGCCGCTGATGAAACGTGCCGCGAAGCCCAGCGCGCGCGCCGCCTCCATCATCAGCAGCGCCAGATCGCGACAGGCGCCGCGACCTGTGGCCAGGGTGACCAGCGGCGCGTTCGTGCCCTCGGCGTCGCGCGCTTCATAGATGAAGTCCGTCTTGATCGCCTCGGTCATCGCCGCCAGCAACGGCAGCGTCTGCGTCGGTCCGGACCGGGCCAGAAAGCGACGCGCCCAGGCGTCCACCGTGCGTTGCGGATCCGGCGTCTGACGCTCCACCAGGGGTGCCAGGTCCGGCATCTCCTCGGCCGCGTAGCGGAAGGGGTAGACCTCAGCAGCCGGATCGAGCAGCAGGTCGGTCTGCGTCGGGTAATGGTCAAGGTCCAGCACCGAAACGATGTTCAGCGTATCGGCCGGCGCCCCGACGAAATCCACGAAGCAGATCGAATTGCCGAACACGTCGTGCGCCCAGCGCAATCGCGCCGCCGGCGGCGTGAGTCCCAGCGTGGCATCGTTCAGCCGCAGGTCATGACTATCGTGCGGACGCAGCATCAGGCGATGCTCGGTGAGCTGCACCGGGGCGGCATAGCGATAGGTCGTGTTGTGCTCGACGTGGACGTGCGGCATCGCGGGCTCAGGCCTCGTCAGTCAAGCGGGGTTCGTCAGTCAAGCGGAGTTCGTCGGTCAAGCGGGGCTCGGCATTCAAGCGGGGTGCCGCAGCGGCGGCATCACGCGGCGCAGGACAGCGCTGGCACGACCGCGCAGCTTATACGTCCGGCCGATCCCGGCCAGCCGGCGATCCAGGAAGCCCAGCGTTGCGGTGTTGTCCTCGCTGGCGTCGCGCAGCCAGTACAGCAGCGTCGCGCCGTACACCGCGGCCAGCATGGCGCGCTTGGTGTACCAGGTGAAATCCGCGGCGCGGTCGCCGGCGGCGTGCCAAATCGCATCCACCGTGCGCAGCGTGCAACCGGCCGCCTGGCGCGCGTGCATCGGCAGCGCCAGGACCGAAACAGCGCGGCGCACCGCTTCCTTGTGCGGGCGGTTCTGCGCCAGGCGCAGCGCGATAATGGCACGTACGCGCGCGATCAGGCCCTTGTCCGCCAGATCGAGCGCGGCGGCGCCCTCGGTCATCCGCCGGTCGGCGAGATCGCAGAACGCCTCGACCATCGCCACCGCGCCACCGGGAAACAGCAGCTCCGCCTCATCGGCCGGGGCGTCACTCCCGGCCAATGCCACTGCGAGCGCGCGGCGGGTCCAGCCGTCGAACGGCACATGCGGCATCATCGCCTGGATCGCGGCGTCGCGCTCCGGCCCGCGCTCGGGTGGCGCCATCATGCCTGTGTCCTTTCCCGTTGGCTTTCCCGGCGGACCGCCGCGGCGGCCAGTTCCTCGGTGAATCCGAACAGCGAGAAGTCCTGCATCCGCATCGGATACAGAATCCCGTCCAGGTGGTCGTATTCGTGCTGGATCACGTCGGCGTGGAAGCCGGAGACCTCGCGCTCGGTCGGCACGCCGTCGCAGTCCACGCCGCGGTAGCGGATGCGCGGGGCACGCGGCACCGCGGCCCGCAGGCCCGGGATCGACAGGCAGCCCTCCCAGTACAGCACGCGCTCATCGGTCAGCAGCTCCACCTCCGGGTTGATCAGCACCGAGGTGCCGACCGGCGTGTCGAGCGGATCCTCGCCTGCCCGCCCGTCCGGGATGCGGAACACGAATAAACGCAGCGGAACATAGACCTGCGGCGCCGCGAGACCGACGCCGGGCGCGTCTTCCATTGTCTCGATCATGTCGGCGACCAGGCGGCGGATCTCCGGTGCGCCGGGATCGGGAACCGGCGCACAGCGTTGGATCAGGACGGGGTGGCCCATGCGGGCGATCTTCAGAATGGCCATGTTGGTTCCGGGATTGGGTTGGGTCCAGGGATTGGGCCAGGTCCTGGGGTTGCGCGGAGGCCGGGAGTTGGGCTCTGTCCAGGATCGGGTTGGTTGCGAAATTGCGAGCCAAAGCCGCATTGGCGAGGGCGAGGACGCGTGTTATAGGGCACGCCCCTCGCACGGACCACCGGACGCGGGGCAGATTCGTGCGTCTCCGATAGGCGGGGGCGACAGCGCGGAAAGGAGCAGGCGGCCAAGTGCAAGTTCTCGTTCGTGACAACAATGTCGACCAGGCGCTGAAGGCGCTCAAGAAGAAGATGCAGCGGGAGGGGATTTTCCGCGAGATGAAGCTGCGGCGGCACTACGAAAAGCCGTCCGAGCGCCGCGCCCGCGAGGCCGCGGAAGCCGTCCGCCGCGCCCGCAAGCTGGAGCGCAAGCGGATCGAGCGCGAGGGATTCTGATCCCAGGGGATTTGTGACCCCCAGGGGAGTCTGACCCCAGGGGGGCGCAACAATCGCGCGTTGCTGCGCGTCCCCTTTTTCACCTCTCCCGCGCGCGGGCTTGGGCCGCGAAGAGCGGACCAAGGCGGGTCGCGCCGCGATCCGGGTGAGGGCCGGCCGCCCGCACCGGCCACTCCCGTTCCCCGGACTTTTTCCACACTCCGCAAACAAGATCCACCGTGGAGCGCGCGGAGAAGCATCATTGCCCGCCGCTCGCGAGGTCATCCCGCCGGACAATATCCGCAACAGATCCAACCCGCAGCACACAGCGCGTGCGCAACCGCTTGGCTTCCTCCGCCATGCGGCGCCCGACTTCCGCCACCCAGGCCTGCCGGACCAGCTCTGCCCGCTCGGCCTCGTCCATCGTCGTCCGGACCGGCCAACCACGTCCGCGCCTGATCTGCACCGCCAGCTTGCCCGCTGCCGGCTCGTTGCAGACGGTGCTGCTCAGCAGCGTAGTTCTGAAACCGAAGCTCCCCCTCCCCTTGAGGGCTTGGGCGGCGAAGCTGACCAAGGTTGGGGGGAGGGGTAGGACAGCGGAAGGAGTACGGGCGGCGGGTGGCGTCCGCGTCATCGCCCCGGTCGGACGCGTCGCCTTCTCCCCACCGGGACAAGCGCCCGGTGGCAGGCTCAGCATGGAGCGTTGTCCGAGGTCGGCGGACCGCGCGCCCTGCCCGGGGACCGACCCCACCCCGGCAGCCGCCGCGTCCGACCGCACCGTCTCCCGTTGTATGCGGTGTCGTCCGAGCTCCGCGGACCGTGGCCCCTGCCCAGGGACCGACCCCATCCTGGCCGCCGCCCCGCCGGACCGCACCGTCTCCCGTTGTATGGGGTGTCGTCCGAGCTCCACGGACCGTGCCCCCTGCCCAGGGACCGACCCCACCCCGGCAGCCACCGCGTCTGGCCGCACCGTCTCCCGTTGTATGGGGTGTCGTCCGAGGTCGGCGGACCGCGCCCCCTGCCCAGGGACCGACCCCATCCTGGCGGCCGCCGCATCCGATCGCACCGTCTCCCCACCGGGACGAGCGCCCGGTGGCTGGCTCAACATGGCGTTTTGTCCGCGCGCCGCGGCCAGCACCGCCCGCTCGGCGGCCCGCGCCCACGCGATCCCCGCCCGCCACGGCGCCAGCATCGCCGCCTCGCTCCGGGCCGCCTCGCGCTCCACCATCCGCCCGCGCAACGCCGGCCGCGCCCGCGCCACGAACCGCCCGCGCGCGTCCCGCCCCAGGCTGCCCCGTTCCGCCACCGGGTCGTGCCCCAGGGCGCCCGTCTCGGGGAGCACGACCGGCCCGCGCGAGTAGTGCGGCGGCGGCGCCAGTTCGTTCGCCCCGAGTGCCATCCGCGCGGCGATGTCGGGCGGCAGATGCGGCCCGAGCCCATACGCCCCAGCGAGCAGCCGAGACCGCACGATCACCGTCCTCTGGTAGCGGTTCACCGCCCGCCACGCCGCGCCATCGTTCCCGTGCTTGGTGTGTGCGGCGGCCAACCTGGCCAGTCCCTCCGGCGTCCGCGGCCCGGTGCTGCGCCCGCCATGCATCCTGCATCGCCCGTTCGCCATCGCCGGCGCCCGGCAGCCGAGGCCGGTCGTCCGCGCCCTCGCCCCCCGCAGGTCAAGCCCGCGGGCAGGCTCCGCGGGCGCCAGGTTCGGGTCGTTGCGCGGCTTGCCGCTCCGCACCACGTTTCCGCCATCGCCGCCACGACCTGCCTCCGTCCCGCCCGGCACAGTCGCATGGCATTCGTCCGAGCCGGTCGCCCCTCCAGTGGGAAATGCGCCCGGCGGCGGCGTCTGCCGTGGGGCTTTCCCGGGCAACGCACCATCCGCGTCGGGAGAGTCGAGAGAGGTGGGGGCTGTGATGGGGGTCATCTGCGATCCTGGTTTGCTAAGAGTTAGTTACTGCGTCTTACACCGAACCGTCCCCCGGCGCCAGCGAAACCGCGCCGGAGAGGGACACTCAGCCTTCGACCAGCCCCGCCCCGCGGGCGCGCGGGTGCCCCCGGTCCGCGCGGTCACCCAAGCCACCGGCGGCGAACGCGGGCCGGCAAGAATTTCACCACGAAGAAGGCCGAGGGCCATGAAGGGCCACGAAGGGCTGTCCCGCCCTGAGCCGGCAATGCGCCTTGGCCCGCCATTCAGGTGATCCGCGCGGACCGGCCGGAGCGGGCGGCGTGGATCGACGGGCAGGTCTTCGTGGCCGCGTGGTCCTCGGCCTTCCGCGGTGAAAATCCTTGAGGCGGCAGGCGCCGCACGGTGCGCTGGAGCCTGAGTAGTGGGGCGAGACTTCGGGCGCTCGGCCGTCCGCAAGCGAGCAAGAATCTAACGCGGGGAAGGGAGGAGGCACGGTGCACACGGAGAACCGTGCGGGATCGGCTGCGGTGCCCCAGGACAAACTTCCCCCGGTGCGGCCTGCACCGAGGCGGTGCGCGCCGCGCCCGTCATCCACCGACGCGATCCTCGGTCGCATCGGCCTGCCCCTCAGGGGAGAGTCATCCGCACGGCGCTTCGAGCGGAGCGACAGCCTTCCTCGCTCGGTGGCCGCTGCCTCGGCCTAAATGTCAGCAATGGGTGGGAAGCTGTCGTTCCGCTTTGGCATTTCTAAGGCAGGGCCTGCGCCATGAGCTATCAGTCACCATTGTGGGTAGTGTCTCAGTTTGAATATCCCAAGATTGGGACGTTTGGCGATAGCGAGTCGCAACCCCATCTGCTATATTGTGAAACATCTGCGGCGGAGTGGTTAAATGAGCGGCAAAGCGTTTGTCAGGGTTCTTGATGGTCAGCCGGCGATCTACAGCAGCGACTCTACGAGGGACCGGGTCGTCGTCCGCGTGGGCAACCAGTATCGCTCGTTGACGCCGGCAGAGTGGGACGCGCTCCCTCCCTACCGAGGCTAGCGCGTGCCCAAGGGACCCCAGGGCCAGAAGCGCCCCGCCGACGTGGTCGGCGCGGCCGTCATGGTCGCCCGCATCTCCATAGGGGAGGCGGAGGACAGGGTCTTGCCCGAGGGACAAAGACAAAGGGGACGTGCTGGCGCAGTCGGCCGAGCGAAGAAGCTTCCTGCCGAAAGGCGCGGCGAGATAGCTCGAAAGGCTGCCGAGGCGCGCTGGGGCAAATAGGGGCACCGCTCAGGCGGTCACTCCCCAGCGGGTACAGGCTTGTGCGTCGCTATGCTGATCGTGCCGTCCCCCATGTAGATCAGATCGAAGATGTTGGCAGCCGCCTGCAACCATTTCGCGCGGCCCTCAATCGCCCATGTGCTGTTCGGCGCAGGAAGTGTATCAAGCAAGCCCTGAATGAACGGGTGAAGATCGTCTCCACCCTCTTCGTCGCTGCGGATTTTCCGCAGGAGGCGACCAGCTTTGGTCCCAGGTTCCACATCGGGAACTACGGTAGCCGGCTGACCTCGCTCGGCAGACGCTCCCCCTGCGATGATCGGTTCGACAAGCCTATCATTTCCGTTGTCGAAGAAGCCAGCCTGCTTCGCGGACCTGTCGAAGGCTAGTCGAGCGTTTGTGCGCTGCTTGGTAGCAACACCGAGGCGAACGAACGCCTGCTCCAGGCCGTGAGGACGCGGAGGCAATTGCTTGCCCCTAAATTCATCATAGACACGCTGATACAGCGGGACGGTCAAAAACGCCCGCGCCCGCGCCGCCCGGTACATCTTTTCATCCGAACTGGCGACCTCGAAGCCAAGGGGCGTTAACTGATATTTCCCTTGGACACTCGCGAGAAGACCAAAAATCCTAGCGGTAGCCACTTTCAAAACGAAATTGCCGCTTCCGACCGACAGGCCGGTAACACCCCCCAACTGGTCGCGCGTCAACGCGACCCCGCCAGCGCGAAACATCGCCTGCGCGATAGAAGCTGCTGTCTCCAAATCGGCGTACGGAAACAGGATCGTCGATTGCTCGCGCGACGCCTTCTCCTTGACGAGCGCCTTCGTTGATACGCGCCTCTTTATAGAACGGCGCACGAGTTTCTTCGCCGGCCTCTCCAGCTCCGGAGACGCCGACTCGCCGGCCGGTTCGATCCTGCCGTCACCGTCTAGCATTGCCGTTCTCCTAGGCGCGGGCATTACCCCGCGCCGCTAGAGGAATGGTGAAACGAGCGGCACTCGACCGCTACCGCTGACCGAGTGCTGCGACTCCGTCACCTAGGGCTAGAGCCGTAGATGTGGACGTGGCCTTGCGACCACGTAACGACGCCAGCGCGGTCTGCGCGGCGTCCAGCGTTCATCGGGCATGAGATATGCCTTCTGCTGGGGCGGTTCCCCTTGCAGAAAGCCGGGCATTGTGCCATACTTACGACGCTCGCGAGAGCGGCGGTTGTGGCATTCTCTACGCCCGACCTCCACCCCGGCGTGGGGGTCACCCTGCTGCCGGGACCGGTGTCTGCCAACGGAGATGGTGCCATCCATCCCGTTGGTTGCACCGGCGCCACCCTCTATATGCTCCATGGCTTCGGCGCGTGTCAAGCGTCCGGCTACGCGTCGGCGCGGTAGCCCATCACGTGCCGCCCTTAGGAGTCCCCTGACGATGCCAACGCCGTCAAACACGCCCTTATCACTATACGACGCTCCCTTTCCTCAATCCCTCGAAAGGCTGCTTTTCAAAGTATGCGGCATAAGTTACTGGAAAGACGTATGATATATAGAAATAGTGAGTTATGAGGTGCGGTGTCGCCGCTCTGGTTTTCCTGTTAGATGATCCGCGAATTGTCGTCCATTGTGAACATAATGCTTGCATAGGGGCGCGTTCGGGGCTAACTTATCTGCATGAACAAGCTCCCGCACGCCAAGCGCGTCCAAATCCTCTCCATGCTGGTAGAGGGTTCCTCAATGCGGCCGATCTCTCGCGTGGTGGATGTGTCGATCAACACTGTCGCCAAGATACTGACCGAAGCCGGGGAAGCCTGCGAGGCATTCCACGACGAAACGGTGCATGGCGTGACATCCAAGCGCGTGCAGTGCGATGAAATCTGGTCCTTCGTTTACGCCAAGGCCAAGAACGTCAAGACGGCCAAGGCCGCACCGCAAGGCGCTGGCGATTGCTGGACGTGGACCGCGTTGGACGCAGACCACAAGTTGATGATCTCATGGACCGTCGGCAACCGGGACGCTGGCACCGCTCACGTCTTCATGCAGGACGTTGCCGCGCGGCTGGCCAACCGGGTGCAACTGACGACCGATGGCCACGGCCCCTATCTCGCAGCCGTTGAAGACGCATTCGGCGCCGATATCGACTACGCCATGCTGATCAAGCACTACGGTACCCCCGAGGGTGCGCTGGGCCGCTACAGCCCGGGCGAGTGCATTGGCACGGAGCAGCGACGGGTTGAGGGTCGGCCCGATCCGAAGCACGTCAACACGTCATACGTTGAACGGCAGAACCTCACCATGCGGATGCAGATGCGCCGGTTCGCCAGGTTGACGAACGCTTTCAGCAAGCGCGTGGAAGGCCATCGGCACACGCTGGCGCTGTTCTACGTGTTCTACAACTTCGTCCGCGTCCACAAGACGCTCAAGTGCCCCCCGGCCATGTCTGCCGGCCTGAGCAAGACGCTTTGGAGCATGGATGATATCGTCGCGCTGATCGACGCGCGGGCCGTGGCGCCGGTTCGGCCGACCGTCTACAAAGTGGGAAGTTCAAACTGAGACACTACCCCATTGTGTCTCGGGTCGCCCGACTGACGGCTTCCAGGAAGCAGCGGTGGGTCCAGAACAAAAACCCGATAAAACCAGGAGAAAATCCGAGATCGGCCTCCATTAAGAGCAGCTACAGCAGTCCCGAGACGCCGCCGAACAGACCCACGGCGATGACCATGGCCGAAGTGCCGATCAATACCCAAAGATAGCCCCCCCGCGGACGCAGCGGCTCGGGCAGTGCCTTCACCGCCAATGCAACCAAGAAGCCGATCACCAGCGGTAACAGAAATGCATTCAGCACTTGCGCCGCGATATTCAGCCACACGAGGTCCGGCACAAACCAAACCAGGGCGGCGGCACCGACAACGCAGGCCGCGTAGACGCCATAAAACCATCTCGCCCGGAACGGTCCGTATTCCAGCGAACGCCGGTAGCCAGTGACCTCGCCCACCCCCCAGGTCAGCGCCAGCGAGGACACGATGGCGGCCACCATCGAGGCGCCGAGCACGCCGATACTGAAGACCATCCGTCCGACACTCTCTCCAAGCAGTGGCGACAACGCGATGCTGATCTCGCCGACACTGTCCAGACTCGCCGAGACACCGCCGGACTTCAGCGTCGCCGCCGCCGCGACCAGGACGGCTCCAGTCAGGCATTGGGTCAGCACCGCACCGACGGCCGTGTCCCAGCGGGCCGCCTTGAGGCCACTCGGCTGCAGCTTTTTGTCGGCAATGGCGGATTGTTGGTAGAAGATCATCCACGGGTTGAAGACCGCGCCGATGACCGCCGCCGCCAGATACATGAATTCATGATTGCCGATCGGTAGGTCGACCGCATCCCTTGCCACGGTTCCGAGCTTCGGGTGCGCGGCCCAGGCGACGGCAAAAAAGGCGAGTTCGAACAGGCCGATGACGATCGCCGTCCGTTCCACCCGCCGGTAGGAGCCGGTGGCGACGACAGCGAGCAGGGTCGCCGTGGCAATGGGCAAGGTGAGGCCGCGCGACAGGCCATAGAGTTCACCGATCCCCGCGACGCCGGTAAATTCGGTCACCAGCGAGCCGATCGTTGCCGCCGCCAAACCTGCCGTCGACAGCCACGCCCACCCGGCACCGAACCGTTCGCGGATCAGTTCGCCATGGCCGCGCCCGGTGTGGATGCCCAGCCGCACCGTCAATTCCTGCACCATATAAAGCATCGGGATTAGCAGCAGCACCAGTGGCAGTAGCCGATAGCCCCATTGGGCGCCTCCCTGGGCGTATCTGCTCGACCCCGGTTTG
>PLXO01000298.1 GCA_003151425.1 Acetobacteraceae bacterium
GAAGCGATAATTCTTGGGCGTCGCCCAAGCGTGCTGACCGAGACGGATGATCTTCGCCGCAACAGTTGGGACCGGCTGGCCGATGCGGCCTGAGGCGTGCAGGGGTGCGGCCGCCGATCTCTCATACCAACCAGCGGAAGGAGTGACTACGTCGGCATCTGGCCCAACGCGTCATGGCCGCACTTGTACCGACCATCCCCCGAAGGCCGTGTTGCAGCCGGCAATCGCTTCTTTCGGCCGGCTAATGCCCGTGGGGATGATCGGGTCGAGCCCGGCCATAACGTATTACGTCAGACGCCAGCGTACGTCATTCTTCTCGGCGTTCGGTATCAAAATTCGATGTCCGCGGGCACCCTCGACAGGTTCATACCAAGCTCCGACATCGCTGCCAGGATGACCTTCTTGCTCTGCCCCGACTCGCGATAGACCCAGGAAAAACCCTGGCAGAACGTGAAGAACCGTCCGTCCCCATCCTTGCGCACGCCGGCGCCCGAGGGTCCCGAGACGATCGGCTTCAGCACCCGCACGTCGGTCAGGTTCGGGTTTGCGCTCATCGCGCCGAAGCCGATTATCGCGGACGTGATCAGCGCGGCCGAGTTGCCGGACTGGATGTCGAGGATCGCATCACCGTAGCTCTTCATCGCCCGCATCGTCGCGTTCGGCAGGTAGCGGCGGCCCGCCTGTTCGTCGGTCGTGCCCATCGCCGCGGCGACGTTGATACCTGGCTTGTTGAAATCGCTCCACTGGTCGCCAAAGGTTTTGTCACGGCCCGGTACCGCGACCTCCGGCGTATAGTACAGCGGCCCCACCAGATCCAGCGCCTGCGCGCGCTCCGGTGAGAAGGCGAAGCCGAAGAAGATGTCGATCTTGTAGGCCTGCAGGTCTAGCACCGCCCTGGTCCAGGTCGTTGGGATCGACTCGATCTTGATGGGTTTGTCCATCGTGACCTGGAGCGCCTTCGCCAGGTCCTGCGTCATGACGATGGAAAAACCCTTGTACCTGCCGTCGACGGTGTAGATGTATGGCGGTCGGTCGCTAATCACGCCAGCGCGCATCGTGCCGGTCGTTTTGACCTGGTCCCACAGCGCGGGCGGCGCCGCAAGCGCGCTGCCGGTGCGCAGTGTCCCCCCCCACCGCCGCCAGGATCGCGGCGCCTTTCAGCAACGTTCGCTTGGTGGTCGAGGGCGGCATGCGACTCTCCTCCGTGATCAGATCCGGCCGTTGCGTCATACCAATGCTGGCCTTCCCTCCAGCCGTCCAACCAGTGCCGTCAGCGGTGCCAACAGCATGAAATAGAACAGCGCGACGAGCGTATACACCTCGAGCGGCCGGTAGGTGCGCGAACTGATTTCGTAGCTGGTATACATCAGGTCCGGCACAGTGACGACTTACAGCAGCGAGGTATTCTTCAACTGCAGGATGCACTGATTGGCGACGGGGCGCAGCATGCGGCGCGCTGCCTGCGGCAGGATCACCAAACGCATCAGCCGCACATGGTTCAAGCCGAGGGCGCGCGCCGCGTCCCACTGCCCGCGCTCGATCGAGACGATGCCGCCACGAAAGATCTCCGCGCTGAACGCGCCCATGTAGAGCGACATCCCAAGACCGGATGCGGCCCAGGCCGAGATCGTCAGGCCCGAAAGGATCGGTAGCGCATAGTAAAACCACACGATTTGCACTAACAGCGGCGTGCAGCGGAAGAAACCCACGTAGCAGCGTGCCGGCAGCCAGATCCAGGCACGGCGCGCAATCAACGCGACACCGACCATGACACCAATCAGCAGTCCGGCGATGGTCGTCCCGAAGGCGTAATAGCAGGTGACCAGCGCGGCGCTGAGCCACTCATGCAGGTTGAAGACGACGCTCCAGTTGAACTGGTATCCCATCCCACTAGGTCCGCGGCAGTATCCCTAGGGCGGTTCGCGGCCGAGTGGAATTGCCTTGTCGCGACGCACCACAGCACACTGGAGTCATGCCGCTCGGCTGCCCTACAGTTGCCGCGACGCACAGGGGAGCGATCGATGGCCGCGCGTGAGGAACACCGCAACACGCCCTACAACGGCTACCACGCCGCGCCGACGCCGGCGGAAGACGCGGAGCTGACGCACGTGGAGAAACCCTCGCCCGGGGGCGAATATTTGCGCCGCTTTTGGCAGCCGATCGCCCTGGCCTCGGAAATCACCGACCTGCCGCTGAAGGTGCGCATGTTCGGCGAGGACCTGATCCTGTTCCGCACCACCAACGGCGACTACGGCCTGCTGGACAAGCACTGCCCGCATCGCGGCACCTCGCTGGAATTCGGGCTGCCGACGCAGTGCGGCCTGCGGTGCTGCTATCATGGCTGGCTGTTCGCGCCCGACGGCACGATCCTGGAAACGCCCGGCGACCCGCCCGGCAGCACGCTGAAGGACCGGCTGCGCCATGGCGCCTATCCGGTGCGCGCGTACCAGGGGCTGGTGTTCGGCTATTTCGGTCCGCCGCAGGACATCCCCGAATTCCCGATCTACGACAGCTATCAACACCCCGACAACGTCATGGTGCCATACAGCATCACCTACCCCTGCAATTGGCTCCAGGTGCAGGAGAACGTGATGGACCCGGCGCACACCGTGTTCCTCCACACCCGCGTAACGTTCGCCCAGTTCGCCGCCGACGTGTGGGGCGAACTGCCAAAGATGGACTTCGTCGAGACGCCGACCGGCATGATCTACGTCACCTCCCGCCGCTGGGGCGACAAGGTCTGGGTGCGCTCCAACGACATCCTGCTGCCGAACCTCGGGCAGGTGGGCCATGTCTGGGAAGACGGGCAGGAAGAGCGGCATTTCACCCGCGTCGGCATCACGCGCTGGACGACGCCGATCGACAACCGCACCTGCAAGGTCATCGGCTGGCGGCACTTTCACCAGGAAGTGAACTCCCGCGGGCTGGGGAAGATGGAGGAGTGCGGCGTCGAGAAAGTCGACTTCTACGGCCAGACCGGCTTCGGCCTGAGCTATGCGGAACGCCAGCGCGCGCCCGGCGACTACGACGCGATCGTCTCGCAGCGGCCCATCGCCATCCATGCGCTGGAACATCTGACCTACTGTGACAAGGGCGTGGCCATGCTGCGCCGGCTGCTGCGGCGGAACATCCGCAAGGTCGCGGCCGGCACGTGGGCCGCCGCGCCGCCGTTGCGCTCGGACGGCCTGGTGCCGACCTACTGCCACGACACGGTGCTGACCATTCCGCCCGCGGAAGACGATGACACACAGGTGCGCGCGATCGGCGACGCGGTCACCGCGATCATCCTGGGTGACGATTACCACACGGCGCCCGACCGCGCGGCACAGGTACGGGAGCGACTACGCGCCTACCAGGGCAGCTTCCTAACGTCAGGCCGCTGACTGACATCGATCAATCGCCCGTCAGCAATTCTCATTTTGGCCGATCTGGTTGCCACATCGTCATGGCCGGACTTGNNCCGACCAAAACGAGAATTGCTGCTCGCCCGTCGATCCAATTGACGAGACCGGAGCCCTTCACTAACTTCCCCCACATGATCCGCGCGTGCATCACGTCGGCCCGCCAACAACGCCACCAATCCGGCGGCGGCGACGCTGCGCGTTCACCAGAC
>PLXO01000095.1 GCA_003151425.1 Acetobacteraceae bacterium
AGGCGAGCTTATAGAGGAAGGCGGCGGGGGCGTGCTTGCGCAGGTCGCGCATGCGCGACTCGAGCCCGGGCTCCTCGGCCAGCCGTGTGCGGTACGTGCCCGAGAAACCCTCCACCCGCTCCGGATTGAAGATCTCCATCTGGGATAGGACGTCGGGGTGCGACTGGAGAAGATTCACCAGCATCGAGCTGCCCGTGCGGGCGGCACACGTCACCATGAAGAGGCCGTCGCGCATCGCCTTCGGCTGGACCGCCGGCGTCGCCGCAGCCGTTTTCTCCGTGCCAGTCCCCATTCGGCTGACCACTCCCGTTCAATTTGTGCTAGCATTTAGCAGTGTGGCGAAGCACGGATCAAGTCGCTGTCGACGTTCAGGGGTCCAAGGAGAAGCCCATGCGATACGATCGACCGCCGCCGGTCGGTACTGAGGACGAGAACGAATGCTCACGATTCACATCGGCATGCCGAAGACGGGGACCACCGCCTGCCAGCGTGTCCTGTCCGCCGCAGTACCAACCTTGGCGAGGAGGGGATTCGACTATCCGTCCACGTTCAGGGATGCCGAGGGGATCGCTCACCATGCCATCGCGGTTGAACTCGTCAGCAGGCAGGACCTGACGGGGCCGGAGGTCGAGGGTTTCCTGGCCCATCTCGCCGGCAAGGGCGCCGGGAACGTCATGATCTCGAGCGAAGCCTTCACCAACGCTCTCGGGCCTTCACGCCTGGCGACCTTCCTGGAATTCATCGATGCGTGTCGTGCCCGGACAGCTACTAGGCTCGTCATCTCGCTGCGCCGGATTGACAGCTTTGTCGAATCGATGTACCTGCACAGCGTGAAGGTGGGAGCGACCCGGATCGACCTCGCCGACTATGTCGGCGCGCGCGGGCGCTGGGCGACGACCCTGTTCCGGGGCCTCGCGGCGGTGCGGGCGCGGCTGGGCGCGGCTGAGATCGCGGTCGTCAAGTACGAGGCGGCCGAGGCGTTCTTCGGCCGGTTCTTCGATGCGATGGGCCTGCCCTTTCGCGACGAACCCGAACTCTCCAGCGTTCCGCGCGAGAACATCCGTCTGGGCCTGAAGGCCCAGACGATCCTGCGCCATCTCGACCTGTTCACCGACCTGATCGCCACGCCCGCCGATCGCCGCAAACTGGTGCGCGACTTTGAAAAGGGGACGCTGCAGTTCGACCAGGACGCCTATTCCTACAGGCTGCTGTCGTTCGAAGACGCTGACCGCCTCCATTCGCAGGCGATCGAGGCCTCGCGCGAGACCGGGGTCCGCGAGTACGAGGAGTTCTTCGGGGCCGAGCGGGTCGCCGTTCGCGACCGCGCGACGCTCGATCCGTCCAACATCACCGCCGCGGACCTCCTGAAGCTGAAAGCCTTCCTCCAACAGCACTGACCGGCTCGTCTGGCGGTTCCACGGATCTGAGATGCACGCCTCCTCAAGCGAGAACATGCAGAAGTGCTTCGATCGCTACGTCCAGGGCGAGTTCCTGGAGGGGCGGGAGCGGGTCCATCTGCTGGACGTCGGGGCAGCCGACGTCAACGGCAGCTACCGGCACATCTTCGCGCACCCCAAGATCGTCTATGTCGGTGCGGATATGGCCGAGGCAGAAGGCGTCGATCTCCTTCTCCGCGATCCCTACAGAATCCCCCTGGCCGACAATTCGCTGGACCTCGTCGTAAGCGGCCAGATGCTCGAGCACTGCGAATTCTTCTGGCTCTCCTTCCAGGAGATGATCCGGGTTCTCAAGCCCGACGGATACCTGTTCCTGATCGCCCCGTCCGCCGGACCCGAACACCGGTTTCCGGTCGACTGCTACCGGTTCTACCCCGATGCGTTCCGCGGACTGGCGAAACATGCCGGCTGTCGCCTCGTCGATCTCTGGCACGACGAGCGGGGACCGTGGTGCGACTTGGTGGGGGTCTTCTCGAAGGCCTTTCCGCTTCCGAAGGCCTCGCCGGCGTCCGTGGCCCCGGCCAGGCCCGTCGATCTTCCCGTCGCCGCCGCCGCGCCCGAACTCGAGGTCACGCGGGGCGGCCGCTCCTACTTGGACGTGCTCGCCGAGTGCCATGCGGAACTGGCGCCGCGGCTCTATCTGGAGATCGGCGTCCGCCGCGGCGAAAGCCTGGCGCTGGCGACCGGGCGGGCGGTCGGCGTCGACCCGCGGCCCGAGTTGGCGCGACAGTTGCCCGAAACCGTGACGGTCTTTGCCGAGACGAGTGATCACTTCTTCGACACCTCGGCGGCGCAGGCCATCTCCGGCCCGATCGACCTCGCTTTCATCGACGGGCTCCACCATTTCGAGTTCGCTTTGCGCGACTTCATGGCGGTCGAACGACGGGCCCATCCGGCGGCCCTCGTCGTCATCGACGACATCTTCCCCAACCATCCGGCGCAGGCGTCGCGGGAACGCAGGACCGCGCATTGGAGCGGAGACGTCTGGAAGCTGATGGACGTGCTCGCGAAGCGGCGGCCCGACTTGGTGATGCTGCCACTCGACGCCGCGCCGGCCGGGCTTTTGCTGGTCACCGCGCTCGATCCCGACAACCGGGTCCTGTGGCACCAGTACAACCCGCTCTGCGCGCACTACCGGCGCGACGACCTGGTGCCGCCCCCCGCCGTCCTGTCGCGCAGGGGGACCGTCGGCGCCAGCAACTCGGTCATCGCCGAGGGCCTGCAGACGCTACGAAACCTGCGAGCCGGGCAGGTCCGGCCGGCCGATGTCAGGGCTGCGCTGACGGCATGGCGAACCGTTGGCGGCATGGCCGCCAGGCCGTCCGAGTGAACAACCCGAGGAGAAGCCGCCGATGTCTTTGGAGTCCGTCGACGATTACCTGAAGGGCGCCTTCCAGAAGGTGCAGGGCTGGTGCATCCCGCATCTCTGGCAGGCGATCCAGCCCCTGCGGACCGCGATGGCGGCCGAAGGCCCCGAAGGGCTCGTCGCAGAGATCGGCGTCTATCACGGAAAGTTCTTTGCCCATGCAGCAGACACCCATTGATGCCGAGGCCGGCGCTGCCGCGAGCGGAGGCCGTAGGCCGAGGGTCGTGGAAGCGCCGGCGTCGGCATCACCCGAATTATCGGACCGCCCGCACCGCCGGACGTTCACCGCTCAGGACAAGCTTCGCATCCTGGCCGAAACCGACCGCGCCGAGACCGGTGGCATCGGCGCGATACTGCGTCGCGAGGGGCTTTACTCATCGGCCCTCACGGATTGGCGAAGGCAGCGCGACGCTGGAGCCTTCAGCGCACTGGTTCCCGGCAAACGTGGCCGGAAGACCGCTGAACCCAACCCGCTTTCAGCCGAAGTGGCGCTCCTTCAACGGGATAATGCGCGTCTTTCGCTGCGCCTCACGCGCGCCGAAGCCATTATCGACATCCAAAAAAAAGTTGCGGCGTTGCTGGGCATCCCGTTGGCGTCCAGCGGCGGCGAGCCTTGACGGATGCTGTGGTCGCATTTGCTCCGGACAGCGGCATGACCGCCGCGGCCTGTGCCGCGCTCGGGGTCTCACGTGCCAGCGTGCAGCGCAGGCGCGCCCGTCTGGCCGCGCCGCCCGCGATCGTCCGTCCGCGACCGAAGCCGGCCCGGGCGCTGACCATCCCGCAACAACAGGTGGTGCTGGATCTGCTGCACGCGCCGCGCTTCGCCGACCAGGCACCGGCCGAGATCTATGCCAGCCTGCTCGATGAAGGCGTCTACCACTGCTCGATCCGCACGATGTACCGCGTCCTCGGCCAGCACGCCGAAGTCCGCGAACGCCGCGAGCAGCGGAGCCTGCCCCCGGACTTGATCCGGGGGCCATCCCATCTACCGGAAGCCCGAACTGCTGGCGGAACGCCCAAATGAGGTCTGGTCCTGGGATATCACCAAGCTGATGGGGCCAACTAAATGGAGTTACTTCTATCTCTATGTCATCCTCGACATCTTCAGTCGCCGCGTGGTCGGCTGGTGCGTCGCCGATGCTGAGACCGCCGCTCTCTTCAAGCCGCTGCTCGACGATGCCATCGCCAAGCACAACGTGCCGCCCGGTCAGCTCACCCTGCATGCCGATCGCGGTGGCCCGATGAAGGCCAAAGCTACCGCCCTGCTGCTCGCCGATCCTCGGGTCAAGCCCAAGGACAAGCCTCGGCGTAACCCGTTCGCACAACCGGCCGCATACCTCCAACGACAATCCGTTCTCCGAAAGCCACTTCAAGACTCTGAAGTATCAGCCGACCTTCCCCCAGCGCTTTGGCTGCATCGAGGACGCCAAGAGCTTTTGCCGACGCTTCTTCGACTGGTACAACCGGGACCATCATCACGTCGGGATCGGCCTGATGACCCCGGACCAAGTGCATTACGGTCAGACCGACGCCGTCCACACCGCTCGTCAGCACACACTCGATCGTGCATTCCGCGAAAACCCGGCGCGCTTCGTCAACAAAGCGCCAACACCACCCGCCAAACCAACTGCAGCGTGGATCAATCCACCACACGCAACGTCAATCATCCAAGCCTAAATCGCGACCCCGGCTGTATCAAAGTCGTTGACACGTTCCGAGGACAGCAGGCGGTCGAAATAGGCGAGTTTACGACCAGGTGGAAGGGCCGATACTTTCGCGCCGCTGTGAAAATTGGGGGAGTCGTGAGGTAACCATCTACTCGCTCCTGAACCTTACATCGTCTTTTTGCAGAAATAGGCAATCTAGCGCAACTGGTTGTTGACCCAAGATATTCAGGATGTCTGCTAGGGCCTGTCGTCAATTAGACGATTCAGACGGCTTTGGACGCGTTTCATAGTGGATTGGGCCATAATCGGGGCTGACCGGGGCGACGTCATGGCCTGCGGGACGCCGATTGGACCGGATTCAGGGCACATTACCGAGTCACCGGTGCCGTTCGGCTCAGTTGACGACAGGCCCTAGTACATCCCGCCGGAAGCGGCGACTCCATTCGGATAGGCCAGATTGGCAGGTACCAGCTTGGCACATGGAACCGGCCCAAGCGGGTTCAAAGTTCCGGCTGGATGTACTAGGTTTGACACGCTCTGCTCCTGCTGTGCGCAGGTACGATATGCCACCTGCTCCGTGTATTCAACTTTACATGTGGTAGGCAGAGTGTAACCCTCTCACACTGGAACACGGGACTGCGGGAGCGGCCCGGAGCGGTGCGCCTGGGGCAAGGCG
>PLXO01000353.1:0-1239 GCA_003151425.1 Acetobacteraceae bacterium
GTGAGGGTGCGCCGGCCGCACCGACCGATCCGCCTCGCGTTTGCCGAGATTTTTCCGCGCTCCGCAAGCCAGCAAGATCCACCCCGGGGCACGAGGCGCGCGCGGAGAAGCATCATCGCCCGTCGCCCGCCAAGTCATCGCAGCGGACGATGTCCTCGGCGGCCCCCACTCTCGGGATGCAACCACCACCGCCGCTCCCGTCGGGACGAGCGCCCGGTGGCAGGCACAGTATGGAGTCCTGCCCGCATTTTGCGGACCACACCCCCTGCCCGAGAGCCCCGCCCCGGCGGAGGCCGGGGACCGACCCCGACCCGGCGTCCANNGGCAGGCTCATCATAGGGTCTTGTCGGAATTTTGCGGATCGCGTCCCCCGCCCAGGGACCGAACCCGACCGGGCGTCCACGCCGTCCCCCCGCTCCGTCTGCCCACCGGGACAAGCGGCCGGTGGCACGCGCAGCACGGCGTTTTGTCCGCGCACCACGTCCAGGCCCGCCCGTTCGGCGACCCGTGCCCACGCGATCCCCGCCCGCCACGGCGGCAGCATCGCCGCCTCGCTCCGGGCGGCCTCGCGCTCCAGCATCCGACCGCGCAATACCGGCCGCGCCCGCGTCACGACCCGCCCGCGCGCGTCCCGTCCCAGGCTGCCCCGTTCCACCACCGTGTCATTGCCCGGCGGCAGGCTCAGCATGGGACTTGAGCCGGTGGGGCACCGGAATCTTGGGTCCCCCGCAACCGCACCACCGGTGTCCGGAGAGGCGCGGGCGCGGGGGCTGTGATGGGGTTCATCTGCGATCCTGGCTTGCTGTCGGTTAACAATACTAACTTATACCAAACCGCCCCGCGGCGCCAGCTAAACCGCGCCGGAGAGCGACCCCCAGCCTCCGGCGCGACCGGCCCCGCCGGCGTGCGGGCTGCCGCCGATCCGCTCGGTCAGCGCGCGACCCCGGACGAAGCGGCATGAGCGATTCGACCCTGGTCGAGAACGTCTTGGACTCCGCCCATGGCCTCCCGCGCGTGCCTGGCGCCCGCGCCGCCGGCAACCACGTGCGCGAAGGCGCGGCCCTTTCGGCGGTTCCCGGGTTGACCCCGCGTCACACCCGCGACGCGAGCGGCACTGCGCCCGTTCCAAGCTGTGGCGGCATCAGCGCTTGATCGGCGCAAATGCCGCCGGCGTCATCAGCTTGTTGCGCTGCTTGATGACGCAGGCGGCCTCGGCCTTCTTCGCCAGATAGGTCTGCC
>PLXO01000353.1:1253-3627 GCA_003151425.1 Acetobacteraceae bacterium
ACCGTGTAGGTGCGATGATCGATCAGCATCCGTTTCGAGCTCCCGTCGTTTGCGTCGGCGCAGTTTGATCGCGTGCGCGGAAGTGGGCAACGTCGCCGACGGACCGCTGTCCGGGTCATGGCTGATGGCGAAACGAGCGCCTTGCGTGACGCAACGTCGCGGGCGCGATCTCGGTACCGGCCTGCGGGTCGATGCCGCGGCCCGCCTGGCGCGGGTGGACAGCGCCAGCCTCGCCGTGGCGGCGGGTCCGAAGGACGACGGCGCACCGCGAGTCTATCAGCACCACGGTCTCATCGACGTGCCACACCCCGAGTGGCGTATGTTCGCGCCGATCGGATCGATGTCGTAATCCTTCCGCGCCGCCGTGCCTTCCGAGGCATGATCGCGCCGAGGATCCAACCCTTGTTCCCGGCTGCGTGACATCAGGGCTGACGTCCCTGCACCCCGACGGTCGCCCACTGCTGCCGCCAGCACCCGCGAATCGCCGCGGCGGTCGCGTGCGTGCTATTCTGCGGCCAGGAGGTCCCGCATGCCCGCCAAANNCGACGGCGGGCGCACTGCGCGGCGCGCTGCGTGAGCGTGTTCTGGCGGAAGCGGAACCGGTATGAATGGCAAGGTGCGGCGGACGGATCGTTACAATCGCAAGCCGACCGAGGTGCTATACGAAAAATTACAAAGCACGATACGGGGATGGTTGCGGCCAAAGGTCCAGGCTAGCATCCGCCTATGAGCGACGAGCCGAGTCGGGAGGATCGGGGATCGTTGGGGGCACCGGAGAAACCGGCCAGACGTTCGTTGCCGGACGAATTTCCCGATCAGCCACCGTCGGACCCATGGATTCTCCGCCGCTTGATCGTCTGCCGCAAATTGCCCCAGGGCAACCCGCCGAGCCAATGGTCGCAGGAACCGATTCCCACCCGCTAGGGCCCGTATCCAAAGCCCCGACCGCCGGGACGCCTCACTGAATGGCGGGCCGTCCGCGCTGCCGCTGGGCGGCACATCTTCGTATTGTTCTGCATGGCGCAGACTGCCAGGGAGGACTTCAGAGCTTGGCTGGTTCTCGAAGACGGCCAGAGACGTTCGGTGATCGAGCGGTGGCAGTATCATGGGGCGCATACGCCTGACGGCATCCACAGCCACTCGTGGTGCGCCGAGGCCCGCCCTCCAGCGGGGCCGTGGTCCATCGACGCACCGCGCCGCTTGCCTGGTCCGAGAAACCGCCATCGCCGTTCGGGCCTTGCCTGGTCGAAGGAGACATTTTGGATCGCTGCCTGCCGGCGCTTCGCCGTCGCGTTGCCCGAGATCGACCAGAGTGAGATGACGCTATGATCGACACCAGTGCGCTTCGTGAGAGCATCTGCAAGACCTTCTGCGGTGATCTTGCCGTCAAGATTCTGCCTTCCGGCATTGCCGTCACCACGACGTTCCGGGACGCCGCGAGCGATCCGATCGCGTGCTTCATCGAGCAGGACGAAGGCGGCTGGTACATGGCTGACGACGGCCACTTCCTGTCGGACACGGTAGCGAGAGGCATCGACATCCAAACCGGATCCCGCAAGGCCTTTCTCGATCGTATCCTCGCGCCCACTGGGGCTTGGTGCGATCTGATCAATTTTGAAATCCGCACGCACACCCAGCAAACCGTCCCCCACCCGGACGAGATACTGCAGTTCATCACCGCCCTGGTCCGAGCGCGGGACGTCACGTTCTGGTCGCGGGAACGGATCAAGAGCACCTTCAAGGACGACGCCTACCAAGCATTGGTAGAAAGATTTGCCGAACGTGCCGATCTGTCGCGTTCTGCGCCCGTGGATGCCTCAATGCAGGAGTTTCCTGCCGATGCCGTTCTGCGTCCGCGTGATCGCGTGGGCAAGTCGCCAACGACGGCCGTCTTTTTTGTGCAGGCCCTGGATACGATGAACGAAGCATTGATGCTGTGGATGGAAGCTCGGGATCAGCACCGGTCGGACATCCGGGTCGCCGCGCTGGTCGAAGACGGGAACATCAATCTGAGTTCTAATAAGGCTCAGCGTGCGTTCAACCGAATCGATGCTACCGCAATCTACCGAGGGGACGAGAAGGCTGCGATCGATCGTATCGAGCGCATTGCGTTGCCCGTGGCAGCATAGAGACTCTCGAAGGTCCGCATGCGACTGCAGGCGCCCGACCCGCCGCACCCACCGCTGCTACTCCCAAAACGCCCCGTCCGCAACGAAAAGATGCCGATAATAAACAGGCCGTTCGATTGGTCGAGCTTTGTGTAAATGTAATTAATTTCATAGTTGTATGCGTCAGCCCCCGATCAAATTTACGATTATAATGTTGATCACTGTTATGCCGGCGAGTGCGCTTAGAGTCTGACTCGAATCGGTCC
>PLXO01000333.1 GCA_003151425.1 Acetobacteraceae bacterium
CGCGCGACCATCTGTTCGAGGATCGTGCCCCCCCTTTGTCGAGGCGCAGATCCCCGAAGGTCCCAAGTGACCATTCCATGGCGGCTCCTGTCAGTCGGTTGCCGCCGGTTACTGAGTCGTACTCGCTCCGCGTCGCGCAAGCGAAATCTGCGGCGGGCGGATGAGGCGCGGGCGACATGACATGTGCGCATGCCCTAGCACAAGCGCAGGAGAGGTATAAGGTTGGCGCAGCATGGTGAATGTCCTCGAGCGGACCGAACAGCGCGGGCGTTTCACAATAGATTGTCCCGAGCCGCCCCCCGCGCACGCGACGCCGCGTTCCGCGCCATGTCGGCACAAAGCCCGGTATACGCGGTCGGATCAAGCAACGCCGCGATCGCGTCAGCATCGAGATGCGCGGTAACCCGCTTGTCAGCCGCCAGCAATGCTGCGAACGAACGCCCCTCCACGAACGCCGCCTGCGCCGCGTCATACACCACGTCATGCGCGTGCTGCCGCCCCATCGCGGCGCCGAGCTGCAGCATCACCGCCTCTGCCATGATCAACCCACCACCGAGATCGAGATTCTGCCGCATGCGGGTCGGATCCAGGCGAAGGCCGCGCAGCACCTCGCCCAAGCGGCTGAGCATATCGCCCGTCGCGATGCAGGCGCGCGCTTCCGCCGTGTCCATCATCAGGCTGGTGGTGCGATCGGCCTCATGTTCGGTCTGCATCGCCTCTAGCGCCATCGGCACCATCGCGCGCACCTCGGCCGACGCCGCAATGATGTCCTGGCAGAGTTTCGGATTGCGCTTCTGCGGCATTGTCGAGCTGCCCACCGTGCCAGGCGGCACTGGCTCCTCCACCTCACCGAATTCGGTTTTCATCAATGTATATATTTCGCGTCCGATCTTGCCGCAGGTCGCGGCAAGCAGGCCCAGGATGCAGATGTTTTCCGCCAGGTGATCGCCGAGCGCGCGGGACGGCACGGTCATCGACACCAACCCGAGCTGCCGGCCGATCCCGGCCTGCACCTTCGGGCCTTGTTCCCCGAGCGAAGCAAAAGTTCCGGCGCCGCCGCCCAGCATTGAAACGAACAGGCGCGGCGCCACCTGATGCAAACGTTCGACATGACGCAGCATCTCGTCGATCCACACCGCGACCTTGTAGCCGAACGTGGCGGGCACCGCGTGCTGGCCGTGCGTGCGCCCAGGCAGAACCATGTCCGCGCCGCGTTCGGCGAGATCGGCCATTGCGGTCAGCGCCTCGCCGATCAGGCGCAGGAAAATGCCATGCGCCTGGCGCAACACCAGAAGATCGCCGGTCTGCGTGATGTTCTGCGTTGTCGCGCCCCAGTGCACCCAGCCACCATGCGGCTCGCCGACGACGCGGCCAAGTTCCCAGACCAGCGGCACGATGGTGTGGCCGGTGCGCGCGAAGCCCTCATCGATCCGCGCGCGATCCAATCTGTCGAGCCGCGCAGCACGCGCGATGGCCTCGGCAGCCGCCTGCGGAATGATCCCCAGTTCGGCCTGTGCGCGGGCGAGTGCCGCCTCGACATCGAGCCACGCCTGCCAGCGGTTCTCCAAACGATAGAGCGCACGGATCCCGGGATCCGACACGCGCGTGGCGGTCGGCAGTGCATCGCTCATGGCGGTTCCTCCTTGTTCAGGCGGCAGAGGTTACCAGTTTCGCGGCAGACTCGGCGACGTCATCGGCCCATATCAGTGGCCCCGGCACCGGCCGCGCGAACGCGGCGCCACCCTGCGCGCGGGTCACACCACCAACCGGCCGCCCACCAGAAACAGCACCACAGCCATCAGCGGGCGCAGCACCCACTCGGGCACGAACCGCGTCAGATAGCTGCCCAGCATGATCCCGGGAATCGACCCGCTGAGCAGCGAGCCCAGCAATGGCCAGTTGACCGAGCCGAGCCACCAGTGCCCGACGCCGGCGATCAGCGTCAGTGGCACCGCGTGCGCGATATCCGAGCCGACGATGCGTGCCACCTTCAGCTCGGGATACAGCAGCACCAGCGCGGTGACTCCGATCGCACCGGCACCGACCGAGGAGATGCTGACCACCACCCCGAGTGTCGCGCCGCAGCCAACCGTGAGCCAGAGCCGTACGTGCGGGCTGATACGCTGCATCGCCGGGCCGACCGCGGCGAGGAACCAGCGCCGCAGCATCAGGACACCTCCCGTCAGCAGCAAGGTGGTGCCAAGGATGAACGAGAGCACCTTGTCCATCTCCGGCGACATCACGTTGAACCCGGACAGCACGAGCACCGTGATGATCGTCGCTGGCACGCTGCCGCTGGCGAGCCGACCGACGACGCGCCAATCGACCGTATGATTGACGCCATGGACCAAGGTACCGACGCTCTTGCTGGCCGCGGCGAACAGCAGATCGGTGCCGACCGCGGTCGCCGGATGCACGCCGAACAGCAGCACCAGCAGCGGCGTCATTAGCGCGCCGCCGCCGACGCCGGTCTGGCCGACCAGCAGGCCGACCACGAAGCCGGACAAGGTGTATTCAGGGGAGGGAAGCATCATGACGCGACAGCATGTCGGGCGGTGTCCCAACGGATCGAGAAAACCGCGTGATACGGCCATTTCTGCCATCCGCCACGCGCACCAATGGATCGCGCGCTGCCATGTATCGCGAAACCGACCTCCATCGCGGGTGCCTTACGCCGTTGCAGCGGACATCACATTGGCACGGAACACGCCGCCGGACCGCATGTTAATTGCAGGGAGCAATTCTTGCCCCGCAATGCCCAGCACATCGCCATGCCTTGCCACGTCGCGGCATGCTCGCGGCGTTGATGTACCGCCCGCTCAGGACACGTCAGCCGACGGTGATGTCGAGCCAGCCGCGTGCATCGAACCGCGCCGTGTCGTCAGGGCGCAGCAGTACAGTGGTGGTGTCGGACTCGACGATGGCCGGCCCGGTCAACGTCTGGCCCGCGGCAAGTGCGGCGAAGTCGAAGACGAGGACATCGGTCCAGGTCCCCAGATGTAGCCGGCGGCGCGATTTCGCGTCGACCCGGGCGGCGGCAGGGCTGCCCGACACGGCGGACGCCGGCGGCAGACGCCCGACGACAGACGCCCGAGCATGCACCAGCACCACGTCCTGATCCCGCAGGGAATAGGTGTACAGCGCTTCATGTCGGGCGTGGAACGCCGCCTCGATCTCGGCAGCCAGCGTCGGCGAGTTCCAGTCCATCGCATCGAGGGGCACCGCGATCTCGAACACCTGCTCGCCATAGCGCATATCGGCGGAGCGGTGCACCGCGACCTCGCCAGCGAACCAACCGAGCCGTTCGCGCCCTTCGCGTTCCATCGCGGCAAATGCGGCCTGCAACGCAGTAGTATCGATACCGGATCGTTGCGCCTGGCTGCGCGCCAGTTCGACGCGCAGGTCAGTGTTGAGCATGCCCCAGGCCGACAGCACCGAGGCGGCCAGTGGCACGACCACGCGGCCGATGCCCAGCTCCGCGGCAACCGCGGCGACGTGCAGCCCCGCCGCGCCACCGAAGGCGAGCAACGCGTACCGGCGCGGATCGACGCCGCGCCGCACCGTCGCGACGCGCACGCCGTCGGCCATCCGCGTGTTGACCAGGCGGTGGATGCCGGCTGCCGCGGCGATCGTTTCGATGCCAAGCGCAGTGGCGAGCTGTGCCACCGCGTGGGTCGCCGCCGCCACATCCAGCTTGCGCCGGCCGCCTAGAAAGTTTGCCGGGTCGAGATAACCCAGCATCAGATTGGCATCCGTCACCGTTGCGGCGGCGCCACCCTGGCCATAGCACGCGGGTCCGGGGTCGGCACCGGCACTTTGCGGTCCCACCTGCAACAACCGGCTTCGATCGAGATGCGCGATCGAGCCACCACCCGCGCCGAGCGTCACGATGTCGAGCGCCGGCAGGGCGATGCGCGCATTGGCCACCGCGCGCCCGTCGGACAGGTTCGCCTGGCCGTCCTGCACCAGGGCGATATCGGTCGAGGTGCCGCCCATATCGAAGGTGATCAGATCGCGCGCGATGCCCTCGCGCGCCAGCGCCACGGCCGCCGCGACGCCGCCGGCGGGACCCGACAACGTCGTGCCGGCTGCCAAACGTACCGCCTCGTCCACCGTGGCGACGCCGCCGTGCGACAGGATGACGAACAACGTGCCGCCGAAGCCAGCCTCGGCGAGACGCGTTTGCAGGCGGCGCAGATAGGCCTCAATCACCGGACCCACCGCGGCATTCGCGACGGTCGTCGAGAAGCGTTCGAACTCCTTGATCTGTGGCAGCACCTCGGCCGAGGTGGTGATGTAAGCGTGCTGCAACCGCTGGCGCGCAACGGCGGCGGCTGCCTGCTCGTGTTCCGGATTCTGCCAGGCATGCAGGAAGCAGATCGCCACCGCCTGGACATCCGCGGCAGCGAGCCGATCTAACGCAGCATTCAAGGACGCGCGGTCGAGCGGAATCTCCTCCGCGCCATCGGGGCGCATGCGTTCACGCACCCCCAGACGCAGTTGGCGCGGCACCAGCGGCACCGGCGGTGCCATGCGGAGATTGTAACGTTCCGGCTTCAGTCCCTCGCGCATCTCGATGATGTCGCGATGTCCCTCGGTGGTCAGCATGCCGACGCGCGCCGCCTTGCCTTCCAGCAGCGCGTTGGTCGCGACCGTCGTGCCGTGCACGATACGACCGGTCTGCCCGAGCAGCGCTGCCGGCGACAGGTTCAGCGCCGCGGCGGCGCGGGCGATGCCGTCCAACACGCCATCGGACTGATTGCGCGGCGTGGTGGCCGCCTTGGCGATGGTCGTTGCGCCGTCCGGACTGGTAACGACGATGTCGGTGAAGGTGCCCCCGACATCGATGCCGATGGTGTAGCTCACGCCACCAGCCCCTCGGCCGCATCCTTGGCGCGCGCCGCCGGATCGCGCTGCGCCGGGTCGCCCCAGCCGCCCCCGCCGCCCGACAACACATGGATCACGCTGCCGGACGGGATCACCACGCCGACCTCCTTGCTTTTCAGTTTTCGAGGTGGCGCGCCGGGGGCCAGCAGCGTGTAGTCGTGCGGCGCACCGTCCTTGCCACCGAGCATGCCGCGCGCACCGTGCACGACCCCCTCTCCCGCCGTGTTGGCGCGCGCCGGGCCGTCGGTTTCGATACGCAGCCGCATGTCACCGCCGGTGCCGCCGCGGTGCTTGCCGTCACCGGCGGAGTTTTCCCGGTATTCGTGCGTTTCGAACACCAACGGGAAGCGGGTTTCCGCCACTTCGATCGAGCCGAACTTGATGCCACCCGCAGAATGCCATTCGCCGATGGTGGAGTATCCGTCGCCGGCCGCCGACCCACCGCCGCCGGGCCGCGCCTGGAACATGTGCCAGATGAAGCGGCGGCCGGTGCGCGGATCGCGACCGTCGATGGCGATGCGCAGGCGGCGTCCCCAACCGCCCATGACGCGGTCGGGGCAGGCCGGGGCAAGTGCCACGATGATCGCTTCGATAATTTCGTTCGAGCAATGGCTGGTGCACATCGTGACTGGCGCACCCTCGCGCGCCCAGACGATGGTACCTTCCTTCGCGATCACCTTGAGCGGGCGGAACGCGCCCTCGTTCTTGGCGATGTCGGGGTCGAGCAGGAAGGCGAAGGCCATCGTCACCGCGGACTGCATGTTGGCGTGCGAGGAATTGACGAAGCTCACCACCTGTGGATCGGAACCGGAAAGATCGACCGTCACGTCGCTGCCGTTTTTCGTTACCTTGGCACGCACCGCAATGTTCGTCGTGCCGAAGCCGTCGTCATCCAGCCATGCGGTGCCATCGTAGACGCCGTCTTGCCAGCCGGCGACGATGTCGCGCGCATGGCGTTCGGCGGCATCCAGCATCGCCTCGACCGACGCGGCCAGAGTCGCGCCGCCGAACTCGGCGATGACCGTGTTGAGCCGCTGTTCGCCCAGTCGCGCGGCGCCGATCTGGGCCGCGAGATCGCCGAGGAAATCGCGCGGATGACGCACGTTCAGCGCCAGCATCTGCAACAGGTCCTGGCGCAGCACGCCGTTCTCGGTCAGCCGCATCGGCGGCAGGCGCAGGCCCTCGTGCCAGATCTCGGTGGCGCCGGGGTTGTAGGCGCCGTGCGTCGCGC
>PLXO01000297.1 GCA_003151425.1 Acetobacteraceae bacterium
CCGCCCGCGCCAATAGTTGCGGCTCCAACCGCAGAAAGGGTCGCGCGTGATGGACGTAATCGTCGGCATTCCCGCCTGCGCCAGGGAGGTGAACGGCCAGCCCCGCCACGACACCCCGGCGCGCTATGCGATGGCGGTGCTGGGCGGCGCCGGCGCGATCCCCATCATGATCCCCCCGCTGGGCGAGGCGGAACTGCCCGTGCTCGACCGCCTCGACGGCCTGCTGATCCCGGGCAGCCCGAGCAACGTCCACCCCAGCCACTATGAAGGTGGCGACAGCCAAACGCCCGACCTGCACGACCCCGCGCGCGACGCCACCACGCTGCCGCTGATCCGCGCCGCGATCGCGCGCGGCATGCCGGTCCTGGCGATCTGCCGCGGCATCCAGGAGCTGAACGTCGCCCTCGGCGGCACGCTGCACCAGCAGGTGCACGCGCTGGACGGGCGGCTGGACCATCGCGCCGGCGAGGGCACGCTCGCGGAACGTTACGGGCCAAAACACCCGATCGCCCTGACCGGCGAGCTGGCGCGCATCGTCGGCGCCGACGCCATCATGGTGAACTCGCTGCACGGCCAGGCGATCGAGCGCCCGGCGCCCGGCATGGTGATCGAGGCACTGGCCGAGGACGGCACCATCGAGGCCGTCCGAGTCGCAACCGCGCGCGGCTTCGCCTGCGGCGTGCAGTGGCACCCGGAATGGGGTTTTGGCGACAACCCGGCGAGCCTGGCGATTTTTCGCGCGTTCGGCGCGGCGTGCCGGGCCTATCGGCTGGGAACCAACTGGAAGGCGGCGTGAGATGGATCTGAAACTGGCGGGCAAGCGCGTTCTGATCACCGGCGGTTCGAAGGGAATCGGCCGCGCCTCGGCCGAGGTGCTGGCCGACGAGGGCTGCAATCTGATCCTGGTGGCGCGCGACGCGGCAGTGCTGGACGCCGCGGCGGCCGCCATCCGTGCCCGCCGGCAAGTGAATGTGCGGGTGATCTCGGCCGACCTGTCGTCGGATGCGGCGGTGCGCAAGGTGGCGGCAGAGGCCGGCGAGATCGACATCCTGGTGAACAACGCCGGCGCCATTCCGCCGGGCGATCTGCTGACGGTGGACGACGCCACCTGGCGCAAGGCCTGGGACCTCAAGGTGTTCGGCTTCATCTCGCTGTGCCGCGCCGTGTATCCACAGATGAAGGCGCGGGGCGCGGGCGTGATCGTCAACGTGATCGGCGCCGCGGGCGAGTCGTTCCCCTCGGCCTACATTGCCGGCGCCGCGGGCAATGCGTCGCTGATGGCGTTCACCCGCGCGCTGGGCAAGCAGGCGCCGGCCGACGGGCTGCGCGTGGTGGCGATCAATCCGGGTCCGGTCGAAACCGAGCGCCTCGTGATGGTGCAGAAAGAGCGCGCCGCGGCCACGCTGGGCGATCCGGAGCGATGGCGCGAGCTGACCAAGGGAATGCCGTTCGGCCGCCCCGCCGCCCCGGCAGAGATCGGCTACGCGGTGGCGTTCCTGGCCAGTGAGCGATCGGGCTACACGTCGGGCACGGTGCTGACGATCAACGGTGGGGGGTGATGTCAACGGCGGGGGCTGACGATCAACGGCGGCGGGTGATTGTGCTTCGGCAATTCTCATTTGGTCGGGTCGTACGTCCTCTCATCGTCATGGCCGGGCTTGACCCGGCCATCCCCGCAGCACGGTGCCGCGTTGGATGGCCGAACAACTCCGGCCATGACGATGAGGCAACTAGCATCCTGTCGGACTTAACGCGACGCGGGCGCCGTGGCTAGAATCGTAACGACGATTCGCACCGACTGGACGCCCACCGATGAGCAACTTTCGCCCGACTGACCGGCGGACCGGTTTCCTGATGCCACCTTCGGTGGAGGACTGGCTGCCGCAGCGACACTTGGCACGCTTCGTGGTTGAAGTGGTGGACGGTCTGGACCTGCGGGCGATGAGCGGGGTGTACCGCGGGTCGGGTTCGGCGTCCTACCACCCGGCCGTGCTGCTGAGCGTGTTGGTGTATGGCTACGCCACAGGCGTGTTTTCCAGCCGCAAACTGGAGCGGGCGACGTATGATTCCGTTGCCTTTCGCTTCATTGCCGCGAACGACCACCCGGACCACGACACCATCGCGATGTTCCGGCAGCGTTTCCTCAAGGAGATCGAGGCGCTGTTCGTCGAGGTACTGAAACTGGCGCGCGAGATGGGCGTGCCGCGGATGGGGACGGTGGCGCTGGATGGGACCAAGATCCACGCGAATGCCAGCCGGCACAGTGCATTGTCCTACGCGCACGCGGGTGAGGCTTGTCCTTGGGCTTGACCCGAGGATCGAGACGCAACTGAAGGCCGAAGTCGCCGAACTCCTGGCAAAAGCCGAGGCCGCGGATCAGGCTGATATGCCCGACGGCATGTCAATTCCCGAGGAGCTGGCACGGCGCGAGACACGGTTGGAGAAGATCGCCGAGGCCCGCGCGACGATTGAGGCGCGTGCCAAGCAACGCTTCCAGCGGGAGACTGCAGAGTATCAGGCGAAGCTCGCAGTGCGGGAAGCGAAGGCCGAAGCTACCGGCAAGAAGCCCGGCGGCAGGCCCCTTCAGCCCCCGATGGAAGCTCCGCTGCCCACCGACCAGATCAATTTGACCGACGAAGAGTCTCGCATCATGCCCCCCGCCTTCGCACTAGGGGATTCTCACATCTTCATTCCAGGGTCGATCCAAGCAACCGTCCGCGGTGGATTGCCTGGAACTGCTCCATCCCGCGCCTGAAGGTAATCGGTCCCGGGGGTTTGTAGTAGCAGTTCCATCCCCCGAGGCGAGCGATGACCCAGCCTGCCCGGGCGAGGCTTCGAGCCGGGTGCGGGTTTTTCTGGCATTCGGTGTTTCCTTCCAGTGTTGGGACAAGCGCTTCCAGGGTTTCGATCTCCGGCTCCGCGAAGACGGTCGAAGCGGGCAACTGGTGCTTGCCGTCGCGTTCCTGCGCCAACTGCATATCGATACAGGCGGCTTTTATCGCCGCCGCGGTGAGCTTAACCAGACGATCGGCAGAAGCCAGTTGGCTGTCCTCCAGCTGCAGCCCTTGCGATTTGGTCACGCGGAACAGTTGCTCGATGACCCAGCGCGCCTGGTACCAGTCAACAATCTGCCAGGCTTTTTCAGCATCCGCGACATCGTGCGTGGTCAGCAGCCGCCAATGCAGCGGTTCGACCCCTTCGGGCGGGTCAACTTCCTGCACCTCGACCAGGCGCAGTCGAACGGTTTTCGGCAGGCTGTGGTCCCGCTCATCGCGCGGACGGCAGATTTCGACCTCGCCAAAACGCATTTCCACCGTGGCAGTGCGTGCGGCCCGATCCGGCTGCCGGGCTGGAAGTTTGATCTTGCGCCGGCCCGCCACGGCAAAACCTTCGGCGGCGCTGAACAGGGTGCGACACCCGGCTGCCGCCGGCTCAGCGCCCGGAGAACTGCCCGGGGACGCATCGACTAGCCGCCTGTCCACCATGGCCCGGCTCAGCAGATGAAAGCCGGACCGCGGCACTCTGGCCCACGCCGGGTAAATGTCACTCTCGCGGTCGGCCACCACCATCACCATTGCCGCCGACGCCAGCACTTTCTTGGCCCGCTCCGCTGTTTCCACCCAACGCCGCGATTCCCGCTCCGACAGCGGACGATCCCGGTGATGCTCTGTCACAACACCGTCGCGGGTGTGAACGTCGCCCCC
>PLXO01000143.1:0-9776 GCA_003151425.1 Acetobacteraceae bacterium
GTGGGCAACGCGGCGGTGCGCTGCGTCGACCGGCCGCCGCCGAACTTTTCCGCGCGCCTGATGCGGATGCCGCCGGAGCTGATGCCGCCGCCCTGTCCGTCCGGTGGCCTGACGCCGGCGGAGGACCGCGCCGTGCTGCGCGCGGAGGCGGACGCGCTGGCGCCATGGCGGGCGGCGATCGCGCAGGGCGGGCGGGATGGGCGGGCAAGGGCAGGCCGGCCGCCATTGCTGGCCGGTCCGGCGCATCGGCAGAAGCCCATACACCAGTGCTGCTCCACGGCGACCCCGCGGCGGCGCGGGATGCGGCGGGCAGCGTGCAGCCGGATGGTGCGGCAAAACCCCCTGCACCAGAGCGCGCTGGCGACACGGGCGGCGCCGCCTTGGCTGCATCACCCGCCGCTCCGGTGGCAACGCAGGCAAAAGCCCATGCACCAGACCGCGGCCCGGAGGTTGCCGACGCCATCCCGGCCGCGCTGCCCAACCGCGCGGCGCGCCGGCGTTGGAAGAGCCTGCAACGGCGCATGCACCGGAGCGCCGCCGCGTGCTCCGCGGTGGATCTTGCTGGCTTGCGGAGCGCGCCACAGCCGCGCGCAGAGCCTGCCACCGGGCTACGACCCGGTGGGTGGGCGGATCGGTCGGTGCGGGCGGCATACCCTCACCCGCCACGCTTCGCGTGTCGCCCCCCGGGTCAAGTGCCCCACCGGGTCAAGCCCGGTGGCAGGCTCTAGAGGGGCATGCCTTGGTCCGCTCTTCGCGGCCCAAGCCCGCGAGCGCGGGCGAGGTGAAGGCGCCCCTGACGCGGCCGTAACGTGTAATCTTGGTCAGATTCTTGTTGCCCATGCCGTCGCATGCCATGTGAGGCGCATGAATCGCTGGGTTCGAGCCGGATGGAGTCAGGCGCCCCAGGGCCACATGCCCTGTAGTCGCACACCAGGTGCGCTGCTGGTGTTCGCCCTGCTGCTCGCGGCGTGTGCGGCCAGCCCGCCGGACGCCGTGGCGCGGTCTGCCCCGGAGAGCTTCTCGCCCCTGGTCAAGCGCGTGCTGCCGGCGGTGGTGAACATCGCCGTCCTCGAGACCGTCAGCGGCAAGGACCTGCTCAGCGAGGTGCCGCCGGAGCTGCGCGACACCCCGCTCGGCCGCGAGTTCCGCCGCAGGTTCGGCGACAAGCACACCGAGACCACCGACGCCGGCTCGGGCTTCATCATCGACCCCAGCGGCGTGATCGTCACCAACCGCCACGTCATCGAGCACGCCACTCAGATCCGTGTCGCGCTGTCCGACGGCACCGAGCTCACCGCCCGGGTCATCGGCAGCGACGAGTCGACGGATGTCGCGGTGATCCAGGTAACGTCCCCGCATCCGCTGCCCGCCGTCGGCTGGGGCGATTCGCGCGTGGTCGAGGTCGGCGACTGGATCCTCGCCGCCGGCAACCCGTTCGGCCTGGGCGGCTCGGTGACCGCCGGCATTGTTTCGGCGATGGGCCGCGACCTGGGCGCCGGCCCGTTCGACAACTTCCTGCAGCTCGATGCCCCGATCAATCCGGGCAACTCCGGCGGGCCGACCTTCAACATGGATGGCCAGGTCGTCGGCATGACCACCGCCATCGTCTCGCCCAGCGGCGGCTCGGTCGGCATCGGCTTCGCCATCCCCAGCGAGATCATTCGCCCGGTCGTCGCCGAGCTGCGCGCCAAGGGCCACGTCGATCGCGGCTGGCTCGGCGTGGCGCTGCGCGACAGCGACGACCCGCCGAGTCGCGCCGTGATTGCCACGGTGGAATCCAACAGCCCGGCGCTGCGGGCCGGCTTGCGCCCCGGCGACGAGGTCGTCGGCGTGAACGGGGAGGCGATCGACGGCAGCCGGGCGCTGATCCGTGCCGTCGCCGCCGTGCCGCCGGGGCAGGGCATGCGGCTGCGGGTTCGCCGGCAGGCGCGCGAGCTCGACATCCCGGTCACCGTGGGTCGCCGGCCCGACAACCTGACGGAATAGAATTCTTGCCGACTGGAAGCCGACCCGACTGGACTCCAACCGACTAGCGCCGAACCGACTGGCACCCAACCGGCTAGAGCAAGGAACCCTGCGGAGATCGTCATGCGCATCCTGGTGGTGGAAGACGACAAGGACGTCGGCGGCTTCGTCGTGCGCGGCCTGAAGGAGGCCGGGCACCTGGTCGAGCTGGCCGACAACGGCCGCGACGGGCTGTTCATGGCCGCGAGCGAGGTGTTCGACGCCGTCATCCTCGATCGGATGTTGCCCGGCGGTATCGACGGGCTGCGCATCCTGGAGACGCTGCGCGCGCAGAAGAACGCCGTGCCGGTGCTGATCCTGTCCGCGCTCGCCGATGTCGATGAGCGGGTGCGCGGCCTGAAGGCGGGTGGCGACGACTACCTGACCAAGCCGTTCGCCTTCGCCGAGCTGCTGGCGCGCGTCGAGGCCCTCGCCCGCCGCGGCAAGGCCGAGGGCCCCGTGACCAAGCTGAAGGTCGAGGACCTCGAGCTCGACCTGCTGTCGCGCCAGGTGAGGCGCGCCGGGCAGAAGATCGACCTGCAACCCAGGGAATTCCGCCTGCTGGAATACCTGATGCGCCACGCCGGCCAGGTGGTCACCCGCACGATGCTGCTGGAAGGCGTCTGGGACTATCATTTCGATCCGCAGACCAACGTGATCGACGTACATGTCTCGCGGTTGCGCCAGAAGGTGGACAAACCGTTCCCCGCCGCGCTGATCCACACCGTGCGCAACGCCGGCTACATGCTGCGCGGCGAGGACGCTTGAACGATCTGGAGCGGCCACCGCTGTCATTGCGAGCGGAGCGAAGCTATCTCCCGGAGATACCGCACCGATGCATGCAGGGGATTGCTTCGCTTCGCTCGCAATGACAGGGACTAAGTCTGGGTCGGCTGCCGAGTCGTCAGAGTCCGCCCCGGCGTCGGCGGACGAGCGCCGTCCCGACGGCAACCGTCCGGACGGCGCTCATCCCATCGGGGGGCGTTCGCCCGACCTGCTGCACTCCGCCGGGTTCCGCTTCGCCATGGTCTATGCCGGGCTGCTGGCGGTCAGCGCCGCGGTGCTAGCATTCTATCTCTGGTGGGCCACCGCCGGGCTGCTCGACCGGCAGACCGAGGCGGCGATCCGCGCCGATGCGCAGGGCCTCTCGGAACGCTGGGCGGAAGGCCGCCTGCCCCTGCTGGTGCTTACGATTCGCGAACGGCTGGAGCAGAACGTCGACGACGACGCGCTATATCTGCTGGTCGATTCGAACGGGCAGACGCTCGCCGGCAATCTGCGCGGCTGGCCGGATCTGGTAGAGCGCCCGGACCAGCTCTACGAGCTGTCGGTGACCCGCGCGGGCGCCTCGACCGTGGCCGAGGTGGAACGCTACGACCTGCCCGGCGGCTACCATCTGCTGATCGGGCGCGACGTCCAGGCCCGCGTCAAGCTGCGCGAGCTACTGGCCGACTCGCTGCTGTGGGGGTTGGTCGTGGTCGCCGTGATGGCGCTGGCGGGCGCCTTCATCGTGCGCAGCCTGTTCCGCCGCACCCTGGCGAATGTCTCGGCCACCGCCGCGGCGATCTCCTCCGGCGATTTCAGCCACCGGGTCCGCGTCTCCGGCCGAGGCGACGAGTTCGACCAGCTCGCCGAAACCATCAACGACATGCTGGACCGGATCGGCCGGCTGATGGAGGGCGTGCGCGAGGTCTCGAACGCCATCGCGCACGACCTGCGCACGCCGATCACCCGCGCGCGGGCGCGGCTGGAGGATGCCGCGCTGCATGCCACGACGCCGGACGAACTGCACGGCGCGATCGAGCGCGCCACCGACGACCTGGACGGCATCGTCGCGGTGTTCCAGGCGCTGCTGCGGATTTCCGAGATCGAGGCGGGCTCGCGCAGGTCGGCGTTCACCGACCTCGATCTGGGCGCCGTGCTGGAGGACGTGGCCGAGTTTTACGAGCCGGTGGCCGAGGCAAACGGACTGCGCCTGGTGCTGGACGTGCCGGCGAACCTGCATGTGCATGGGGACCCCGCGATGCTGCGCCAGGCGGTGACCAACCTGACCGATAACGCCGTCAAGTTCTCGCCGCCGGGGGGCGAGGTGCGGTTGTCCGCTGCCGTTTTGGGGCCGGTGGTCGAGATCATGGTGGCCGACCAGGGGCCGGGCATTCCGCTGGAGGATCGCGCCCGCGCCACCGAGCGGTTCTTCCGCGGCGAGGCGGCACGCAGCACCCCGGGCTCCGGCCTCGGCCTCGCGCTGGTCCAGGCGGTGGCGCACCTGCACGGCGGCACGCTGCGCCTGGAGGACGCCGGCCCTGGCCTGCGTGCCACGCTGAGCCTGCCGGCCAGCGGGTAACAAACGTGGGTAACAAACTTGTCATGCCATCCCCACGGCGTGGTGAGCGGGGCCGGTGCATGCTGCGCGACATGGATTTCTGGGTGACCCGGGCTGTTGGTTTTGGCCTGCTGCTGGTGAGCGGTGTGCTCGTTTCTTCGGCGGGCGGCGGCTCCCCGCCGTCGGTCGTGACCACCGACACGCCGGAATACTGCCAGAAGCTGATCGACCGGATCAGCCAGGAGATCCAGGTGGCGAGCGCGCCCCCGCCGGTGGAGGTCGCGTCGCTGTCGACCGAGGGCAAGCGCATGTGCAATGACGGGCTCACCCGTGGCGGCGTCCTGCGCCTGCGTCGTGCGCTGCTGATCCTGGAACAGGGAACCGCCACGCCGTGATCTGACGGTTCGCGATCAGCGATTCTCATTTTGGCCCATCTGGTTGATACACCGTCATGGCCGGACTTGTTCCGGCCATCCATCGCGGCANNAACAAGTCCGGCCATGACGTTGAGGGGCCGTACGCCCGACCAAAATGAGAGTTGCTGGTCGAGGCGGGCCAGCACATGCTGAACGAGTGCTTTCGCGTGATGCGCAGCGGTGGCGTGGTACGGACCACCACGCCGTCGATCAGTTTTCTGATCCGGCTTTGCGTGGCCGATCGCACTCAGTTGGAGGATCAGTATGTTGCCTGGGCCGCGGCGTCGATGCAGCCGCCGGCCCCGGCGCCGCTGGCGGCATACGTGGTCAATAATTTCGTGCGCGGCTGGGGACACCAATTCATCTACGATCGCCCCTCGCTGACCCTCGCGCTGACGCGTGCCGGCTTCGCCAACGTCACCGAGTGCAAGGTGCTGGAGAGCCGGCACGCGATGCTGCGCAATCTGGAGGATGTGCCGCGGCTGCCGCCGGGTTTTCTGGAACTGGAGAGCATGGTGCTCGAAGCAACCAAGCCGTGACGGCAACCGCCCTGTGGGATGAGACTTTGCCGGGACGCCGCCATCGGCGGGTCGCCAGCGGTTTGAGGCTGTGCCGACAGTCAAGGTAGAACCGCTCTGGCCGCGAAACTTCGGAGCTGAGCGATGCGCCTCGACGCCGCCGCGCTGCACGATATGGTTGCCCGCATTCTCGCCCGCGCCGGGCTGTCGGCAGAGAACGCCGCCGTGGTCGCCCGCGTGGTGGTGGCGGCGGAGCAGGACGGCACGGCGAGCCACGGGTTGTTCCGGCTGCCGGGCTATCTCGCCACGCTGCGCAGCGGCTGGGTGGACGGCCACGCCGTGCCGACGGTCACGCAGGTGGCGCCAACCCTGCTGCTGGCCGACGGGTGCAACGGCTTCGCCCAGGTGGCGCTGGCGGCGGCGCGGGACCGGCTGAGCGAGATGGCGCGCGCGCAGGGCATGGCGGCGCTCTGCACCAGCAACGCGCATCATTTCGCCGCCCTCTGGCCGGATGTCGAACCGTTCGCGCGGGCCGGGTTCGTCGCCCTGACCGTGATCAACACGCGCAGCCACATCGTGGTGTTCGGCGGCCGGCGGAAGGTCCTCGGCACCAATCCGATGGCGTTTGCCTGCCCGCGCGGTGACGGGCCGCCCCTGGTGTGGGACCAGGCCGCCAGCGTGCGGTCCCAGGGCGAGGTGCTGCGGGCGCGCCGGGCGGGGCGGGCGGTGCCTCCGGGCGTGGGCGTGGACGCGGCGGGGCAGCCGACGGAGGACCCCGGCGCCATCCTGGACGGCGGCGCCCTGTTGCCGTTCGGCGGGCACAAGGGCGCCGGCATCGCGCTGATGATCGAGGTACTGGCCGCCGCCCTGACCGGTGGGCGCTTCGGGTTCGAGGACCGCTCGGCCGCCTATCCCGGCGCACAGACCTCCAACGCCGGGCAGTTCGTGCTGCTGATCGATCCGTCCCGCACCGCGGGCACCGGTTTTTCCGCGCGCATCGAGACGCTGGTGGCCGCCCTGCGCGAGGCCGGGTCGGAGCGGCTGCCGGCCGACGCCCGCCATTCCAGGCGCCTCGCCGCACGGGATGGGATCGAGATCGCGGACAGCGTTCATGCGGAGCTGCTGGCGATGCTTCAAGCTCATCAATGACGTGCTTGGGCGCAAGCGTGTCGTGCGATGGCCGAAAGGAGACGGGCCGGTTCAGGCGATTGCCAGCCCGAAGCGGGCATCCGTGTATCCGAAAACAGATGGTTCTGGATACGGTCAGCCTGACCGTGGAAACCACGGTGGAAAGCCAGTTTTCAACAACGGTCAGCGAGGGGGATTTGTGAACAGGTGCAGATGGTCGCCATCGGGAGAGGATGGGCGACCGGGCTGACCTCCCTGACCGTAGGCATTGGTCAGGGTGGTCGGCATGGTCGGGGTGCTCACTGCCACAGACTCCCCACAGGATATTTGAACAAGGAAATCGTCCGTATGCTATGGTGGCCGCACGGCGCAGCCGGGGACGGTGATGACCGTCAAGGAAATGCGACGCCAGACGAGAGCCAGCGGCCTTGATTTGCTCCAGTATACTACCCAAATGGGATTCGCTCAACGCTATGTTGATTGGCGAAATTATACTTGCAATCCTGCACCGTGGAGTTGCTCAAATGATAGTCTATCGCTTAGACCCCATTAAGATGGATGACACAAGTTGGAAAGCGTCGTCAGTGAAGGAATCTGTTTGGGTACATGCTGACTACGAAGATTCCGCACGTGATAAGGTAGCGGCGGCCACCGCGATGGCACTCAAGCCAGCCCATACCTATGCGCCAATAGAGTTCCAATCTCCGTGGTACTATTACGAAGTGACGTCGTGCAAATCAGATTCCTCACGAGCGGACGTTCCCTATGACAAACCCATCACCGCCGACCGGCGAACCTTACCCCGTTGACTCCTTGGGGTGTAGCGACTGTAATATTGTCATCAGGTAAAGATATGTCATGCGAGGACGGCGCAGCCAACGGCGATGATCATCGTCAAGGGAAATCCGGGTAACTGTGCAACGCGACGGGCGGCCTGCCTACTATTGCGTCTGCAAGTGAGGCAATTCGGTTCTCAGTCACAACCCTTGAAATTATGTTGCTGACACTTCCGCGACATCTCTTGAGCCTTTGCGACCTGCTGTGCCGTCATCCCATCATAACGTTCAAGATTATCACGAAGCATGGCTGCGTTATTGTCTCCCGAAGCGGCAGCAAGGTTGAACCACATATAGGCCTGAACGTAATCCTTTGGCACTCCTCGACCCAATGCAAACATCGCCCCAAGTCTGCTCTGCGCTTCGCCGCTTCCCTGCGCTGCCGCAAGTCGAAACCACTTGGCTGCTTCTGCATAGTCCTGCTTCACTCCTTGCCCAGAAGCATACATCACGCCAAGATTGAATTGCGCATCTGCATTTCCCTGAGCTACCGCCAGTCGAAACCACTTGACTGATTCTACGTAGTCCTGCTTCGCCCCTTGTCCAGAAGCGTATATCAAACCGAGATCATATTGAGCATCTGCATCCCCTTGCTCAGCCGACTTACGAAACCATTTGGCTGCTTCTACGAAATCCGTCTTGACGCCTTGCCCTCTGAAATACATCAAGCCGATATGTTGTTGCGCATGTGCATTCCCCTGTGCTGCGGCCAGTCGAAACCACTTGGCTGCTTCTATGTAGTCCCGCTTGACTCCCTCCCCGTTGCCATACATCGAGCCGAGCTCATCTTGCGCCAACGCAATCCCCTGCGCTGCCGCTAGTTGAAACCACTTGGCCGCTTCCTCATAGTCCTGGTTGACGCCTTGCCCCCTGAGATACATCTCGCCGAGAACGAATTGCGCATGCGCATACCCCTGCGCTGCCGCTACCCGAAACCACTTGAGCGCTTCTGCATAACTCTTCGTGACGCCCTGCCCGGCGTAATACATCGCGCCGAGATCGGATTGCGCCATCGCATTCCCCTGCGCTGTCCCTAGTCGATACCACTTGAGCGCTTCTGCATAGTCCTGCTTGACGCCGCTCCCGTCGTCATACATACCGCCGAGAAGGAACTGCGCATCCGCATCCCCTTGCGCTGCAAGTGGTCGCAGTATTCGTAACTCAGTCGCGTAGTCACCGCGTTTATCAGCAGCACCGACGTCCTCCAACCAGTTCGCCCACGCTGCGCCCACGCTCAGCAGAAGCGCAGTCATCGCCGTCAGTAGCAATCGTCTCATTGCCCCGGTTCCGCTATAATCAACCGCGAAATTGTGTTGCTGGCCACATTGTAGCACTGGCCGCTTCATCATCCAAATATCCTGTAGGCCGTGAGCACCCCGACCATGCCGGCCACCCTGACCAATGCCTACGGTCAGGGAGGTCAGCCCGGTCGCCCATCCTCTCCCGATGGCGACCATCTGCACCTGTTCACAAATCCCCCTCGCTGACCGTTGTTGAAAACTGACGTTCCACCGTGGTTTCCACGGTCAGGCTGACCGTATCCAGAACCATCTGTTTTCGGGTACGGCCTCTTTTGGAGGCCGCCGCGTCCGGCGTCGTCCGACTGGCGATGCGCGTACGTGTCCGCTTTCGAGAAGAGCCGCAGCAAGATAGGACGGCAACCATGAGCGCGAAGCAGCCAGTCCTTCCTACCGAGTTCCTCTTCCTTCCTGACATCCTGGCCCACCTTCGGCAGTTGGCCCAGGGCCGTCTCCAGGCGGACATCCTGTTGTCCTGCCAGACCCTTCGGGAGCTTCGGGACGATGTGGCGACGCCGCCGGCCGAGCGCCGCAAGTGTGCCGAGGTGCTGCTCGATCGGGCTGGGTGGGTTGTCGCCGGCCTGAATGTGACCGCCAACGTCGATGTCACTGAGACCCGGGAGGCGATGATCGAAGAAATTCTGACCTTCGCCAAGCGAAGCGGGATCGACGCCCGGTTGCTCGTCGGTGGTGCCGCTGCCTTCGTGAACCAGGGCACCCCGCGGCGCCAGCCGGTGACGATCGAGGCGGACACCGCTGACGATCCGGACGACGCCGAGGTATGGGCGTCCGAGCCGTAGGACGCCGCACCGCAAGCATGGCCTGCGGGCCGACGCCACTGTGCCGCGCCCGGTGGTGAGCGCCGGGGCGAGGGTGACGTTGGAAAGCGCGATCATGGACTACCTGACGAGGCGCATCAGGCGGCAATTCCGAGATAACCAAAGTGCCGGTCGGTGAGTTACCTATTGCCCCGCGTGCGCCTTCTGCCATGCGGCGGTTCGCTGTTGGGCCTCGGCGATCTGCCCGGGCGTCATGGAAAGCGCAACGAGATCACGACCATGGGCCGCGAGATCACGATCATGGGCCGCATCATTGTCTCCACCAATGGCAGCAAGGTTCCACCACATGTAGGCTTGAACATAATCCTTCGGCACGCCATGGCCGAGAAAGTAATTCCCCCCGAGGAAATATCGCACGTCGGCCCTCCCCTGGTCGGCTGCCTTAAGGAACCAGCGGGTAGCTTCCGCATAATC
>PLXO01000143.1:9797-12323 GCA_003151425.1 Acetobacteraceae bacterium
CGCCATGACCGTCCTCATACAGCAATCCGAGCATAGCTTGCGCTGTGGCTACCCCCCGGTCGGCAGCCTTACGATACCAGCGGGCAGCTTCCGTATAATCCTTTGGGACGCCGTGGCCGTCACTATACATGTAGCCGAGCATAGCTTGCGCGCCGGAGTTGCCCTGGTCGGCTGCCTTACGATACCAGCGGGCAGCTTCTGCATAATCCTTTGGGACGCCATAACCGCCATCGTATAAGTAACCAACCCTGAGTTGGGCGTCTGGGTTGCCCTGATCTGCCAGCGGACGCCACAGGCGCAATGCGGTCGCGTAATCGCCGCGCAGTTCAGCATCGGCTCCAGGCCCAGCCGGGTTTGTCACCGCTGGTGAGGTTGGACTAGCCCGCTGAGATCGCGATTTTCGGTAGATCAGGATGGCATCCACGACCACTTTCAACTCGTTATCTTCCCACATCTCGCGCCCCGCGACAACCGACGCGGCGGTTCTCGCGCCCTGTAGAAGTATTTTCATCGCTTGGTCGGATTGAACGCCGCACGATGCTTCAATTCCATAAGCGACGCTGACGGGATCAGATTTTCCGTCATCCAATTGGGTGGTAGAGGTCCACACGCAATCGACGAAGGCTTTGTTGACAGCAGTCATCTCGGCATCGGTCGCCGGATGGCTGCACGCTGCCAATAGGAGCAGGACGACCGCCACTGGGAACGTCACGCGCGTCAAGTGTGTCGTCATCTCGCATGGCCCCGCGGTGTCCATGATACTCTCCCCCCCATCTCGGATCAGCATGGGCATCTTGTGGCGCAGCCCACCCCCTGGCGAGTAGTGCCGCACCATACTTCAGAATTGTCTACGGGAAGGCTACAGAGTGGCGGGTAAGGCACTCCTACGCCCGTGCGGGACTGCGCGATCATGCGCCCGCAAGCGCCCGTGCGGAGGGCAAGAAAAACCCGACCATGTTGCCACGGTCGGGCATGAAGTGCCGCGGTGCCGGCGGTCAGCCTTGTCTTTGCCGAGGCGCCCGGATGCATCCGGGGCCACTGCGCTGGGCTGCCAGATCGGTTAGCTTGCGTCCACAAGAAATCTAGTATATATTCCTAGCCACGCCAACCCAGTTCTCAGCCGGAGTTTCATCATGTCGCCCGCCGAAGCCGACCTCGCCTACCGCGCCGCTCTGCGCGCGCTGCCGGACTTTCGCTTCGGCCACGATCAACTCGTATACCTGCTGCGCGCCCTGCCGAAACCACCGCCGGGCGCGCCCGTCGCCTGGCGGCATGCGCATCTCCGGGGGATCATTCAGGAGGTCCGCGCGCTCGATCCGCGCGACCCGCTGGAGGCCAGTTTCGTCTCGCAAATCATTGCCGCCCGTCACGCGGCCGCGGACCTGGCGCACCTGTCCCTCGATCCGACGGCGACGGCGCGGCAGGCGGCCGGGATGCGCCGCACCGCGGAGGCGCTGTTGCGGACGGCGCAGCAGACGGAGCGCCTGCTGAAGCAGGGGCAGGCGGGACGGGTCGCCTCGGATCAGGCGCCGGCGGAGGTCGAGTTCGATCTGGCAGCGCTGGACGCGGTCTGGTACGGGGCCGACCCTCCGGCGCCTGTCCCGGGCGTTGACCCGGTAGGACTGCGATCCGGTGGTCATGCGGGGGTTGGCGGACCCTCGCCCGCGGCGCCGCCCGAGGCGCGGCAGCAAGCTGCGGCGCCCGACCCCGCCGAGCGGGTCAAATATACCATGTCTGGACAGCGGATCGACCTGGTGCAGCTTGCGACCATACCGGCGGCGGGGACGGCGTGATCATGTGCCGCCGGAGATACTTTGCGTCGATGGTCTCATTTTGTTGCACATCAGGCGTCAGGAAGTCTCGTTGCACGCGGCGTCGGGGTTTCCTCTGGGGACCTTCATGGGGTCTTTGATGTCTTGATCCAGTTGGGCATCTTCCGGTGGGGTACGGTTAATAGGATCCATACGAAGAACGATCAGGATATTTTTGTCATCAGTAGGGTGTATCAATTGATGGTGCAGTATTGATACCAACCGCCGAAATTGTTGACTCTTCCAACGATTTCGGCGGTTGGTATACCCCTCGCTCGAAGGAATCTGTGCTGTGCCGTATGACAGGAAGCAAGAATCACCACAGAGGCACAGAGGCACAGAGGCACAGAGGCACAGAGCAGAAAGAGCAAGTGATCAGCTAGCTATTCTTCTCTGTGCCTCGGTGCCTCTGTGGTGATTCTTTGTTTCTATCATTCATCGAAAGCACGGATTTCCATAGGTTAAGTGGCATATCACACCCTTGGCCGCCCCGCTCTGTCCGGCCGCCCCCCACCCGAACGCCGAAGTTCAAACAAACCCACCACCGGCGGTCACCAGCAACTCTCATTTTGGCCCATCTGGTTGCCACACCGTCATGTGTGGATGGCCCCCGACTGGCTAGGGTTTTTTCGCGTTCCGACGTGTGAGGTCACTTGCAGTCATGTGTCCGGCCTGTTGTTGCGGCACAAGACCGCTGGCCCTGATGGGATCCGTG
>PLXO01000341.1 GCA_003151425.1 Acetobacteraceae bacterium
GCCATCGCAGCCATTCCAGGTAGTCTGCATCAGTCGGGAACCAAGCCTGAAACTCCCCAACAGACTTAGGGTAGTGGCTGCTGGCATGGGGAGGTTCCATTGCCCCAGCCTACGCTCAACTCCGGTTAAATGGATACCCCAGTGTCACGTTATCGGGCTGGTCGCAGGCTCTTGGCTCGGGACATTCTCGATCCCCCGGGAACCTGGCCGGCAGGGCCGCTTCGGCGCGAGGGCCGAGCCGTAGAAACTCTGGCCCGGGCCGGTCGCGCGATTGCTGAACTCGGCGAAGGTGTGCCTTTTCTGATCGTCTATTACAGCACGGATGGCGGGAGCGGATGGCAAAAACTGGATCGTCCGATCCGAACGCTGACGACCCTCGATCGTTCCGGACTCGTCGAGTGGAATGGGAGCCAGCCGACCTTGCGGATGCTTCAGGTCCCGGAACTGCAACGTGCGATGGGATTCGACACAGCCTACAAACTGCAACATGGGTCGCGACGGGATCGTATCAAGCTCCTCGGGAACGGCGTCTGCCCGCCCGTCATGCGTCACGTCGTGGCCGGCCTGACGGGCGTTGCGCCGAGCGCACGCGTCGAGGTGGCGGCATCGGATGCATCACGTCGAATTCGCCTTCCGGCAACCGCTTTCGCATGATCTCCCCGAAGATCGATCCTGGCGTGCGGACCAGGAGTGAAACTAGTGCAACATAAAGGACGTTATGTTCCACATTCGTAGCTTGCGTACAGGTCGAATCTTGGAGCTATTGATATCACTCCACACGGAATTCAAGCTTCTGCACCTGATATCTTTCCGCTATAAATTGCAACTTGCCTCTGGGCCTAATAGTCTGATGGGTCCAGAAGCTTAGAGGTCACGACCGGGGCTTTGATCGCCGGATCGGCGCGTTCAGCGGCATATCTGACGGCGTCGGCATAATAGGACGGGGCCTTTGGGAAGATGTGGATCTTCGCGATCAGGCCGCCCAGATCGCATGGCACCAGAGTGCCGCTGCCGGGCTTGGGCAGCAGGATCGTGGCCCGCAGCTCCTGCTCATGGGCGAACGATTTGCGCTTGAGAAACAGGCCGTAGTGCCTGTGGCCCTTGTCGATCTCGTCGCGGTCGAAATCCGCATATCGCACCTGGTCCACATTGATCCCGTCACCCTTCAGTGCGGCTTCGAGCCTGGCCTTTGTTGTTTCGATGGCAATCCCCTGGCCTGCGGCCGTGTATAGTTGCCACATGGATTCCGACTCGTGCTCGTTGATGTGCCAGCAATTCACGCCGAAATTGCTGTTCGCCTCTCGAAGCTGCTTCTGCAGATCGAGCTTCCGCCGCGCGTCCTGAAGGAGGGCATCGAATGGGGCACGGTCACGGGTCGGATGCTGGGCGAGGAAAGTGTCCTGCGCGCTTTTCATCTGGTCCAGAACCCCGCGATTGATCTCCATAAGGGCCTTCATGTGGCTGCGCGGCAGCCATCCCTCGTATGGATCTTTCAGCTCAGAGGGGCATGCGAAGTAGAGGGAGCCGGTCGCCAGCATGTGCACGAACTTGGCGAGATCGACGTAGCGCCAGATTTTCAACCCGCGTTCCTTTCTGTGCTTTTTGTCCAACATTGTGGAACACAGCGATGTTCCTTAATGACGGAATTCAAATCCTTTGGAGTAAATGGACCGTAAGCGCGCGGGCGCTCATGGCTGGCGCGTCGATCGCGATATGTTGTTGACGGCAGATGCCTATGAGCAATGCAGTCGCTAAGTTCCGGAAATGATCCGTATCGGGAAGCGGGGTGTTATCGAGGATTGTTTCCATGCGCGTGACAACCGAAAAATAATCACAGTTACCACCACGCTCCCATACCGGCGTGATCTCGTGAAGGATGAGTGCGGCAAGCGCGAACGCCATGGATCGACGCCGCAACACCTGATGATAATCGAGACGCTTGTCCCTGGCATATGCTTCCAGCTTGACCGTCATGAACTCGCGTGCCCAGACATCACATGCCAGTTCCTCTTCTCTCCGGTCCTGTGGGCGCATGCAGTCCCTGTCCAGAATGACATGGTAGAATTCGTGGAAGAGTGTGAATGCGACGGCCGAAGCGGTGAGATCGAAGGCAGCTTTGTATTGCACATCGTCGGACGCATCACGATTATCGGATGGACGGGGAAGATCGGGCGGCCAGAGCGCCGTTACGGAACCCTTTCCCTCGATGATCGCGCGAGCCGCGGATAGCCGCTCCTTGTAGTCGCGTTCGACGGTAGCGAGGCCGTCATCACCTCCCATAAGGTCCGCGACAGTCCGACCCGAAAGGGCAGACGCCACGACATGCGGAGTATAACACTCGATGGCATGCCAGCCACTAAAGCCGAGAAGCCAGAACACGTCGATCATCTTTACATCGACCTCGATGCGATCCTTGGTGGCATCCAGCGTTAAACGGCCAGCGTCCTTGACAATCACCGCCGGTTTATACTTCCGCCACAGCGCCCTGATTTCGTCCGCCCGTTCGGGAACGGCCCCGATCATGTTCGCGGAGAATATCTCCTCATGCGATGGCACTGTTCAGTTCCTCTGTCCGTTAAAATCGGCCGTCACCACATCAGCGCGGCGATGCCCTGTTCTTCCTCGCCGACGGCGTTGGTACAGATCGTCGTCTCATGGTCCTGCCATTCTTCTCGGAATCTCACAATCTGATCCTCTCCACCTCGGCCTGCGTCAGCCGTTCCTTCGTCCGGTCGTAAAGCTTCGTTGTTCGCGGAGACTCATGAGCTGCCATCTCCTGCGCATGCTCCAGCGCACCCCCGTTGCCGAGATAGGCCGTGATGCCGGTCGCGCGGAAGGTGTGGTTGCCGATCGGCGCGTGAATTCCGGCCGCCACTGCCCGCCGGCGGATCATCCGCCAAGCGTCCGGCTGCGTCATCGGTTTGTCGGAAAGGGCCGTGGCGGTGTGCCCGCGGCTGGTGCGGAACAGGCAGCCCTTGCGGTCCTTGGCGATGCCGGCGGCATCGATGTAGGCACGCAGGGCCTCGGCAAGCGCGTGGTGGCACGGCATCGCGTGGTCCTTGCCGCCTTTCTCGTGCAGCCGGAGCTGCCAGCCGGCGCCCTGTGAGCGGAGATCTTCCACCTTCATCCTCAAGGCTGCGGTGATGCGCGCGAAGGAATACGTGAGGGTAGCGATCAGCGCGCGGTCCCGAAGATCGCGCACCGTATCGGTCGGAATGGCATCGATCAGCTTGCGCCACTCCTTACCGTCGAGCACCGGCGTCACGCCGGTCTTCACGACGTGCTTGGGCCCGCGGACGGCCGAGGCCGGATTGAAGGGCACCACTTGGCCGGTGATCAGCCAATCGAACAGCATCCGCACCGCCGCGAGCTGCTGCTTCACGTCGGGCGCCGAGTGGGTCTGCTGAAGTGTCTCTATATAAGTGGCGACATCGAACGGCCGGATGGTAGTCAGCGTCAGCCCGCGCTCCTCGCACCAGGGCCTAGGCCCAACAGTCGTGTCACTAGCCGCCAAATCGGAAAACACCCCCGAAGCGGAGCTTTTTCGAAGGCAAACACGCCTTGGAGGCAGCACTTTTGACATTTCGCCCACCGAGCTGGGCTGGACTCCGCGGGTCAGACCGGCAGAACGCCGTGGCGCGGGGCGGACACTTTCGACAAAACACGCCTTTCGTCAAAAGTTCGGGCCTTCCCGTGCCTCGATCCGCTCGAAATCTGCTCCGAAAGCGATATGGCGGCTAGTGACACGACTGTTGGGTCTAGGCCTGGATGGGGGGAGTTCGATTGGCTTTACCGGTTGGCACACGCCGGATCAGTCTACGAAAAAGCAACCGACCGCACGTACAGCTACGAGATGACTTTTGTCAGAATGGAACTTCATCATCCCACGTCGCGGCAGGTGGAGACGGCGGGGGTAGCGGCGGCGCACGTTCAAGATGCTTGGCGATCAGAAAATTGTGCAACGCCGCGGCGAGCTGAACGGCCAGTTCCCCATACGCTTGTGGAATGCTCAAGACCGCTGCCCCCTGTCCGTGTCCCCCACGCTTGTTCCTCAGAAACGGAAGCGCCTTCAAAACCTGGTCGGCGAATCCCGCGCGCACACTCTCCGGTAAGTCGTCAAAGTAACCTCGGTTGAACAACTCCTTAATGAGCTTGTCGGCATTTGCGTGCTCTAGATGGGCCAGCACCTTCATGACGCTTTCGAAGCTATGCCCGCCGAAGTAGATCGCTTCGCGTATCTCACTCACGCCTAGATACTGTCTCGCTTTTGCATACTCATCAGCCGCGCCAGCAAACCGATTTGCAACCAATGCCTCATGAGCGGTGGACGCAAGCCGCGCGCCGACAGAATCGCCATCGAGCTTGAAGAACTCCCCGTCGGAGAGCCTCCAGGGGCACTCGTGCAGCTCAAATATCTGGTTGATTTTCCGCCGGAATCGCTCTTTCTCCGCTGCATCCATGTAGGTGCCAGCCAACTCCAGCGCATCAAACACAAAGTGCCCGGCGCCATCGAATACAAGATAACGCAGTGCCGTATACCGTCCGTGATCGATATCCCGTAGCGCGGGCGCACCGGGTATCCGCTCCCACCCGTGCTCCGTCAGCAGCTCGGACTCGACCTCCTCCAAGATGCTGGAATTGTCTGTGTAGCTGTTGTTCGGATCGCGCTGGATTCTCAACTGTTGGTCGTTGGCAGTCAGCCAACTCCATAGCTTGCGGCGCGCGATCTCCGGAATCTGAACATCAAGCCGCTTCTGCTCCAGGCTGCGAAGGTAGCGTTGGCTAAAGAGCATCTGCTCACCCCTCAACAATATCGCTGCCACCGCGTTGTGCCAGATCGGCACCCGACGCGAAAGCGGCCCGGCCTGAACCGTGCTTAGATCGGCAAATGACCAGTCGGTCCCACATGTTCGCCGACAGTAGCCCAAGCCTCCAAATCGACCCCGGAAAGTAGCATGACGGCCTTATAGGCACGAAGTAGCGTGTCGTAAATCGACTCAAGATCGGCCAGCATGATTGCTCTACCTTCATCTGAGTTCCTGCGAAGATTGTGCTGCCGATAGAACGAATGCAGCAGCCGGTTTCTCTGTTCCAGAGCGTTCAGAAGGGCAGAGCCCAGATCGGGGGGCAACTGTGTTTTTTCGCCCAATGCCTTGATAAGCTGTCCAAGGGTGTGTCGGTCTATTTTGTAGTAAATTTCAGTGGCGCGGTTTGGGTCTGGTTGGGCTAATAACCCCTCATCGAGGCCACGCACCATCAAGAGCATAGTTCCAAGCTCGGTTTCGAGCAGCTGAGCCGCCTCGACGGTTTCGCCAAGCTTCCTGTAAACATCATCGAGGGTAGGCATGGCGGGTCCTTATTTCGTTGCTCTTTAGACGCGTATCCTCTCCACCTCATCGAGGCTGAGTTCCTCTCGCCGGCGATCGTAGAGCTGTGTCGTGCGCGTGCTGGCATGGTTCGCCATCTGTGCCGCCTTCTCCAGCGTGCCGCCGTTCTTCAGATACGCCGTGATACCCGTCGCCCGGAAGCTGTGATTGCCGAGTTTGGTCGCGATGCCCGCCGCGCCGGCGCGGCGACTGATCATCGCATAGGCGTTCGCCTGGGGTAGGGGGTGCGCGTCAACAGACCCGTGCCGCGCCCGATCCTCCGGAACAGCGGCCCCTTGGGTTCTTCGGCGAGGCCTGCGCCATCTATATAAGCAGGGAGGTAGGTCTCAAGGTTGTGGTGGCACGGCATGGCGTGCTTTCTATTTGCGTGCCCGGTACGGCCAAAGAAACCGGACGCCGTTGAAATGGAATTGGCTCCGTCACGCCGACCAGAGGTCGTCGGGACCAAGATAGGTTAGCAGAACTTTTCCGGGTTCGGCCATAACAGAGGCTCGCAGAAGACCCAGCCGAGTTGGGTTCAAGGACGAATTGAGCGTCCCCATTGGAAGGCCATCGGCGGACAGCACGGCTGGCCTGCCGCCAAGATGGAAGAGACGGAGAGGCATTCCGGGCGCCGGCATAGCGCCTGAATTCCATGTCACCCACGACCAGAAGCGGCGTTCGGCCCATGTACTACTCTCGCGAGGCGCAAAACCCTGGATGAAGGTTGAGCAGGATCACGCTTTCTGATGAGGTCGAAGGCACGGTCTTTGATGGCCTTCCCGCTTCCGCTTCCGGCCTGCTGTAGAGGGTGTGGGAAGTGGAAGTGGGAAGTCGCGTGACGCGGCCGCCGTGTTTGTCGGATTTGTGGTATCGAGGATCGCGCGGTGTCGCTCGAGGCTGGGTCGGCGTGAGCGGTGATCAGCGACCGGCGAGGCAGTATCCGTCTGCGGATTTGACGACGAGGCCGGCCGCGGTCATGGCGGCGAGGCGCTCGTAGAGGGTTGTGGTGCGGACGCGGCAAGACGCGCGCAGTGCGGCGAACGGCCGGGGTTGCTCGCCGTCGGCGAGGGCTGCGGTGATGCGTTGATCGACAGAAGTTGGTTCGACGCGGCGCTCGGATTGGCGATCCGGCTGGACGGGTTCGAGGGCAAGGGCGTTGTCGCGCTGGGTCAGTTCAAGCGTGACGCCGGGCATGGCGGCTGCGGCGCGATGCTCGACGGTGAGGACGATGCGATCGTCGCCGTCGCGGCGGAGATAGAGATTGGAATCGCCCCAGGCGTGGAATTCCAACGATCCGCGCAGAGCCTGACCGGCGCGGATGGCGCCAGCTCCCTTCCTGGCATGATGGACGACCGCGACGGCGACGGCATGGCGGCGCTGTAGCTCACGCAGGAAGGCGAGCAAAGGCGCGACATCGCCGCTGACATTTTCATCGATGCGATGCAGGCGCACGAACGGATCGAGGACGAGCAGCCGTGGCTTCAGCCGGGCGACAGTCTCATCGAGTCGTGCGCGATCGGTTTCGAGATCGAGGCGCAGGCTGGGCGCGGTGATCACCTGGACGTCGAGTTCGGCGAGAGCGGCGTCGGCCGCAGCACAGATGCCTTCGAGGCGGCGCCGGACGATGTGCAGGGCGTCTTCGGCGGGATAGAGCAGGACGCGGCCCGGGCGGCTGACCGCGAAGCGGCGCAGGCAGGGGATGCCGGCGGCGACGGCGACGGCCAGATCGAGGGCGAGGAAGGATTTGCAGCATTTGGGTTCGCCGCCGATGATGCCGACGGCTTCTTCGGACCACAGCCCATCGACGAGCCAGCGTTGCTGCTCGGGGCAATCGGCGAGACGCCAGGCCGGCTGGACCGGAAGCTGGGTCATCGCCGGCGCCCGATCACCGCCTTGGTCTCGTTCGCCGTGGGCACGCCGCAGGTCTCGAAGAACAGTGCCTCGTCGATTTGACGGGCCTCCCGCTGTGCGGCGGTCTCTAACAACTCGCTCGCCATGATCATCAGCGCCCGCAGATTGCCCTGGGCGTGATCGCAGATGGTCGCGATCACCTCCGGGGTCATCAGGGTGGGGGCGCCGGCCTGCTGCAGAGCATGGCGCAGGCAGTCCTGCAGGTCCTGCGGCGATGCGCGTTCGATCGGCAGGCGCACCCGCATGCGGCTGGCAAGAGGCAGGAACTCATCGGCGCGCAAACGCTCGGCCAGCCGTCCGTCACCCGCCAGCACGATGGTCAGCAGGATGTGGGAGTCGAAATCGGCGGAAGCCAGCAGCCGCAGTTCGGCGAGCACGGCAGACTGCATCTCTTGTGCCTCATCGACCACCAGCACCGACCGTCACGTCGCGCTGTGTCGCCAGCGATGCGGACAGGATGCGCAAGGTGGCGGACTTGCCGCAGCCGGGTGTGCCGGTGACCAGGGCGAAGCCGCCTTCGCCGGCGAGTTGCTGCACCCGCCAGCAGAACGATTCCAGGCGCGGGGTGACATGCAACGCCTCGGTTGGCACGTTGGGGGCGAACGGGTTCCATTTGAGGCCGTACAACGCCAGCATCTTGGTATTCACGCATCGTCTCCTTCGTCCTTGTGGAGGTAGGCTGGCGGCAGCCCGGTCGCCGCCTGCCGGTCGATCATTCTCGCCAGGAGTGGTCCGATGCCGCGCGCCGGCGGCGGTGGTGACGTGACAGGCTCGGCCGAGATCGGCTGCACGCTTCGGCGCAGAAGGGAGGCGTTGGCGGCCTTGTCCTGCGGGAACAGCCGGCAAAGCACGGTGCCGGTGTGCGGATCGACGAGATGCACCTGGGTGAGATCCCAGCCGGAGAAGCGGACTTCCAGCACGGAAAGATGTCGATAACGGCTAGGAACTTCGAAGCGACGACCCTCGATGACGGCGGTGCCATCACTCTTGCGCAGGGTGCGCCGCTCGGTGCGGGTGAAGGCCAGCCGCAGCGCCGCGGCATCCGGGCAGGGTCGCGTCACGGCGGGGCCGGCGAGGAAGCGAGCCAGCGGCGTGTCGTCGATCTCGCTGTGTCGCTTGCGGTTATAGACTTGCTCCACCCAGGCCTGCGTCGCCTGGTTGAGCCGGGCCAGGGTGAGATCGTCGACGCCCTCGAGCATGGCCATCAGCCGGCCCTCGACCGATCCCCAGAGGACCTCCTGCTTGCCGTTCTGATAGGGGCTGTACGGCAGCGTGGTTTGATGAACGATGCCGAGCCGGGCGAGACCTTCGGTGATCTCGGTCGCCGTCATTGCGGCGCCGTTGTCGCTCATCGCGGCGCGCGGCAGCCCGCGCTTTTGCATCGCCTGCGACAAGCCGTGTGCGATGTTCTCTGCCGATTCGGAAAGATACCATTGCAGATGGCAGACCAGGCGCGAGCGGTCGTCGAGCACACCGAACAGGATCGGTGTTCGCCATTCGCCGCGCGGCGTAAGAACCTTTCTGGAACCGTGATGACAATCCCAATGCCAGGTGCTATTCACATACTCGGCTTCGTAACTGCGCACTTCGCGCGCCTCGAGCCGCGCCGCGGCGGCCAGCGCACCTTCGGTCTGACGCGTCGTCATCGGGCGATGCCTGGTCAAGCCGTGGGCGGCCAGGAACCGCCGGACCGTCGCGTAGGACGGCGCTGGCCGCAACTCGGACCTGGTCTCGGCCAAGGCGGCCAGATTGTCGTAATGCAGCTGGGCACTCCAGCTCTTGTGCGCGTCATACTGGGCCAGCAGGGCCTGGCGCAGCGGAGCGGTCATCGATGCCTGCTCGCCGGCGTCCTGACGTCGCTTGCGGCGCAGCACTCTGACCGGATCATGCTGTTCGTTGCGACTTCGATAGTACCATCGTTCCAACGTGGAGACGCCAAAGCGGACCGGCGCACCGGTGCTCGGGTGCCGCCATTCGCGGGCCGCCAGTTGCTCCAGTGCCGCGCGCAGCGCGCCCTTCGGCGGGGGTGAGGCGAGCAGCTGACCGATCACCGAGAAGCGCAGCTGCGCCCAGCGCTCATGCACCTGCGATCCGCCTCGCTCCGCCACGTCCGCCCTCCGAAAAATGAACAAGCCGACGGTAAGCGCCCTCGCCGAGGGCCGGCGACGCGCATCCTCTGCGGATCAGCGGCCCCCGTCAGAAAGCGCGCATCGCCGATGCGCCGCCGGTCAGCGGCCCGAGGAATCGCAGCAAGGCGGTGAGCTTCTGTTCGATGCCGCCGGCAAAGCGGTCGAGCAGCGAGACCGGCAGGCCGGCAATGTCGAGCGGCGGCATGAAGGCAGCAGCTGCGATCGGCTGGAACCAGCCGTCGGCGAAGGTCGACCGCCACCATACACGCCAGCGTGCGAGGGTCCGGCGATCGATCCCCGGCACCGTCGACAGACGGGCCAGGCGCGCCGGCGTCGTCCCGAGCAGCATCGCCGAGATCAACGTTACGACCGTGGCGAGATAGACCTTGCGCCCAAGAAAGCGCAGCGAGGGCGGGGTCGTCCGCTTGCGGCAGCCGTCCATCGAACAACAGAAGCTAAAGCGCCGGGCATAATCCTGGCCTAACCCGGCGGGACCACCGCGCGGCTTGCGGCCAAATGGCGCCGAATGGAGTGCGCCGCCGCATTGGCCGCAGCCTGCTGCCCGGGTGGTGGCGGACAGGTCGCGGTCAAAGACGAGGAGTTGCTCATGGAACTGGGCGTCGGCCAGCATGGCTTGGTACAACGGCTCCGTCCTTTGAACTGACATTGGCGAGATGGCCAAAATCGGACGGAATGATCTCTGCCCCTGCGGCAGCGGCAAGAAATACAAGCGCTGTTGCCTGGCCAATGACGAGGCGGCCGCGCGCGAGAAACTCGCCGCCGCCAATGCGGCCGCCACCACGGCGACGGCCGCGGCGCAACATGATCCACACTTATGCCATGACTGCAACGAACAGCTGGACACCGCGGCCAATGCCGTGCTCGTCCTCATCGACGCCAGAAAATTCGACGAGGCCGAGCAGGCCGCTCACGGCGTGTTGGAACGCTTCCCCAGCGTGCATGACGGCTACGAGTGTCTTGGCCGGCTCTACCAGGCCACAGGCAAGCGCCGCCAGGCGGTTGAGTGCTACCGCCGCGTCATCGAGTTCGCTCGCAACGAGCCGCACCTTTACGACCCAGAGTTCGTGGCCCATTTCCATGACCTGATCAACCGCCTCGAACCGGCCGAAAGCATGGGGCTCTGCCCCCAAACCCCCGGGATATTTAAGGCCCAATGATGACGAGGTAGGTTACCTGCGCGGTACAGGCGGGGACGCCGATGATCGCGCCCGGTGATGCGGCCCGGTGCCAACATGGTGCCGGGCCGTCCTCTCGCGCTGCGCAAACCCAACCCGGAAAACTCAGACGCGACGCGACAGAGGAGCCACCACGATAAGTGAGGGGGCGGACATAGCGCCCATCGTAAAGCGTGGTCAGAAACGTGCTGATCTACCCTCAGATAGTTTGCGCGTGTTCACCAACGCACGGGTCTGTGCGCGCTCCAGTGCTTCCTGCGCCTCGCCGGTGCGGCCTGCGGCGAGCGCGTTGCGCCCGGCGACAAGGAAATCCCGAATTGGCGCGTTATCGGCCACGAGCGGCTCCGGGAGACGCGCTGCGAGAGGCGATGTCGTATCCGCGGCCGTAATATTCCCGGCCTTATCCGACATCGGCAGTGACATGCCCGTGCCGATCTCGTTGCCAGGACGCGCTCCACTGGCTGGGTTGGCTCCGGGTGGCACCCAGCCGCGGGGAACTGTCACAGCAGGTTGTGCGAGGGCCGGAGAGCTGACGCAGATAGCAAGGACAAACACCAGGCTGATACGATGATACACGGCAGAACCTCCTGGCGGCTGGAAACCGTGGTCAAGCACGCGACAAACAGCTCGGACCTCTCGGTGACATGAAACGTAACGAATCCCGTACGACCCTCGCGTCGCCGCCACACAATTCAGCCCATACCGCCTGCGCTCCCGCTAACCAAGAGGCGAGTCCCCGCCGCGTCGCCTTGTATGCCTCTCGTCGTTCAAAGCCTCTGGGTGCTGCGCGAGGGCGTAGGTGATATCCGCGCGGCTAACGATCCCGACAATCTTGCCATTGTCCACGACCGGCACGCGTTTGATATGATGGCGTAGCAGGAGTCCAGCGATCGCACCAATTCCCGTGCTCCGACTGACGGAAACGACTGGCGTCGTCATGAGATCGCGCGCGCATCGGCGATCGGATCGCACATGGTCCGCCAGCAATTGCGTGAGCCGGTCGCTATCAGCGAGCACACTCAGCCACCAGGATCGACGTAACCCGTGTCGTTTTCCAAACGAGTGCAGAAGGTCTCCTTCACTGATCATGCCAATCGGGGTCCCGCTGTCGTCACACACCGGCAACGCACTGATATCGTTGGTGGCCATCAGTTTCGCGACCTGAGGCAACGTGTCGTCTGGTTTCGCACGTACGACCCGCCGCGACATGACATCCCCGGCGGTCATCGGCATTGTTCTGTCCTCCTCTCTTGTGTCGCGACGATGCCGGAGCGAGTGCTCTTCACCGGAGTCCACCAAAAATGACGTCCGACTTGCAGCGTCGGTGCCTCGCCAAACATCGGAGCCGCCATCGAAGCCCGACCGCTGCCTTGGTGGACGGCGCGCAACGAGCGTCATCGAACGCATCACGGGTCGCCACGTGCGCATCCTCGTGCGCATGATGCGCTGCCGGCTCGGGTCCGACGGCGATGACGCGCCCTGGCGCCGTCACCTCCTCACGCACTCCCTCGCCCGTCGCCACCCGCCCCTCGGCGTAGTGGCCGAAGGACTGCGCGTCGGCAACGTATCCGTGCTATGTGTTTGCATGGCGCGCCTTGCTGCGTGTCATGGGCGCCTCCAGATGATCACCCTGATCGGTCAGCAGGCTGGGGAATTCGCCCAGATTCTCCTGGAGTTCCGCTTCCTCCATCGGCTGCGCGGGCTCGACCTCTCCATGCTGCGCCGTCAGCGGGTTCGGCAACTGCCCCCCGGTCGGATTGTCGATGAACGCCTGCAGCTCTCGCGCGCGTTCCTCGTACTCAGGCAGGCGGCCCGGCGGCGCTCCGTCGTCACGCCACATGCGTAGCGCCCGCCGGTGAATGGCAATGTCGTGCTTTGTCGTTGGCTTGGCCATCACGACCTCCCTTTTAAATCACATTAACGTGCAGACGCGATCTTCGTATTGATCCATGTCAATGGCCGGCCTCGTACGCGGGCCGATCGGGTCTTCAACTGACCTGTATCAATGCTTCGCGACCGAGCCACAAATAGGCGATAACGTTGAGCGTTGTTCTTCTGAGCTTGGCCGTGGCTGAGATGCTACCCCCCGAGGCAGGATCGGGGAACCAGTCTGCCGCAGGCTGGCTATCACGCGCAGGGCGTCACGACAGGCGTGGCGTGATCCTGGAGGGTGTCTGGTGGCGCACAAACAGGTTCTGTTCCGCTCCGCGGCCCGGGAGAAGGTTCTCCGAGGCGCCGTATTGCTGTGCGACGCGGTACGCGTCACGCTTGGGCCCAAGTCGAAATCGGTGCTGATCCAGAAGAGTTGGGGCACCCCGATCATCTGCAATGATGGCGTGACGATCGCCAAAGAATTCGACCTCAAGGATCCCGAGGAAAATCTCGGCGCGCAGGTATTGCGCCAGACCGCGGAGAAGACCGGCGACAGCGTGGGCGACGGCACCAGTACGTCGACCATCCTGGCGCAGACGATCTTTGCCGACGGCGTTCGCAACGTCGTGGCGGGCGCCAGCGCGATCGACCTGAAGCGCGGTCTGGATCGCGCGGTGAAAGCGGCGATCGACGCGCTGCGCAAGATGTCGCGAGAGGTCAAAACCCGCAAGGAAAAGGCGCAGGTCGCGACAATCTCGGCGCACAATGATCCGGCGATCGGCGAGCTTGTTGCCGATGCGATGGAGAAGGTTGGCGGGGAAGGCGTGATCACCGTCGAGGAATCCAAGACCACCGAAACTGCGCTTGAGGTGGTGGAAGGGATGCAGTTCGACCGCGGCTACATCTCACCCTATTTCGTCACCAATGCCGAAAGATGAGTGCCGAGCTGGAAGATCCCTACATCCTCATCCACGAGAAGAAGCTGTCAGGCCTGCAACCCATGCTGCCGCTGCTGGAGGCGATCGTGCGCTCGGGCCGGCCACTGCTGGTCGTTGCCGAGGACGTCGAGGGCGAGGCGTTGGCGACGCTGGTGGTCAACAAGCTGCGCGGCGGCCTGAAGGTAGCGGCAGTGAAGGCGCCAGCCTTCGGCGATCGGCGCCGGGCGATGCTGGAGGATCTTGCCGTCTTGACTGGCGGTCAGACGATCTGTGAGGAGGTCGGCGTCAAGCTTGAGAACGCGACCATCGCCGTGCTTGGCACCGCCCACCACCGTGGTCGTTACGCATTAAACCACCACGGTGGTGGGCGGTGCCGGCAACAAACCCGACATTGATGGCCGCTGCAACCAGATCCGTCGGCAGATCGAGGAGACCACCAGCGATTACGACCGCGAGAAACTGCAGGAGCGGCTGGCCAAGCTGGCCGGCGGGGTGGCGGTCACTCGTGTTGGCGCGCCGTCCGAACCCGAAATGAAGTCGCGCAAGGAGGCGCTCGACGACGCGATCAGTGCGACCAAGGCCGCTGTTGCCGAAGGGATCGTGCCCGGTGGTGGCCTGGCACTGATCCGTTGCATCGATGCGGTCGCTGCGGAAGAAACCGCGTGCGAGGGTGACGAGCGGACCGGTGTGCAAATTCTTAAGCGCGCGCTCGAAGCGCCCACGCGGCAGATCGCGGAAAACTCCGCCGTTGACGGCGGCGTGGTGGTGGCGCGGATGCTCGCGGGCGAGGGCGCCTACGGCTTCGATGCCGCGCGGAAGGCGTATGTTGACCTGATCGATGCAGGCATCATCGACCCGACAAAAGTGGTGCGCGTCGCGCTGGAAAACGCCGTGTCGGTGGCTAGCGCGTTGCTGTTAACCGAAGCGACCATGACCGAGATTCCTGAGGCCAAGAAGCAGCAGGCATCAGACGCGGAGATGGCGATGTGATGCCCGTCCGCGCCATGCGGGTCGTGCGGTGTGGCCGGCAAACGGCGCATAAGCGCGTCACACGAGGCGATCAGGCGGCGCCTGCCCGGCCGCCGCATCCCAAACCCGACCCGCAGCCCGCTCCGCCACTCCCAATCGAGCTGCCACCGCATCCTGAGCCGGTGCCCAGCCCGGAAGCGCCAACAGGTGGATCAATCCCGATCTGCTACCGGCGCCGCAGCAGCGTACGCAATTCGGGCAGCGGCCGCGTGTTGATCACATCCTCCGCACGCAACCAACCGCGCCTCGCCTGATCGACACCGAAGCGCATCAAATCGAGCTCCATCGCGGCATGGGCGTCGGTGGAGATGGACAGCTTCAAGCCGATCCCTTTCGCCAGACGGCAGTGGATGTCGGTCAGGTCAAGCCGATCCGGTTGGGCGTTCAGCTCGAGATAGCAGCCACGCGCGACGGCGCCCCGCATCACCGCTGCGATGTCGATGGCATAGGCCGGGCGCTGGTTGATCAACCGCCCGGTTGGATGGGCGATCATGCTGACATGCCGGTTGTCCATCGCGCGCAGGACCCGCTGCGTCTGGACGGCCTGCGGCAGATCGAAGTGGGAATGGATGGCGGCGACCACGAGGTCCAGCCGGCCCAGGATCTGATCCGGCAAAACGAGCGACCCCTCTTCCAGGATGTCCACCTCGGTCGCCTTCAACACAACGAAGCCCGACAAGCGATCGTTGAGCCGGTCGATCTCGTCGATCTGCCGTGCCAACCGTTGCGCATCCAGGCCGTGCGCCACGGTCATGCGACGGCTATGATCGGTGATCGCGATGTAGCCATAGCCCTTCGCCTGCGCGCGTTGCGCCATGGTCAGCGGACTGTCGCGACCGTCGCTGGCGGTGGTGTGGACATGCAGGTCGCCGCGCATGTCATCCACCGTTACCAGGTGCGGCAGCTTTCCGTTGCGCGCCGCGTCGATCTCTCCCTGGTCTTCGCGCAGCTCCGGGGGAACGAGGTTCAGGCCCAGGCGCTGGTAAAGCTCGGTCTCGGTGCGGCCAGCGAGGCGGCGACTGCCCTTGAACAGGCCATATTCGTTGAGCTTCAGGCCGCGATCGATGGCGATCTGACGCAAGGCGATATTGTGTGCCTTCGAACCGGTGAAATAGCACAGCGCGGCACCGAAGCTGTCCTCCGGCACCACGCGTAGGTCGACCTGGAGGTCGTTGCGCAACCGGACGGTGGCGCGCGTGGGTCCTTGCTCAAGGATGTCGGCGACATCCTCGTAGCTGGTGAAACGTCGCATCACCTCCTGTCCTGACCCGGCGGCGACCACGATATCGAGATCGCCGACCGTCTCGCGCCGCCGCCGAAAACTCCCCGCGGCCTCGACCCGCTGCAAGCCCCGCGCCTGCCGCAAATAGCGCAGCAGGGGTGCCACGATCTGTTCAGCCGTCGCCAGCCTGGTCCGCTGCGGCTGGCCAGCCCCCTGCGCGAGCGCGCGCCGCAGCTGCGCCTCGATGCCTGGGCCGATCCCGGGCACGTCGTGCAATTTGCCCGCCTTGGCGGCGGCAGCGAGCTTGTCGAGCGAGTCGATGCCAAGTGTCTCATGCAGCAGATGCACCCTCTTGGGACCAAGGCCCGGCAGGGCGAGCAGGGCCGTGATGCCGCTCGGGACCTCGCGCGTCAGCTCGTCGAGCAGCGGCAACCGGGCGCCACGGGCGAGTGTCGCGATCTTGCCGGCCAGATCCTCGCCAATGCCGGGGAGCGCATCGAGGCCCTCACCCGCTGCCACCATGTCGGCGACGCTTCGCGGCAGTTCGCCGACCAGCCGCGCCGCCCGCCGGTAGGCGCGGATACGAAAGGGATTGGCGCCCTCGATCTCAAGCAGATCGGCGAGCTTGTCGAGCTGACTGGCGATGTCGGCATTGACGACCGGCACCGCGACTTCCCTCCATGGGTTACGCCGCAGCGGAGGCGAGACTGCGCGCCTGGATGGAAGGTGGCGCTGAACTGGATCAACCGGCCCCACTGGGACGGTGCGTCAGCGCGTTGACGAAGATCAATGAGCCGGCGCCGTTTGGCGCGCATCGTTCCACGATGACTGAGCATGGCATCCTGCTGACCGACCTGTACGAGCTGTCCATGCTCGAGGCGTATGCGGCGCATGGCATGGCCGACACGGCGGTGTTCGAGCTGTTCTTCCGCAAGCTGCCGCCGGCACGCGGCTTCCTGCTGAGCGCCGGCCTGCAACAGGCTGTGGCGTTTCTGGCGGGCATGCGGTTCGCGCCCGACGATCTGGCGTGGCTGCGGACGTCTGGCATGTTTTCGCCGGCATTCGTCGACGATTTGGCACGGTTCCGCTTCACTGGCGACGTCGATGCGATGCCAGAGGGCACCGTCTTTTTCGCGGACGAGCCCGTGCTGCGTGTCACCGCGCCTTTGCCGCAGGCACAACTGGCCGAGACCAGGCTGATCAACCTGCTGCATTTCCAGACGGTCATCGCCTCGAAAGCGGCGCGGATGGTGCTGGTGGCGCCGGGCAGACAACTGGTGGATTTCGGACTGCGCCGGGCGCATGGCGCCGAAGCCGGATTGCTGGCCGCGCGCGCCAGCTACCTGGCCGGGTTCGCCGGCACGGCCACGCTGCAGGCGAGCCGCGATTTCGGCATCCCGGCGGTGGGCACGATGGCGCACTCCTTCGTCCAGGTGCATGACGATGAAGCCACCGCGTTCGAGCGGTTTGCCAGGGTACGCCCGCAGGCATTGACCCTGCTGATCGACACGTACGACACCGAACGTGGCGCCGCCATCGTCGCCAATCTCGCGCCGCGCCTTGCTGCGCAGGGCATCACGGTCGGCGCCGTGCGGCTGGACAGCGGCGATCTTGCCGCGCATGCGCGCAAGGTGCGGGCCATCCTTGACGCGGCGGGATGTCCGGCCATCCGCATCTTCGCCAGCGGCGGGTTGGACGAGTACCAGGTGCAGGCGTTGTGCGAAGGCGGGGCGCCCATCGACGGTTTCGGCGTCGGCACCAGCCTGACCACCTCATCGGACGTGCCCGCGCTCGATTGCGCCTACAAGCTGCAGGAATACGCCGGCCGGCCGCGGCGCAAGCGCAGCGAAGGCAAGGCGACCTGGCCCGGTCGCAAGCAGGTCTACCGCCGCTGCCACCCGGATGGGACGATCGCCGGTGACGTGGTGGCACTGCTCGACGAACCGACGGAGGGCGAGGCCTTGTTGCGGCCGGCCATGCGCAACGGACATCCTGTGCCAGGCCTGCCAGGCCTCACCGAAGCGCGTCAGCGCGCCGCCGCTTCGTTGGCACAACTGCCGATGGGCTTGCGAGGGTTGGCGGCGGGGGACGTTCGCGTCGAGATCAGCCAAGGGATCCGCGAGATGGCGGCAAGACTCGACCAGGCGACCGCGCGCGGCCGGCCGCCGTGATGCAGCCGCCTGCGGATAGGCAAGGCCAGGACGCCGTGATCGCGTTCCTGTCGCGCCCTGCCAGCTATGGTCTTCCGAATGATCCAGTGGAACGGATCGAGACCCACTGCTCCATCGTCTTCCTGGTTGCGGATCGCGCCTACAAGATGAAGCGGGCGATCCGCTACGCGTCGCTTGACTATACGACAGGTGAGGCTCGCCGCGCGGCGTGTGAGGCAGAACTCGTCCTTAACCGGCGGACCGCCCCAGGGCTTTATCTTCAGGTGCAATCGATCAATCGCGACGCTGAGGGCGCGCTGGCATTCGATGGGCCGGGGCCGGCGCTTGATCATGTGGTGGTCATGCGCCGCTTCGCGCAGGCCGACCTGCTCGACAACATGGCCGATCGCGGTGCGCTGACACGCGACCTGATGCGTGCCCTTGGACAGGCGATCGCGCGGCTGCATGCGACGGCCGCGCCGACACCGGGATTTGGTGGCAGTGCAGCCATGGGGCGAGCGATCGTTGACAACGAACGGGAGCTTGCGCGCGTTGCTTCCGCATTGGACGGTGTGGCGGTCGATGCGCTGGGTGACCGCGTGCGCGCCGCGCTGGCTGCGAATGCGGCGCTGCTCGACCGGCGGCGCGCAGAAGGTAAGGTTCGTCGCGGCCATGGCGATCTGCGGCTGGCCAATATCTGCCTCCACGGCGGCCAGCCGACCCTGTTCGACTGCATCGAGTTCAGCGATGAGATCGGTTGCGTTGACGTGCTGTACGATCTCGCATTCCTGCTGATGGACCTGTTGTTGCGGGACCGTGGTGACCTCGCCAACGCTGCATTCAACGCATATCTGGACATGGCGCCGGAGACGGACGGTTTGCGCGCGCTGCCGCTGTTCCTGGCCTTGCGCACGGCGACGCGTAGCTATGCAGTGGCCGGCAGCGCGGAGCGTCGGACCAATCCCAGGGAGGTAGCCCGGCTGCTTGCCCACGCACGGCGACACATCAACGCCGGTATCAACTTCCTCTCCCCTGAAACTGCGCACTTCGTCGCGCTCGGGGGAGATGTCGCTGGCAGGAGCGATCTGGCGGCCGCACTCGCTGGCCTGATTCCACTAGTACCTGGGGCGCGGCTGCTGCACCTGACGTCATCCGATGCGCCGGCCTGGCGCGAAGCAGAAGGCGTGTTGATGGCTGGACACTCGGTACTGGCTGAAGCGGGCTTCGCCCACGACGCCGAGCGGCAACGCGCGATCCATCTGGCGTCAACGCACAAGGTTCCCTTCATCGGGCTGTGGCTCGGATCGCTGCCTGCGGCGCTGGATGATCGGGTCTGGCACGCGATCGACTCCAGCCAGGGGATATTGACGGCGGTTGCCACCGCGGCCGTGCTGCTACCAGAGGCGGCCGCAGCCCGGCGTGCGCTTGCACCGGTCTCCAGTTGACCCTGATCAATGCACAGCCGCCAAAATCATTGTCCGTTATCTTATGGCAAAGGTATGGCCGATGCCGGCTACAGGACAGCGAACTATCGCGGTAGCATTGCCACCCTTCGGCGGTGAGGGGTTGCTCCGTCTGCCAGAAACGGCCGCACGCGGGCTGGTATTATTCGCCCACGTCAGCAGTAGCAGTCGCTTCAGCCCTCGCAACACGCTTGCCGCACAGGAAATGCAACGCGCGGGCTTTGCATCCCTGCTGTTCGATCTGCTGACCGAAGAAGAAGCGGCGGAGCGCCAGTATGTCTTCGACATTGGGTTGCTCGCCGAACGCGTCGATCATGCGGCAACCTGGATCCGCACCAGCGCCGCTGGCTACCGTCTGCCGCTGGGATTGTTTGGCGCCGACACGGGCGCGGCCGCGGCGCTGGTCGTCGCGTCGCGCCGTGATGACGTCCGCGCTGTCGTCAGCCGTGGCGGGCGCCCCGATCTCGCGGGAGACGCGCTGCCGCGGGTTACCGCCGCGACGCTGTCGATTGTCGGCGGGAATGATCCGGAGGTGTTGGCCCTCAACCGGGCGGCGTCGCGCCGGTTGCACTGCGAACACCGGCTGGAGGTGGTGCCCGGTGCCACGCATCTGTTCGAGGAGCCAGGCACCCTGCAGGCGGTGGTGGCACTGGCGTGCGACTGGTTCCTGCGACATCTGACCAATCAACCGGCGGAGAAGAACGATGCGGTTCACCGACCGGCGTGAAGCGGGCAGGCGGCTCGCTGTGCGACTGCTGGCACTGAAGGACCAGCACCCGGTCGTGTTGGCGTTGCCGCGCGGTGGCGTGCCGGTGGGGTTCGAGATCGCTCGCGCTTTGGCGGCGCCGCTTGATCTTGTGCTGGTGCGCAAGATCGGTGCGCCAGAGCAGGAAGAGCTGGCGCTTGGCGCCATCGCCGACGGCGAGACGCCGGAGCTCGTGACCGATCCGCGTCTCGTCGATCGCCTGGGCGTGTCGTCATCGTATCTCGAAGAGGCAAAATCCACCGCCCTGCGGGAACTTGAACGCCGGCGCCACGTCTATCTCGGTGATCGCCAGCCGGCTGACGTCGCTGGTCGTACTGCCATCGTGGTGGATGACGGAATCGCCACCGGCGCCACCATGCTGGCGGCATTACGCGCCACCCGTCGGCGCGCCCCCGCGCGCCTCGTGCTGGCGGTCCCGGTCGCGCCGCCCGACGCGCTCAAGCGGCTGCGGCGGGAGGCAGACGAGGTTGTCTGCCTTGCGACGCCCGTAGACTTCTTCGCAGTTGGCCAGGTTTACCACGCGTTCCCGCAGTTGCGGGACGCGGAGGTGATCGCGCTGCTCGACGAGGCGCGCGCTCTGGCTACAGCCACCCAGACTTAGCGGGAGACCTCGATGAACCGGCGCCCTTTGTCGTTGTTTGGCTTGCGCAGCAGCCATGATCTTGCCGAGCGCGTCGCCGATCGACTCGAGATCGCGCTCGCATTGCATGAAGAGCGGGACTTCGAGGACGGTGAGCACAAGACCCGGCCGCTGCAGGACGTGCGCGGGCACGATGTCTTCGTGCTGCATTCCTTGCACGGCGGCCCGGATGAAAGTGGCAACGACAAGCTGTGCCGATTGCTTTTCTTCTGCGGCGCATTGAAAGACGCCGGCGCGGAGCGTGTCACTGCCGTGACGCCCTATCTGTGCTATGCGCGCAAGGATCGACGCACCAAGCCCAACGATCCGGTCACAACGCGTTACGTCGCGGCGATGTTCGAAGCAACGGGGGTTGACCGGGTTATCGCGCTGGAAGTGCACAACGTGGCGGCGTTCGAGAACGCTTTCCGTTGCCCGACCTGGCACATCGACAGCGCGCCCCTGTTGGCCGCGCATTTCGCGCCCTTGCTGCGTGATCAGAACGTTGTTGCGGTCTCCCCTGACGCGGGCGGTGCCAAACGCGCGGAGCAGTTCCGTCAGGCGCTGGAGCAATTGACCGGAACGATAATCGGTAGTGCCTATATGGAAAAATACCGCAGCAGTGGTGTGGTGAGTGGCCAGCTGCTCGTCGGTGAGGTCGAAGGCAAGGTCGCGGTGATCATCGACGACATGATCAGCACCGGTGGCACCTTGGTGCGTGCGGCCAAAGCGTGCCGCATGAAGGGTACGACCAGGATATTCGCGGCCGCGGCGCACGGGCTGTTCATCGGTGGGGCGACCGAGCTGATCGAATCGCCTGACATTGATGGGCTGGTGGTCGCGAACACGATACCGCCGTTTCGTGTCGCACCCAAAGCCGTCGACCAGCGTCTGACGGTCCTCGACGCTAGCGATGCCATCGCACGCGCGATTGCCGCGTGCCACGACGCAGGGTGATCCTGAGCGCAACAGGGTGTATCAGATGCAATAGGTGGCCAGCGGAGCAAAGCCATTGAACTCCACCGACGCATAGCTGGCCGTGTAGGCGCCAGCAGTCAGGAAGTCGACGGTATCACCGATGCGCAGATCCAGCGGCAGCGCGTAGACCGCTCGGTCGTAGATGATATCCGTGCTGTCACAGGTTGGTCCCGCGAGCACAACTGGCTCGCACGGACCACCGTCGCGCGCGGTGCGGATCGGATAATAAATCATCTCGCCCTGCGTCTCGGCAAGGCCATTATAGCGGCCCGCATCGACATAGACCCAACGGCGCCGGTCATGAGTGCCATGCCGCGCGATCAGCAGCACCTGGGAACGCAGCAGGCCGGCATCGCCGACCATATACCGCCCAGGTTCGATCATCAGACGCGGCGGCGACGCGCCGAAATGCCGGCCCGTCGCCGACAGGATGGCATCGGCATAGCTGGCAAGCGGTGGTATCGGCGTGCGGTACTGTGCCGGCAGGCCGCCACCGACATCCAGCAGTTCGAGGGCCATGCCCTGCCGGTGGCATACGCGGAAAACCTCCGCGGCATGGCCGATGGCGATCGCCCATTGATGTGGATCGGCTTGCTGCGAACCCACATGAAATGACACGCCGACCGGGCGGAGGCCGAGCGTCCTGGCGTGTACGAGCAGGTCGGGCGCCAGTTGCGGCGAGCACCCAAATTTGCGCGTCAACGGCCATTCGGCACCGCGGCCATGCACGGACAGGCGGCAATATACGCGTGCACCAGGCGCCGCCCGCGCAATCTTGTCCAGCTCCGCCGGGCTGTCGAAAGCATAGAGGTCGATGCCGATGGCACGCGCCGAGGCGATGTCGCTTTCCCGCTTGATTGTATTGCCGAAGCAGATCCGTTCCGACTGAACACCAAGCGTGAGACAGCGCGCGATTTCGCCAGGGCTGGCCAGGTCGAAGCCAAGATCGAGTTCGGCGAGCGTCGATAGGATCGCCGGCGCGGGGTTCGCCTTCACCGCGTAATAGATGCGCGCATCCGGCAACGCGGCCCGCAGTGCGGCGTAGCGTTGCCGCACGGTTTGCAGATCAATGATCACGCACGGCGTCGCGATCGCATGCGCGCCGAGATACTGGTCGATTCGTTCAATTGTCGACGCAATGCCGGGCATTTGTCACCGTCCTGCTATCGCCGCATCATCCAGCCGCTGCCATGACCCGTCATGACCGATGGCGCGCACCGGTCACGACAACGCGGGCAGCATGCCGTCCTGCGTCCAAACGACATTGATCCTGGTCAAGTCATGCCGTAGCCATCACCGCGCGGCCGGCCCGCTGCGGTGCCCTCGTGTCGTTCGCCGGGCATGCCGTTTGACCCACGTCAATGCGGGATCGGCCAGCTGTCGGGCAGATAGCCGACCAATCCTGTCAGGCGGGAGGCAAGACGATGCGGCTGATCCATCACATTGTCGAAGATCTGCAGGCACCGGAGGAAGAGGCGGTCACGCCAATGGGCGCTGCGCTCATCGCGTTGCTTGGTGGTGAGCGCGGCTCCCCAGCTGAACTGGCGACGCGCTTCGCTGAAGCCGGGCTTGGGCCTGTCATGGACTCCTGGCTCGGTGAGGGACCGAGACTGTCCGTCGACCCGCATGACCTGCGGCGCGTCCTGGGAGAGGAAAGGGTCGAAGACCTTGCCACGCTGGCGGGTCTCGCGTCAGGCGATTTCCTGGTGCACCTGGCACGCCTGCTGCCGGCGGCGGTCCATCGCATGACCGCGGAACGCGAACCGGAGCCGACCACCACACCGGTCGGCCTGCGCAAGGCGCGAGGGATATCACATGCTGCATGAGATCGAGGTGCTGGAGGCGCGGCGGATTGCGGATCTCGCACAGGCGGCACGTGAGGTACGGGATCGGCTGCTGGAATACGTTCCGGAAACCGATTTCCAGGACTCATTGCCTGCGCGCGGCGAGCACAATGTGGCCGCTGACGTCGAGTTGAATGGCGTGCTGGCCGAACAGCCGGCCGTGGTTGCGCTTCGCGAGGCCGTCACCGCGTTGCCGCGGGAGATCCAGGGCAAGCTGTGGGTCGTCGCGCAGATCGGCCACGGTGACCTGGCGATGCTGGATTGGGACCAAGCGATGGATGGCGCGGCCGCGCTGCGTGACGCCGACCTTATCACCAACCTGGTAGCGGACCCCGATCTGCACCACCATCTGCGCAAAGGGTTATATGAACTCGGTGCATCAACGCTTCCAGGCGACGCGACATGAGCGGCCGCTGACGCCGCCGCCCGCCTCGCCCGCGCGGAGCAACGTCTGGGTCGCCGAGCACTTGCGCCAGGCGGCGGATTTGCTGGCGCTGCAGGGCGCCAATCCATTTCGAGTGTCAGCCTATCGTCATGCGGCTGATACAATCGACCGCCTGGAGACGGACCTGCGTGACATCGTGCAGCCCGGCGGGCAGGCCGCTCTGGATGCCATGCCGGGAATTGGACCGTCGATTGCCGCCGCCGTCATGGAGATGCTCACAACCGGGCGCTGGGGCTTTCTCGAGCGGTTGAAAGCGACCGCTGAGCCCGAGACGCTGTTCCGCTCGGTGCCAGGCATCGGGCCGGCTCTGGCGCACCGGATCCAACAAACCCTGAACCTCGACTCGCTGGAGGCGCTCGAGACCGCCGCGCACGACGGCCGGCTGGCAACAGCGCCGGGTTTCGGCGGCCGGCGCTTGGCCATCGTGCGCACCGCACTTGCCAATCTGCTCGGCCGGCTCACGCCGCCGGTCCGGCATCACGCAGAGGAACCTGCTGTGGCACTGCTGCTCGATGTCGATCGCGAGTATCGTGACAAGGCCGCGCGCGGCGTGTTGCGGAAGATCGCCCCCAGGCGGTTCAATCCCGGTGGCGTGGCCTGGCTGCCGGTGCTGCATACGGTGCGCGCGCCATGGCATTTCACCGCGCTCTATTCCAATACCGCCCAGGCGCACAAGCTGGTACCGCCCAGGCGCACAAGCTGGCGCGAACCAGTGACTGGGTGGTCATCTTCTTCTCACACGATACCGCGCCCGAAGGGCAATGCACGATCGTCACCGAGACGCACGGGTCGGCACGCGGGCAGCGTGTCGTGCGTGGACGTGAAACTGAATGCCTGGCGCTCGACTCGGCGATGCCATCGGCCGAACGGGCGGAAGATCCCACTGGTTGACACTGATCAACGCTACGCCGGCAGCGTTGTGGCATTGCTGCGACGGGCCACACGGGACGCCGGTTATGCCGCGTATTGGTCTGATCTTTGCGTTTGGCCTGCTGCTGTCGCCGGCAGGTTGTGTTCAGGTCCCGCCAGCCGCGCCGCCGGTCTTGCAGCGGGGCGACGGGAGCGGCGCCGAGATTGCGCGGCTGCGCGCCGACCTGCTGCGGGAAGTGCCGCAGCATGGGATGCAAACGGAAGCCGCTGATCAGGCCTGGATCGCCCGTGCCAGGGCAAGCGTCGCGGCATCGCCATTCACCATAGACCACCCGCAATTGCTCGTGGTGGTGGACCGCGCGCCTGGCGTGCAGGTGCTGCGCATCATCCTGGCGGCACCAGCGGACACACCGTGGCAAGTGATCGGCGGCAGCAAGGTGTCGACCGGTCAAGCCGGCCGGCACGGTTATTTCATCACGCCGACCGGCGTGTTCCAGCATACGCCCAGCATACTGGACTATCGTGCTCTGGGCACATTCAACGAGAACTATATCCGCGGCCTCGGCCTGAAAGGGATGCGGGTCTGGGATTTCGGCTGGCAGACCGCGGAAAAGGGCTGGCTTACCGATCACCAAACCGGAGACATCCGGATGCTGCTGCACGCGACGGATCCAGATTATCTCGAGGCGCGCCTGGGCCACCCGGCCTCGCAAGGTTGCATTCGTATCCCGGCCAGCATGAACAGGTTCCTTGATGTGCATGGCGTGTTGGATGCCGGGTACGAACGTGCCGCCCGCGACAATGCGCGCGTGGCGGAGATCCTGCTGCCGGAACGGCAACCCAGCACGCTTGCCGGTGACCTGCTGATCGTCGTCGATTCTTCCTAGCAATGATAGGTCGAGCCATCGCCAGTGCCTTGGACGGCACCGGGGTTGATCCACGTCAATGCGTCAGCGGTTCGGGTGCGATTTGGTTATTTGGCTTGTGACTTGGTCGGCGCTGGCATGCCAAACAGGTGCCGCGATGAATGATGGAGAGGCGGTCCAGTTCCCACACGGTGCCGACATCGGCGTGCGCGGTGTCGGGGCGTCACGCGCGGCGGCCTTTGCCCAGGCCGCCACCGCGCTGGCTGCCGCGATGGTCGATCTGGAGAAGGTCGCGCCGAAGGATGTGGTCTCGATCAGCTGCACGGCCCCGAATGACCGGCTGCTGCTCTACGACTGGTTGAATGCGGTGATCTACGAAATGGCGGTTCGCCGCCTCGTGTTCTGCCGTTTCGAGGTATCGTTGCAGGGACAAAATATGCAAGGTCGCGCCTGGGGCGAGACGATCAATTTGTCGCGCCACGCCCCGGCCGTCGAACCGAAGGGCGCGACGATGACCGGCTTGAAAGTGGAACAGGGGCCGGATGGGACCTGGGTCGCCGAATGCATCGTCGACGTTTGAGCAGGAGAGGCAGATGGAGCGCGGCCGGCTGCGGCAGATGTCACCGAATGAGTGGCGGATCGATCCGACGGGTCCAATGCGTGTGCCTGCGGTGATCTTTGCCGATGCCGCGCTGATCGACGACATGGACGACAAAGTGGCCGAGCAGATCAGCAACGTCGCCAGCCTGCCTGGCATCGTCGAGGCTGCCTATGCACTACCGGACGCCCACTGGGGTTACGGCTTCCCGATCGGCGGCGTGGCAGCGTTCGACGCCGAGGCCGGAGGCGTGGCATGCGCCGGCGGCGTCGGCTTCGACATATCCTGCGGCGTGCGCACCCTGCTCACCGGCCTGACCGGCGCCGATATCGAACCGGTGAAGCTGGCGTTGGCGGACGGCCTGTTCCGCGACATTCCCGCTGGGGTCGGCAGCCAGGGCAAACTCGTCCTTGAGCCCGCAGACATGGACGCGATGCTGCTTGGCGGCGCGCGTTGGGCGGTGGAGCGCGGCTATGGCAGCGCCGAGGACCTGCAACGCGTCGAGGAAAGCGGTGCGATGACCGGCGCATCGGCGGAGGTTGTCTCGGACAAGGCGAAAATCCGGCAGCACCGGGAGATGGGCACGCTCGGGTCAGGTAATCATTACCTTGAGGTGCAGGAGGTCACCGAGATCACCGATCCGGTCGCCGCCGCCGCATTTGGCCTCGTCCAGGGCGGGATCGTGGTGAGCATCCATTGCGGCTCGCGCGGGCTTGGCCACCAGATCGCGACTGATTACCAGCGCGAAATGGCAGTTGCCATGCCACAGCTCGGCATAGCGGTGCCGGACCTCGACCTGGCCTCGGCGCCGATCCGCTCGGACCTTGGTGCGCGCTATCTCGGTGCTATGCGCGCTGCGATCAATTGCGCGTTGGCCAATCGGCAGATCCTGACCCACCTGACGCGGCTTGTATTCGCGCATTTCTTCCCGTCGGGGACGTTGGAATTGCTGTTCGACGTCTCGCACAACACCTGCAAGCAGGAAACGCATCAGGTCGCAGGGCAGGCACGCGATCTGTTGGTCCACCGCAAGGGTGCGACCCGCGCCTTTGGCCCCATCCATGTCGAGCTGCCGCCTGTCTTGCGGCAGGTTGGCCAGCCGGTATTCATCGGCGGCAGCATGGGAACCCATTCAGCCATCATGGTGGGTTGTGGCGGTGAGCGTGCCTTTGCCTCCGCCTGTCACGGCGCTGGCCGCCGGCTCAGCCGCCACCAGGCGCTGCGGCGCTGGCAAGGCCGTCAGGTTGTCGATGACCTGGCCGCTGCCGGCATCATCATCCGCAGCCCATCCTCGCGCGGCCTCGCCGAGGAGGCACCGGGCGCGTACAAGGATATTGCTGCTGTCGTCGATGCGGCCTACTGCGCGGGGCTTGCCCGGAAGGTGGCAATGCTGGCGCCTGTCATTTGCATCAAGGGATGACCACGATGACCCTACCACGCTCCGACATACACGACAAAGCGGGACATCCGGCAACCGCGGCGGACATCCGTCATGCGGTCGGTGATGTCGATGATGCGGTGATCAGCCGCATCGTGCAAACCGGATGCTCTGCGGCCGAAGTGCTGCAGGCGGCGCAGTTGCTCCAGGGCGGCGGCGGGCTCGAGGACGAAGCCGGGCATGAACCGCATGGGGCGGTGCGCGCCGTCTACGAAATCCTGCAAGCTGAGGAGCCGCTGGAACCCTGAGGAATCTTTCCGCGGCACAATGAACCGGCGGGCCGAACCGTGTTGGGGAAGGGCTGATCGCGCCACTCCCGGATACGTGTCTAGACAGAAACGAAAGACGCGGGCCACGCGAGCGCCATCACCCCGCAGCCTGGCATGAGCAGTGATTGGAATGTCGCTGGGTTGCTGGCGTCGGTCGCGCAGCGTGGCGATCGCCCGGCGGTCATCCTGCCCAGTCTGGCGGGCCGCACGACCTGGAGTTGCGCAACTCTCGCCCGGGGCGCGGAAACGCTGGCGCGCGGGCTGCTTGGGATGGGCGTCCAGCGCACGCAGCCGATCGCGCTATGGGCCCCAAACAGCCCGGACTGGATTATCGTGGCGTTGGCCATCATGGCGGCTGGTGGCGTGCTGGTGGCCATCGACGACCTGTCCGACGATGCGCAACTCGCGGCGGCCCTTGAGGCCAGTGGTGCCAGGCTGATCTTCACCACGTCACATCATCTTGCATCCGCCGGCGACATGCTGCGCGCCAGAGGCGTGGCAACGATCCGGGTCGACGCCCGCAACGGCGGCGATGCGGTGCAATCGGGCTGGCCGATGCCTCGCCGCGACACCAGTGATGCGTTGCCCGGTCCGGCGGCTGGCGATACGGCCCTGTTCGGCTGGACCTCTGGCACGACCGGCGCGGCGAAGGGATTCCTGCTCAGCTATCGCAATATCGGCAGCAATGTCGCGGCGTTGCAGCAGCTCGACATCGTCGGCGCGGATGACCGTGTGTTGCTGCCGTTGCCATTGCACCATGCCTACCCGTTCGTGGTTGGGATGCTGACGCCGCTCGCCATCGGTGCCGCCATCGTGCTGCCGGAGAGCGTCACCGGACCGTCGATCATGCAGGCACTGCGCGACGGTAAGGTCACCACGATCATCGGCGTTCCGCGGCTGTACGAGGCGATGCTGGCGGCGATCAGGGCGCGCGTCGCCGATCGTGGCGCCGCGGCACGCGCGCTGTGCTACCTGCTGCTGCGGTCCGCAGTCTGGACGCAGCGCCATGCCGGTCTGCGTCCGGGCAGGGTGTGGTTCGCGCCGGTCCGGCGCGGCGTGGCGCCCCGGCTGCGCTATCTGGTCTGCGGCGGCGCCCGGCTGGACGCGACGACCGAGGACCAGTTGGAAGCGCTTGGGTGGGCGGTGCTGGTCGGCTACGGCCTCGCCGAGACCGCCTCCTTGTTCACCGGCAATCCACCGCGCGAGCGCCGCCGCGGCAGCGCCGGCAGGCCCCTGGCTGGTGGTGAGATTCGCATCGTCGCCGCGGATGCCGAGGGCATCGGCGAGATCGAGCTGCGGGGCGCTTCCATCACGGCGGGATATGTGAATGATCCGGACTCGAACCGGAGTGCGTTCACGCCGGATGGCTGGTTGCGCACCGGGGATGTCGGGCGGGTCGATCGCGACGGGTTTCTCTACATCACCGGCCGCAGCAAGGACATCCTGGTGCTGGGGGGCGGCAAGAAGATCGACCCCGAAGCGCTGGAACGGAGCTACGGCAGCGCGCCGCAGATCAGTGAGATCGCGGTGCTGGAGGCGGACGGCACATTGGTGGCGCTGGTGCGACCCGACCCGGCGCGGATCCACGAAATGGGCACGACGAACCTTCGCGAGGGCGTTCGAGTGTCCCTGGCGGAAGTGGCACGAGAGCTGCCAGCCTATCAGCGCCTGGCAGGCTTCGCGCTGACCGACCAGCCATTGCCACGCACGCGCCTCGGCAAGTACCGGCGCTTTCTGCTGCCGGCGCTGTATCGTCAGGCGCTGGGCCACGGGGCGCGGCGCACGGCGCGCCCGTTGACACCGGACGACCAGGAACTGCTGCGTGATCCAATTGCCAGCGCGGTCTGGGCGTTGTTGCGCGAGCGATATCCTGAGCGGGCGCTCGATCTCGACGTGACGCTCGGTCTGGAGCTGAACCTCGACTCGTTCGGTTGGATAGAATTGGCGCTTGCCTTGCAGCAGCGCTGCGGCGTCGTGCTAACCGAGTGCGACATCGCCGCCATCGATACGATCCGCGATCTGCTGCGACGCTGCGCAGCGCTACGGCCGCAGGGCCGTGCGACCGCGCCGGCGATCGCCGACGCCGCGATCGAGGTCGATCGGTTCCTGGCGCCCACCGGCCCGTTGCTGACGCTGCTCGGCGTGGTCCTGTATGCGATCAACTGGATCACGATGCGCGTGCTGTTCCGCCTACAGGTCAGCGGGCGCGATGCGTTGCCGGTGAGTGGTGCCTTCGTAATCACACCCAATCATTCGAGCTATCTCGATCCGCTGGTGATTGCCGCCGCGCTGCCGCTATCCCGCATGCGGCGGGTCTACTGGGCGGGTTCTGCCACCTTGCTGTTCACCAGCGCGGTGCGCCGCCTGGTATCCCGCGCGACGCATGTGTTTCCCGTGGACGAGCGCCATCCCGATGCGGCAATCGCGGCGTGTGTCGCGGTCCTGCGGGCTGGTCATTCGGCGGTGTGGTTTCCCGAGGGGTGGCGGTCGCCAGACGGCGCACTGCAGCGCTTCCTTCCGGGAATCGGCGGGGTCTTGCTGCGCGCCGGTGCGCCCGCCGTTCCAACGCGAATCACCGGCACATTCGCGGCGTGGCCGCGGGGACGGTGCCTGCCGAAACTGGAGCGCGTCAGCGTGATATTCGGCGACACCATGACGGTTGACGTTCTGCGCGCTGAAGGCGTCGGCGGAACCGAGGAGGCACCCGTGGCCCAGGCGCTCCGGGAGCGTGTTCTTGCCCTCGGAGAGCCTTAGCCTATCGAGCAGCGCCCAGGCCCGGCACCGCCAAAGGCCGGTCTCGCCGACGATCCCACGTACCAGGCAGTTTGTTGATGCGGATCAAGGCAGGAACCAAAGACCGGTGCGAGTTTGTGTCATTTCTCTAATCGCCCGTCGCAAGGTCTGCGGCGAAGAGTCTGCAGTCCGGCGGCGAGCAAGCGTGTTCGGGGGGCGGCGCCCTTGTGCCTAAGGCGACGCCCAACAATGAACG
>PLXO01000304.1 GCA_003151425.1 Acetobacteraceae bacterium
ATTCAGCAGGGTTGAGCAGATACCCTCATTCGATAGAATCTTCTCTGCCTGTCCTTTATTACCTCCAAGCTTCTCAGCATTCGCAAGATTGACGACCATTATCTTCTTTGTAGATTCTTCTCCGTGCTTCTTCATCTCATAGAGGGCAAAACGAAGGAACGTAACAGCCTCACTGTATCTTCTTTTCGTTATGAGCCTGTATGATAGATCACTTAGTTCGCTATCAGCTACACTGATTTGATCAGGAAGTAGCTTTCTCCATATCACCTGCGTAAGTTTCGTTCCGAATTCCAGTATTACCGAGACCGCCTTCTCATAATATTCTGAGGTTATTTCCAGACTATCTCCTACGGCTAATCCATCGACATTTACCCCGTGCTCCTTGCACACAAATATATACTGTGATGATATCACGCCATTAGTATGTGAAAGCAAATTCCTTCTCTCGCATATCTCGATAAATTCTGGCCATATTTTAAGGTCCTTTCGAAGCTTCATCCCGAGTCTATTTTCAAGCCAATCAACTTGCTTAGCATGGCTCTCTCGGATGACAGATTCCACTTCTTTCTCAATTATCCTTTCCTTTGCTGCTTCGACCGATCCTATTTCTGTTAGGTCCTTGAACGATATATTCCGGCCCGACGACGAAAGCAGCCCAGGTCGGGCCATGAAGACGCATTGGATCAATTTTGACAAAAACAGGTCATACGCGCTCACCAAGCCCACCAGAAACAAACCTGGAATGCTGTTAATTCCAGAGCCGATGGCCGTCGAATCCTGAAGCCTTCGGACAACGGAAGAGAGTTGGTCGAGGTTTACGCGATATGATTCGAATTCCCCTGTCTCCAACTTCTCGCCGTGCCGCTCTACAAACCTGCGAATTTTAATATCATCGGAAATTCTACGCATCAATGGCAGGGTCTGCATAATGAACGGAACTGTCCTCTGGAAAGTGTTGATTGATGACTCGAAATCTCTAGCAACTTTCCGGAATGGGTTGGGTGCTCCTTCTTCTCGTCGTCCTCGGGCTTTTGTTCTTCCGAGCGAGCCGCCTTCCATTCGTCTATAGTTGACCGGCTTTCAGAGATGATCATGTTCTCCATAACGTGGAGTTCGCTGTCCATCTTGAATTTGACGTAGAAGTGCTTCTTCGAGTCTTCCATCGTTCACCCCTCACAACCCGTGTTTGCCCCACACGGCCCGCACCCGTTCATCGGTCGCAAATTCGCCATGGGCGGCGGCAGCTTTCGAGGCCTCGACGGCGGCGCGCTCGTCAGGCGAAAGCACCACGGCTGACGCCTCATCGTCGGTCCCGGCCAGCCGGAGAACAACCCGGGCGATATCGTCCTGAGCCTCCGGCGAAAGACTGCGCGCTGCTGCAAGCGCCTGGTCGAGGAGCTTTGTCATTGGCTGATTATAGCAGGCCGTCGTTGAAAAACAAAACCCGCTTGTCTTTGGCTACGCCCGTCCTGCTTGATGCGGAAGGCCGCCCGGCGTGTCCCGAGCGGCTCAGCTTCCGTTCACTTTGCACCCGCGTGGCACGGCGAAAACCTGATTTGAAGCCTCGTGCCGGTCGCCTTCGCCAGCCGGGCGAGGGTGCGGGTTGAGGGCATCACCTTGCCGCCTTCCTATCGGGCGATGACCTCCTTGCTTGGTGCCCATGCATTCGGCAAGCGCCTCCTGGGTCAGACCGGCAGCGGCGCGGGCGCGGATCAATGCCGGGTGGATGGCGGGTTGGGATCGGTCCTCGGCCTCCGTCGAGGTGGGAGGCCCGGCCGAGAGATACGGTCCGCGGAGCGCGAACAAGATTCCATGATGAGCCTGCCACCGGGCCCTTGTCCCGGTGGTGACACAGTGCGGTTGGACCGGGTGGGGTCAGCCCCCGGCCTGCGCCAGGGCGGGACGCTCGGGCAGAGGGCACGGTCCGGCGAACGCGAACACAATGAAATGCCGAGCCTGCCACCGGGCGCTGGTCCCGGTGGTGAGACGGTGCGCCTGGACCGGGTGAATGCCGGGGTGGGGCCGGTCCCTCGGCTCCGCCGGGACGGGAAGCTCGGTCAAGGGGCATGGTCCGCCGAACGCGAACTCGATGACATGCCGAGCCTGCCACCGGGCGCTTGTCCCGGTGGTTGGACGGTGCGGCGCGGCGGCGGTTGGGTCGGGCGGCGTGGGCTTCGGCGGGACTGTGGCGTCAACTCCTCCCGCTGCCGTACGCCTCCCTCCCCCATCCTTGGTCCGCTTCTCGGCCCAAGCCCGCAGCGCGGGCGAGGTGAAAAGGGGGCGTGGGTGCGATCTCCGCTTGGCGCGGCGCGCGTGACGGAGGATATACCGCGCGACATGACCCTTTCGTGGCAGGCGGATGACCTGGGTTGATTTCGCCGTGCTGGGCGTCGTGGCGGTTTCAGGCCTGCTTGCCTTGTCACGGGGCTTCGTGCGCGAGGTGCTCGGTCTGGGCGCCTGGGTCGGGGCCGCGGCCTTCACATATTGGGGCATGCCGCTCGCCCGGCCGCAGTTCGAGCGCTGGATTTCATCGCCCGAATGGGTCGGCGTCGTCACCGCCGCGACGCTGTTCATCGGGTCGCTGGTGGTGCTCATGCTGGTGTCGGGCTGGATCGGCAGCATCGTGCGCGCCTCGGCGCTCGGCGGCCTTGACCGGACGTTGGGGGTGGTATTCGGCCTCGCCCGGGGTGCGCTGCTCGTCGTGTTTGCCTATATCGCGGTTGGCATGGTGATCCCGATCGACCAATGGCCCGGCGTGGTGCTGCGCGCGCGTTCGCTGCCGTGGGCCTACGACGGGGCAGCCTGGGTCGTCTCGCATCTGCCGCCGGATGTCAGGCCGCACATCTCCGCGCCGCCGGTGTCGAAGCAGACCACCGCGGAGCAGTTGTTCCGCGCTCAGCCGATGGGCCGAGCCGTGGGTCCGTCGCCGCGCGTGCAGACTCGGAATTAGGAGGCCTTGCCAATGCCCCTCGCTGTCCGCCTTGATCCGGCCGATCCTGACCCCGCTCGTCTCGATCCGGCCGATCTTCACCCTGCCCATCCTCATCTGGGTCAGCTCCACGACCACGACGGGCCGCACGAGCGGGGGGACGACGACGACAAGCTGCACGAGGAGTGCGGGGTGTTCGGCGTCTGGAACCTGCCGAGCGCCGCTGCCGTCACCGCGCTGGGCCTGCACGCGTTGCAGCATCGCGGTCAGGAGGCAACCGGCATCGTCACCTTCGACGGCGCCCGCTTCCATTCGCACAAGGGCATGGGCCTGGTCGGCGACAACTACAGCGACGCCCGCGTGATCGCCGGCCTGCCCGGCAGCAACGCGATCGGCCATAACCGCTATGCCACCACCGGCGACACGATCCTGCGCAACGTCCAGCCGCTGTATGCCGATTTCGAGTTCGGCGGCTTCGCGGTCGCGCACAACGGCAACCTGACCAACGCGCACGTGCTGCGCCGCACGCTGGTGCGCCGCGGCTGCCTGTTCCAGTCCACCTCCGACTCCGAGGTCATCGTCCACCTGATCGCCATCAGCCTGTATTCGACCGTGGTCGACCGGCTGATCGATGCGCTGAAGCAGGTGGTCGGCGCCTACTCGCTGGTTGCGTTGTCGAACGAAGCCTTGTTGGGCGTGCGCGATCCACTCGGCGTGCGCCCGTTGATCCTCGGCCGGGTGCCGAATTCCGGGCCGACCGGCGGCTGGGTGCTGGCGTCCGAGACCTGCGCGCTGGAGATCGTCGGCGCGGCATTCGTCCGCGATGTCGAGCCGGGCGAGATCGTCGTCATCAACGACCAGGGCGTGCATTCCATCAAGCCGTTCGGCCGCACGCGCGAGCGATTCTGCGTGTTCGAATACATCTATTTTGCCCGCCCCGATTCGGTGATGGAGGGCCTCCCGGTCTACGCCGCGCGCAAGCAGATCGGCGCCGAGCTGGCGCGCGAATCGGGTGTGCCGGCCGACATGGTGGTGCCGGTGCCGGATTCCGGCGTGCCCGCGGCGATGGGGTATGCCATCGAAAGCGGCATCCCGTTCGAGCTCGGCATCATCCGCAACCACTATGTCGGGCGCACCTTCATCGAGCCGACCGACCACATCCGGCATTTGGGCGTGAAGCTGAAGCACTCCGCCAACCGCGCGGTGCTGGCCGGCAAGCGGGTCATCCTGGTCGACGATTCGATCGTGCGCGGCACCACCAGCCGGAAAATCGTCGAGATGGTGCGCGCGGCCGGGGCCACTGAGGTGCACATGCGGGTGTCCTCGCCGCCGACGCAGCATTCGTGCTTCTACGGCATCGACACGCCGGAGCGCAGCGAGCTGCTGGCGGCGGGGCACGACGTGGACGAGATGGCGCGGCTGATCGGCGTGGACAGCCTGGCGTTCATCTCGATCGACGGGCTGTATCGGGCGCTGGGCCAGTCCGGGCGCGACCCGGACCAGCCGCATTACTGCGATGCCTGCTTCACCGGCGATTATCCGATCGCCCGGCCCGATCAGGCCGACAACGCCGACCGGCAGCTTAGTTTGTTGGTTGAGTAGAGGCAGGAGAAGGCAAGGATAAATTCTCCCCCTCCCCTTGAGGGAGGGGGTTGGGGGGAGGGGTTGGTGCCAGGGTCGCACCGAACGTTCCCGCGCCGTCGACCCCTCCCCCGAGCCCCCTCCCTCAAGGCTAGGGCATGCGCACATGTCAT
>PLXO01000011.1 GCA_003151425.1 Acetobacteraceae bacterium
GGCCGGCGGCGGCAGATGCGGTTCGATCACCGCCCACTCCTCGTCGGTGGTATCGCTTGCATAGCGCAGCCCATCGCGCCGATATTTGGGGCGCGTGATTCCAGTCCAGGCCATGATCCAACTCCTCGGTGTCTTCGCAAACCCGAGAGAATCGTAGCCGCTGGAGTCACGCAACCCCGATTTATGATCGTTGTCGCTCTGCGACGAGAAAGGCGGGAACAAAACATCTAGAAGATTGAAAAGACAGGGGTTTCCATTGCGGAAACATTCTGGGTCAGCCTCTAAGGCAGCGAACCGGGTTCGGCGTTTCCACCTTGACGACCAGGCGCACGCCAAGGTCCGCGGACAGCGGTTCCGAAACAAACTGCGGCGTGGCGCGGAATACGGGATCGACGATCCATGCCGCCGCGGCCATGCGATCGAGGCTTACCTGTAGATCATGCGGCGCCTCGCGGCTTGGCAATGGGTGGGCTGGTTCCCGGGTGTTCTTTCTCGTTCCTGGGCGTGCTTTCAAGCACCGCGGGGGGCTTGGCGATCCAGCCGACATAGGTGAGCCAAAGGCCCATCAGCACGAGCAAGCCGAAGCCGATCTGCACGACCGGCAGCATATTTATCGCGGCGGCGGCGACGCTCGCGATGAGGTGAGGCGCGGCCAGCAGCACCACGCCGCGCAGTGCCAGGTACCAGCCGAACAGAGAGATCAGAATTGCGGACAGGCCCGACCAATACTGGTGGTGCGCGATGATCAGCAGGCCGCCGAACAGGAGCAAGCCACCCGTGATCCACACCAGCGCTGCGTTCTCGAAGAAGGCGGTCAGGGTCGTGCCCGTGTCTGCTGCCCGCACCGCGACGATGGCGGGCACGATGACGAGGAACGGGCCGATGACGCGTGCGAAAGCGCGCGTGCGGGCTCTGGCTTCCGGCGTGGCAGGCATCAGCGTCTCTTCCTTCGCCAGCGTGATCCGGGGCAGGTTCGGCTCGTCGCAGGATTAGATCCGTTGCGCGACCGATCGCCCTCTGATCCACCCCTCGCTCACAGATAGAACGCCGGCGTGTCGATGTCGCCGCGCCAGCCGTAAAGCGCCAGCAAGGGTTCGGCAAACGTGCGCATCGCGTGCGGCTTACTCGCGCTGTGCAGCACGAATGCTCCGGGCGGCACGATCCGCTCATCCCCCGGCGTCGTCCACTGTGCGTGCCCGGAGATCACCAGATAGAGCTCGATCGCGGGATGCGCGTGCTGCGGGTAGCAGGTGGCGGGCGCCAACAGGGTGAAGCCGACGCGGCAGGCCGGCGCGGTCAGCGGCGCACGCGGGCCGATCAACTCGGCGAAGCCGATCCGCTCGGCAAGATCCTCCGCGTCCGGTGGGGACCCTGGGTGCGGCGCATAGTGGTAGTGCCAGACCAACGGGGTCGGCAGCGCCGCCAGTGCGGCCGCGATGTCGGCTGCGCCGTGGTCGAGGCCAGCGGCAATCGCCGGCGCCAGGATTGCCGCGTGGTCCCGACCGGGCATGGCGACGAAGCCCTCCCGCGGCACGGCGACCCCGGCCGATCGGCGCAGGTGCTGCACGGCTGCGTCGATCTCCTCGGTCGATGATGGCGCGGACGCGAGGTGCGCGGCGATCGTCCGCGCCACGCTTGAAAACGATGCATCCATGGCGGCGGCAGTCTCCATTCGGTCGGCGCGAGTGTGGGCGTCGGCGGGACGATCGTCACCTGCCGGGGGACGTCTCGGGCCGCATTGTCAGATTCGGCCTTGAGGCGCCGCGGTGCGGCGAACGCCGGCATCCGGTCGACACTGAAAGCGCGGCACTGGAGCAGACTCAGGCTGACCGAATGCCGGGTGTGCGGTGCGTTGGGCGGCATGGCGCGGTTGCCAAGGGTGATCGACGTTGACCGTCCGAGATGTCTGAACCGAAGAAACTTGACCAAAGGCGGATCCGAGTTATGCCGGCGATGGCCCCCGGCGACGCGGTACCGAGTCCCGGTCAGGCTGAACCCGCTTCTACGGCCGATTCCCCGCACTTTCCCCACCCCCGCGCCGGTCGGGCGACCACGATCCGCGCAATCGGGACCCCCAGCGCCATTCGCCTTAATTCGTCGCCCGGCATGACCGCAATTGAAATTTCGGGAATTCCCGACTATGATATTAGACCTTCACCGATTCTGAGACACGCCGGGGGGCGGTCGGTGGGGCCCGAGGGAAGTCCCTGATGTCAATGCGCTTCACCGAAATCGGCCAACAATTGCGCGCCTACCGGCTCGAATCAGGACTGCGCGCCGAGGAGATCGCGGCCAGGCTCGGGGTGTCGCGCGCGGCGCTCTACCGCTACGAAAAAGGCGAGGTCATCAAGCTCGACACGATCAAGCGATTGGCCGAATTGCTGAAAATCTCGCCGCTGTCGCTGCTGGGGATCGGCGTCGAGTACTACAGTCGGCCGGTCGGATATTACGAGCGAATCCGCCAGATCGAGGAGAGTGCCGACCAGGTCCTGCAGTTGCATGGGCCGGTTTGCTATCTCACGACCTCCGATGCCTACGATGAAGCGCTGGCCGAGGCATTCGAGGAGTCCGCCGATCAGGCCGGCCCCGATCGGGCGGCGATGCGCAGCATGACCGAGCAGGTGCTCGGCATCCTCAAGGCGCGCAAGCGCATGTACGGGCTGCGACGGCCCGGCATCATCACCATGGTGTCGATCGGCGCGGTGCAGCGGCTGCTGGAGGACGGAGTCGCGGGTGGTATCACGCTCTCGGACCGCGTCCGGCGGTGGTGCCGTCAGGTCGCCGAGGCGGAGGTCGAGAACATCGCCGCGCTGATGGAGACCGAGCCGATGGGGCTGCAGTTCGGGGTGCTCGTCGGGGCGGAGCCGACCTCCGCCTTCAAGATCCTGCGGTCGCGCGACCGGGTCAGCCTGGCGGTCAACCCGTTCCGGCCCGACGCACATCCGAGCGCGCATACCGGGGTGGCGATGATCACCGGCGCCGATGAGGCGATCGCGGCGCATCAGCGCGTTGCCGAAGCATGCTGGCGCGAGGCGATGAAGGGACCCGCCGCCGCCAACCGGCTGCGCCAGATGATGGCCCAAAGCACGCGCGCCTGACGGAGCAGACGCCTCCGAAACGCGCCGCTGACGACGCGGCACCCGGGTGTCTGCGCGAGCACCGCATGTCCGCCAAAGCACGCATACCCGAGAGAGCACCGCACGTCCGGCAGAGCACGCACGTCCGATAGAGCATTTCCACCCAGACCGGAATTGCGTGCACTCCCGCTGTTTGCGGCCTTGGGCCGCGAAGAGCGGACCAAGGCGGAGCCCTTGCGATGCGGGTGAGGGTGGGCCGGCAATCCCAGTCACGATGAACGTGCTCCAGGTGCGCATTTCGCGCATTGTGCCGGTTCCGGCCGGGTCCTGGGCGCCGCGTGCCGCACCAGCGGGGCGGGTCCCGGAGAGGTAGGGCCCGATGTGCCGGGCGGTTGCATAGGGTAGCTGCGCATTTCGCACATTGTGCCGGTCCCGGCGGGCGTCGAGGCGCCGCGTGCTAGACGCTTTGCCGCGCGCTTCGCCGCACGCTTTGCCGCGCGCGCCGCTGCCCGACCGTGTCGTTGCCCCATCGGGCCAACTCCCGGGTCAAGGGCCCGGGGGCAGGCGCCCGGCTCAACAACTCGGGGGCCAACGCCCGGCTCAACAGCTCGGGGGCATGCGCCCGGGACAAGCGCCGGATCAAGCGCGAGCGGGCAAGGCCGACCCGCGGCAGGCTCGGCTGGGACAGCGGCGGGGCGGGCTGGCGGTTGCATGGGGTAGCTGCGGATTTCGCAACTTGCGCCGGTCCCGGCTCGGGGAGAGGCGGCGCGTGCCTCACGCTTCGCCGCACGCTTTGCCGCGCGCGCAGCCGCCCAATCAAATCGCTTCGCCATCGGGCGAACCCCCGGTTCAGCCGCCCCTCGGCAGGCGCCCGGGACACGCGCCTGGGGGACAACCCGACCGGCGGCAGATCCCAGGGTCCCAACTCCCAGAGTCCCAGATCCCAACGTCCCAACTCCCAGCGTCCCGGCTTCCAGCGTCACGCACGCCGGCACGCCAGGCCGTCGCATAGGGTAGCTGCGCATTTTGCGCGTTTTGCCTCCTCGCACGCCGGCCGAGGCGCAACGGGCCGCACGCTTCGCCGCGCGTGCGAACGCGATTGCCGCCTTCCATGGTGCGCG
>PLXO01000312.1 GCA_003151425.1 Acetobacteraceae bacterium
AGGCGACGCCCAAAATCTACCGAATCGCGCGTGGTGAAGCCTGGATGACCGTCGACGAGGGAGATTCCGGCGCGGGCGATTGTTTTCTAGACTCTCGGGATGATCGACACATCAGTGATTCGCGAACGGTTCACCGCAGTCGAGCGGGACCTGAACGAACGGTCTCGCCGGCTGCTTGCCGCAGCTGAGGCCAAAACGTCCGGCTACGGCGGGATCACCGCCGCGCACCGGGCCACCGGGATCGCACGCAGTACGATTGGCCGGGGACGGAAGGACCTGGCCGACCCTAGCTCATTGTCTGGCGAGGTTCGCCGCGCTGGCGGCGGCTGTCCAAGTCTCATCGAGAAGGACCCGGCTCTGCTGGAAAGCCTGCGGCAATTGGTGGAACCCGCGACGATGGGCGATCCGATGCGGCCGCTGATCTGGGTGTCGAAGAGCCACGCGAAACTGGCGACGGCGTTGCACGAGATGGGCCACAAGGTCGCCGACAGTTCTATCCCCAAATTGCTGGGCTTGCTGAAATACCGCCGTCAGGTGAACCGCAAGACCCTGGAAGCATGCCCTTGAGCTTGACCCGAGGGGCAGCCATAACCCAGACCGCAATGCGCAATTCGAACACATCAACGCCGCGGCGATCGCCACCCAGGCAGCCGGCCAACCGGTGATCTCGATAGACACAAAGAAGAAGGAACTGATTGGCTCCTATAAAAATGGTGGCAGCGACTACCGCCAGGAAGGCTGCCCCGATCGCGTCCGCGTGCATGATTTCGTCGACCCGGATCTTGGCAAGGTTGCCCCTGGAGCCTGCCCTCGGGCTTGACCCGTGGGGTGTCTATGACGTCGCCACCAATACCGGTTGCGTCAGCCTTGGTATCAGCAACGACACCGCGCAGTTCGCAGTCAATTCAATTCGGCGCTGGCTGGATCTGATGGGCCGCGAACGCTACCCCGGCATGAACCAGCTGATGATCACGGCGGATGGCGGCGGTTCCAACGGATCACGCGTGCGCCTGTTCAAGCTTGAACTCCAGAGGCTGGCCGATGAAACCGGCCTGACGCTTCAGGTCTGCCATTATCCGCCGGGAACATCGAAGTGGAACAAGGCTTGTCCCCGGACTTGATCCGGGGATCGAGCATCGCCTGTTCTGCCACATCACGCAGAACTGGCGCGGCAAACCCTTGATCAGCAGGGAAACGGTGGTCGAACTGATCGCCTCCACGACGACCAATACAGGTCTGAAGGTGCGATGTGAACTGGATACCCGCGACTACCCCGAAGGGTATCAAGGTCAGCGACGAGCAGATGACCACCCTCAATATCAAGGGCGACAAATTCCACCCGGAATGGAATTATACGATCTCACCCAGAGCGCCCACCTGAAGCGGTAGATGTTGGGCGTTGCCTTAGCATATTGCTTGATGCGCTCCTAGCCTCATGCCGCGGGGAATCGTCCCCTCGTCAAGGAGCCGGTCATGAGACGCGAACGACACCGCCAGCGCGATCTGTTCGAACCGCAGGAGACGGCACCGGCGCTGCAACCGTCGCTGTGGGAGAAGTTCGCAGCGTTGCTGCAGGCGTTGCTGACGGAGGCGGCTGGGATCGACCGAGTCGGACGCGGAATCCGCAGGGGAGATCGGCGATGACAAAGATCACGCCTGAGCACCTTGCCCGCGGTGCTTATATATATGTGCGGCAGTCGACGGCCGATCAGGTACTCAACAACCATGAGAGCCGTCGCCGGCCTCGTGGAAGCACAGGTTGAGTGCGCCGCCTGGCTCGACAGCTTGCCGGATAGCCTTCAGGACATTGCGACCGCCGAAGCATTGCGCTCGATCTGCGAGCTGGACCTCACCGAACTTCAGGCGATCATCCCGCCGCGCGGCTTCGGCCGAGACTGACCCCTCTCGGCCCGACCACTCAGGCGGCTTGCACCGGTGGGTCCACAGGAACCCCCCGATGGACTACTGGCACAAGCCTCGACCAAAGGGGGGGGCAATTTTGGACGCCGATGGGGGGTCAATATTCAACGCCGATTGACACAACGCGGCGCCTATCTGCCGTTGGAAAAGGACGAGGCACTACTCTGGACCCAGGGCAGCGTCGGCGGCGTCAACGTGCAGCACGCAACACAAGACGTCTACAAGGAGGGAATGTTGAAGCCGGTGCCCTCTCCGATCCTGATTCGACGCTTTTCTGGCCCCGGCGGCTGGCACGATACGTGTGCCGGGATACTCGGGCTAACCAAGATGGATTGGAACAACAATACTCTCTACAAGAAGCTTCCCGTCACACTCGTTTACTCGGCACGCTTTGCCTAAATTATACAGAAGAATCCGAACATCGTAGATACTATCTACTGTTTTCGGTACTTCATGTAGGTAGACGCACGATGCTTGCAAGCATCAAGGGTAGTCGACAGTCGCGCCGCTAGCCTCGCGGGGGAACCGGACCATATTAGGGTAGGAAAGTGGCCCCCTGCCTCGACGTTCCTGTGCGACCGCCGGAGGTGAACATTCCGTCTTGGACCGGTAGCGTCCATTCAGCAGGACGGATTGAAAGGCCGCTCAGGGTGGATTATCTTATCATTGGCGCGGCGGTTCCGGCAGGCGTATATCGCGCGCCCCTGCAACGCTCGAACGATTTGCGCGTCGGATTCGTGTTCTCTATGCCCACCAACACTGCTTACCGGCACAACCACTATGTACCCGTCTGGTATCAGAAGCGCTTCATGCGCCCCGGACAGGGTGTTTACCACTATCTCGACCTGAAGCCGGGGGTAGTGGTTAGCGATGGGCATCGATTCACCCGCAGGGCGCTGCGTCCGTTGGGGCCGGTGTTGTGCTTCGCACAAGACGATCTCTACACGACGAAGTGGGGGAGCGTTGAAAACACGGAGATCGAGCAATTCGTCTTCGGCAAAGTCGATACCGAGGGCCGGAAGGGTGTCGAGTACTTTGGTAACCTCCAGCACCCCGACGATGATTTTGACGAAGCCGGATTTATGGATCTGGTGACTTACATGAGCGTCCAGAAACTTCGGACGCCAAAGGGGCTGGGCTGGCTCGCGCAGACAGCGCGCTTCGAGCACCAAAACCTGACCTTACTCTTCCTTCAGAACATTCAAGGCATTTTTGGCGCGATATGGACGGAGTGCGTATGGCAGATCGCCGACGCGTCGCAATCAGCCGTAAAGTTCATCATCTCCGACCATCCGGTGACTGTGTATAATCGTGGCTGCTTTCCCGGCTCCTCCTTTTTCGCCTCGTCAAAAGAATCTGTGGGTGACATCGGGTTCCGGCAGTTTCCCAAGTGCATGGTACAGGGCGATTTCCGTGACATGGAAGGTGCGGAACCCATAGGATTTTCGCATGGTCAATTTGGCCTTGTTGTTGAGCCCCTCGACGACGCCGCTGGAGAGCTGCTTCCTGGCGCGGAAGTAGTTCAGGATCAGCGCACGGTGCGAGCGTAGCGTCCTGGCGATCTTCTTCATCGGCTCGATGCGGGAGCGCATGACCTGGCAGCACCACGCATCGAGGAACTTGCCAGCCCAGCTTGGCGCCTCATACTCCCAGAGCTGTTGGAAGTCCTCCTTCAGCAGATAGGCCCGCACCGTTTGCAGGTTGTAGCGCAGCAGATCGCGCAGGCGGAACCGTTGATGCTCGGTCAGGTTGGTCTTGCGCTTGAGTACGCACCAGCGGGTCTTCTTCAACACCGGCTCGTAGCCGTCCTGGGCCAGCCGGCGAGCCTCGGCGGCGCGGACCTGATCCAGCGCGGCATTCATCTTGGCGACAATGTGGAAGCGATCGAGGATGTGGATCGCCTGGCTGCACCGCTCGCGGATCACTTTCAGATACGGCTTGCCACATGTCCGAGCAGACAAACTCGATCTGTCCCGCCAGTGCTTCGCCGATCAAGTCGAAGAACCGATCGAAGCTCGCCACTGTCCACTCCTGGCCGATCCATAGCAGGCGCGTGCACTGCTGCTCGATCTGGTAGACCAACGTCAGGTACTTGTGGCCCCTGGCATACTGGATCTCATCGACGCCGATCGCCACGATGGGTCCCAGCTGCCGATGCTCCAGCCCCCACTGCACGACATACTCGACCGACTGGCAGACCTTGTCCCAGGTGCTGCGAAACGACACGGCGGTCTCTTGCCAGGACAGCTTCCTTGCCCAATGTGCCAGGAACAGCATGTAGGCCTTGGTCAACTGGTGTTTGCCGATCCCCCAGGGGACCGCTTCGACGCGCACCCCGCAGGCCCGGCAATCGACCCGCCGCATGCAGTAAAGCAACACGACCATGCAGCCCCAAAGCGGCACGAACTCGAACCGGCGCAAGCTCAGGTGATCGTAGGCCGGCGCCGGCTTGTGACAGCCCGAGCACACCGGTCTCGAGCCGCGGCGAGGCCGCACGGTGATCTCGATGGTCTGGCTTTGGGCGCAATGTCGCGCCTTCTCGTAAACGAACCCGGGAAAGTGCTGGTAGTGGTTCAGCAGGGAGATCAACCGCATGGCAGCAGGACCCAAAGGCGTTGCCCAAAGGCATGACAGCCTACCGGCGCAACAGGCTGGCGCCGATCCCTTGCAGACCTATTGCCCGGACCTCGATCATTGGCCACGCAGCTGGGCATACGAGCCGCGCGATATTCCGCCCGGTCTGCGGTTGGTCGAATGCTTCAAGCCGTTCCTGCGCAACCTGCTGGCCGTGCAACTGTCGCGCCAGACCTTGCGCCGACACCGCGACAACCTCTGGGCTCTGGGCGGCGAGATCATCAGCCGATTGCAGATGGACAGCGACCTCCGGCGGCGGCCAATCGAGCAGGTCGTTCGCAGCGTCATCGGCGACGACGGCGGCCCGCTGCTCTCCCATGGCCAGTCCGAAGCCGCACAACGCTGCTTCGATGCGACTTGCCGCAAATTGTCACGCTTCCTGGCAGACCCGGAGACCAACCACGATCAGGCGCGAAACTACACAGCAACGACGAACCGACTGCGCCATTGACGGCACCAATGCAGATCGCCCGGCCACGCGGCTCGCGGTCAAGCCCCGTAGCCGCGCAGCGGTGCGCTCCACGGGTCGGCCCTTCAGGCAGCCCGAGGACAGGCTCCGGCGCAGGGCTTGACGGCGAGCCGCGTGGCCGAGGCACAATTGGTCGTGCCGACCGGTGCGGAGATCCCAACCAACCACCTGCCCAGTCGAACCACACCATCGAGATGCAGCCGACCTAAT
>PLXO01000315.1 GCA_003151425.1 Acetobacteraceae bacterium
ACGAGATCGGCCGCGAGCCGGCGCCCGAGGAGCTCGCCGAAAAGCTCGGCATGCCGCTCGAGAAAGTTCGAAAAGTGTTGAAGATCGCCAAGGAGCCGATCAGCCTGGAGACGCCGATCGGCGACGAGGAAGATTCTCACCTTGGCGACTTCATCGAGGACAAGGCGGCGGTGATCCCGCTGGATGCGGCGATCCAGGCCAACCTGCGCGAAGCGACGACGCGGGTGCTGTCCAGCCTGACCCCGCGCGAGGAGCGTGTGCTGCGCATGCGCTTCGGCATCGGCATGAACACCGACCACACGCTGGAGGAGGTCGGGCAGCAGTTCAACGTGACGCGCGAACGCATCCGCCAGATCGAGGCGAAGGCACTTCGGAAACTGAAGCACCCGTCGCGCAGCCGCAAGCTGCGCAGCTTCCTCGACGACAACTGATCGCGAACGGGGGGCGCCGCCATGGAGCCGGTGGCGCGGGTCGGCGTCACAGTCACCTTCCTGCGGATGGACCAGCCACCGGCGGATGCGTCGCCGGGGCTGCCGCCGGGGCAGCAGGTCGTGCGCGTCGGCACGCCCAGCGTCGGGTTCTACCGCTATCTGTATAACACCGTCGGTGCCGACTATGTCTGGTGGCTGCGCCGCACCATGCCGGACGCGGAGCTCGCCGCCCTGCTGCGGGACCCGCTGGTCTCGCTGCATGTCCTGTATACGGAGGGCGAACCGGCGGGCTTCTTCGAACTGGATGCACGCGGCTGGACCGACGTCAACCTGAGCTACTTTGGCCTGATGCCGCACGCGGTCGGCAGCGGCATCGGCTATGCCTTCCTGCGCCAGGCGGTTGACATCATCTGGCGAGCGGGCGCGCGGGGCATGACGGTGAACACCTGCACTGCCGATCATGCGCGCGCGCTGCCGACCTATCTGCGAGCGGGCTTCCGCACGCTGCGTCAGGTGCGCGAACTCTGGAATGTGCCGCTGCGTCTCGGGATGCAGATCCCGGACCGGCTGCGCGACGGAGCGTGAGGGCGCGAAGTCTTGGGCGTGTGGGCGCGAGGCCTTGGGCGCGAGGGCTCGACGGTCAGGCGGCCGCCTCGCCCTGCGCCTGCACCGCCGCGTGCACACCTGCGGTACGGCGCAACTCGCTGATGGCCGCATGGACGGATTGCCAGCGATCGAGGCCGGCGACGTCGCCCTGCTGGCGCATCTCGGCCGCACGCTCCATTGCGACAGCCTGGGCGCGCAGACCGTGCAGCCGGATCATGTTCCGGGCGGTGTCCAGGTGACTCGGGGTGTGCATGGCAGGATCCTCCCTCGCGCGTTGAAGTACCTCGCGGATTGAAGCGCCCGCGCGGATTGAAGCAATCCCGGACATGGGACCTGCCACGGATGACACCAACGGCGGGGGCGAGCGTTCGGCACCGCCCGCCAGGCATGCCAGACATGCAACCCGCGGAAAGCGTCATCCCAGCGACGCAACCTTGCGCCTCGCGCACGGATCAGCGCGGCGATATTGTTTCGGCATCGGAGAGATTACACCGGGCTCGTCACGGGCTGGTCTCGGCTCACCACACCCAGCCATTCATCGAGCAGCGTCCGCTCCGGCGCGCTCAGCGTGGCTTCCTCCTGCCGGCACAGGGCCAGCACACAGGCGTGGAAGGCGGCGGTCACGTCCGCGCCCGTCACCGGCCCGGAGGCGAAGTCGAAGCCGGCCCCACGCAGCATCTCACGGATGTCGCTCACCGGGCGATTGACGATTTCCACGCCGGCGGCGCGGCAGCGATCGACGGTGCGGCCGATCAGGTCGAACTCGCCGGTGTCGCTGATCGCCGCCGCCATCGCATCGAATGCCGCCCGGTACTGCGTGGGCGACAGCGCCGGCATGCCGATCGCCGCGTGCAGCCGTGTCGCCAGCTCGATCAGCTCCGACGTCTGCCCGGCCAGGGCGCGCGCCAGCCGGTCGGCGCGCATGCCGCCCGAGTGCGTGCGCAGGCGTGGCGGCGGCGCCTCGGCCGCCAGGCCGGCACCCAACGCGGCCGCGGGAGCGGGTGGTTCGGTGGCGGCTTCCACCGGGACCTCCGCCGGCAGGCCCAGCGCCTCGGCCATGAAGCGGTCCTGTGGCACCACCGTGTCGCAGGCGGCACGCAACGCGCCAGCCATCAGCCTGTCGTTGACCAGCGTGGTGCGCCGGTCGTGCTCGCGCAGCCGCAGCAGCACCGGGGTGAAATCGGCGTCGGACGCCAGGATGATGAACTCCTCGAACCCGGTCGGGTGGGCGATGGCGTCGAGGATGTCGACCGTCATCCACAGATCGGCGGCGTTCTTGCCGCGCGTGGTCAGCGGCGGGCAGTCGTGCACGGTAAAGCCGGCGCGCACGAAGCCGATGCGATGCCGGCGGAACTTGTCGGGATTCAGGTAGCAGCGGCGCAGCAGAATGCGGCGCGGTTCGGTCCGCTGGTCCGTCCCTTGGTTCGGCCCGTTGTCTTCCCCTTGGTTCGCCACATGGCGGCCCAGGCGGAACCACTCGAGCCATCCCGCGGGGTCGTCGGCGAAACGCTCCGCGGCGCGCGGGTTCACCTTCTCCAGATTGCTGTGGAAATTGTCGAAGTCGATGAAAATCGCCGTTTTGACCGGCATCGATGCCCTACCCCCGCCTTCGCCCCTTGACGCCGCACGCCGCGAGGGGAAGCGTTGCGCATGGACGCACCTTTCCCCACCGACGCGTTGGCACTGCATCATAGCCTGCTGACGATGGACACGCATATCGACATCCCCTGGCCGACCGGCCCGGACCCGTTCGAGGACGGCAAGCGGCATGTCGATCTGCCGAAGATGCGCCGTGGCGGCATCACCGCGGCCTTCTTTGCCGCCTACGTGCCGCAGGCCGCGCGCACGCCCGCCGGCGAGGCGGCGGCATTCGCCCGCGCCGAGGCAATGCTGCTGGCAATCAGGGCGATGGGCCGCAGCGAGGCCGGCATCGTCGCGCGGCTCGCCACCTCGGCCGACGAGATCGAGGCGGCGAAGCGCGACGACGTGCTCGCGGTGGTGCCGGCGGTGGAGAATGGCTACGCAATCGGCAACGATCTGGGCCGGCTCGCCCGCTTTGCCGAGCTTGGCGCGCGCTACATGACGATGACCCATAACGGCCACAACGCGCTGGCCGATTCCGCCAATCCGCGCACCGACCTGGGCGACCGCGAGGCGGAGCACAGCGGGATCAGCGCACTCGGCCGCGCGGCGGTGGCGGAGATGAACCGGCTGGGTATGCTGGTCGACGTCGCGCATGTCTCGCGCGATTCGATGCTGCAGCTCGCCGAGTGCTCGCGCACACCGGTGGTCGCGACGCATTCCTGCATCCGCGCGCTGTGCGACCATCCGCGCAATCTGGACGACCGGCAGCTCGACATGCTGCGCGACGTGGGGGGTGTCGTGCAGATCACCGCGGTCTCAGCGTTTCTGCGGCCGAACGCCAAGCCGGATACGGTGACGGTGGCGGATTTCGCCGATCATATCGATTACGCGGTGCGGCGCATCGGCATCGCGCATGTCGGCATTTCGTCGGACTTCGATGGCGGCGGCTGGTTCAACGGCTGGAAGGATGCGTCGGAGAGCCCCAACATCACCGCGGAGCTGGTGCGGCGCGGCTACGACCGCGCGGCGCTGACGCTGCTGTGGGGCGGCAATTTCCTGCGCTGCCTGCGGGCGGCGGAAGCGAGGGCGGAATGACCCGTACTGTTGCGTTGCCGGATGGCACCCCGGACGGCAAAACGGTCCCGGTGCTCGGCCAGGGCACCTGGCACATGGGCGAGCGCGGCGGCGCGGCGAAGGACGAAGCGGCGGCGTTGCGGCTGGGGATCGATCTCGGCATGACGCTGATCGACACGGCGGAGATGTATGGCGATGGCGGCGCCGAGCAGGTGGTCGCCCAGGCAATCGCCGGGCAGCGCGACAAGATATTCCTGGTCAGCAAGGTCTATCCGCACAACGCCTCGCGCGCCGGGGTGCCGGCGGCGTGCGATCGCAGCCTGAAGCGATTGAACACCGATCGGATCGATCTGTATCTGCTGCACTGGCGCGGCAGCCATCCGCTTGCCGAGACGGTCGGCGCGTTCGAGAAGCTGAAGGAAGCGGGCAAGATCGGTGCGTGGGGTGTCTCCAACTTCGATGTCGGGGATATGCAGGAGCTGGCGGGGCTCAAGGCGGGTGCCGACTGCGCTACCAACCAGGTGCTGTATCATCCCGACAGCCGCGGGATCGAGTATGACCTGCTGCCCTGGTGCCTGGAGCATCGCATGCCGGTGATGGCGTATTCGCCGATCGGGCAGGCCGGACGGCTCTTGCGCTCGACCGCGCTGCGCAACGTGGCGGAGCGGCACGACGCGACGCCGGCGCAGATCGCCATCGCCTGGGGGTTGCGCCATCCGCACGTGATCTCGATTCCGAAAGCGGTCGATCCGGTGCATGTGCGGCAGAATGCGTTGGCCGGCGAAATCACGCTGAACGAGGAAGATTTGGCGGCAATCGACGCGGAGCATCCGCCGCCGCGGCGCAAGCAGTCGCTCGAGATGCGGTAGCGACGGGAATAGGGAGGGATATTGGATGGGGGCAAAGCAACCCGTCGCGATCGTGTTCGATACGTTTGGCTCGGTGGTGGATTGGCGCGGGAGCCTGATCGCCGATCTGACGGCCTATGGCGCGACGCGCGGCATCGCGGCCGACTGGACCGCGCTGGTCGATGCGTGGCGCGCCGCCTATCACCCGTCGATGGAGCGCGTGCGCAAGAATGAGGTGCCGTGGACCAAGTTGGACGACCTGCATCGCGGCTCACTCGATATGCTGGTCGAGAAGTTCGGTATCGAGGGGCTGACGGAACAGGACCTGCGCCACATCAATCTTGGCTGGCATCGATTGAACGCATGGCCCGACGCGGTGGCGGGGCTGACGCGGCTGAAGTGGCGTTTCATCATCGGACCGTTGTCGAACGGCAACCTCGCGCTGCTGACCAAGATGGCCAAACACGCCGGCCTGCCCTGGGACGTGGTGTTCGGGTCCGATCTGTTCGGCCACTACAAGCCGGACCCGGAGACCTACCTGGGTGTGGCCAAGCTGCTCGATGTCGCGCCCGGTGAGCTGATGATGGCGGCGGCGCATAACGGCGATCTGGCGCACGCGCGCGAATGCGGCCTGATGACGGCGTTCTTTCCGCGTACCACCGAGTACGGACCGCATCAGAAGCGTGACTATGCCGCGGAACAGGATTGGGACGTGGTAGCTCTGGACATCGAGGATCTGGCGAGCCAGCTCGGCGCATAGACCGGACGCTTGCGTATCGGTTGCTTCCATGCACTAAATTTTACCCGGACCCCAATGGCAAGGGAACCAGTGCCATGCCCGGCTTCGACTATGTGATCACCGCGCGCAAGCCGACTGACGGCAACACCGGCTATTCTGATGACGTGGGCGCGTCCGACTTTATCAAGGTGCCGGACACAAGCACCGACTATACACCCGCCAACCACATCCCGCGCGTCGACTGGATCAAAGAGGTTCTGGCGCAGTCCGCACCGCACCGCGACGCGACCGGGACCGTCCACGGTGACGTGCTGGTGTTCATCCACGGATTCAACAATACGATCGACAACATCCTGGAGCGGCACCGCCTGCTGAAGAGCAGCCTGCCGAGCCATGGCTTCCACGGGATTGTGGTCAGCTTCGATTGGCCGTGCGGCGACGTGGCGCTGGCCTATTTGGATGATCGGGTCAAAGCGAAAACGACGGCCTTCCAGCTCGTCACCGACTGCATCACACCGCTCGCGGCGCTGCAAGGCACTGACCAGTGCACGACCAACGTGCACCTGCTGGCGCATTCTACTGGCGCCTATGTCATCCGGGAGGCATTCGACGACGCGGACGACCGCCCTGCCGTTGCGAGGGCCAACTGGACGATCAGCCAGATCGCACTGATATCCGGCGATGTGTCCAGCCTTTCGATGTCGGGCGCCAACCCCGGTTCGGAGTCGATCTATCGCCATTGCGTCCGGCTGACCAACTACTACAACCCGTACGATGAGGTGTTGCAACTCTCGAACGCCAAGCGGGGCGGAGTGGCACCCAGGCTCGGGCGCGTCGGCATGCCGAACGACGCTCCGGCCACGGTGGCGAACGTGTTCTGCGGGACGTACTATCAGACCCTGGGCGCAACGAAGCCGGGCGGCCCCGCCGGGGTCGTGTTCTCGCATTCCTGGCAGTTCGGCGACCCGGTATTTGCCCGGGATCTTGCAGCGACGCTGGGCGGCGAAATCGATCGCGGCGTGATCGCCGCCCGCACACAAGCCGCTGACGGAAGCCTGCAACTTACCTAGCTCGGCCATGACGGCGAGGGCGTACCGACCGGCCGAAACGAGAATTGCCACTGTCGCCAGCCTGTCGGCAGCCTTGCAATGCGGGCCGAAGCGACGCCATCCTGGCCAGCGTATCCGGCAGGAGGAATCGATGCCAACCGACCTACACGACCTGGAACAGGCACTTCAGACCTACTTCGATGGCCTGTACGACGGCGACACCGCCACGCTCGCCCGCGTGGTTCACGAGGTCGCGCATCTGTTCAGTGCGACCGACGGCAAGCTCGGCGACATGTCGCGGGCGCAGTGGTTCGACATGATAGACTCGCGCCCGTCGCCGCGATCCCGGGACCTGCCGCGCAACGACTGGATCGTGCAGATCGACCGCTCCGGCCCCGGCACCGCCTGCGCCAAGGTGCACTGCCAGATCCCGCCGCGCTACTTCACCGACTACCTCACCCTGGTGAAGCTGGCCGACGGCTGGAAGATCGTGTCCAAGACGTTCCACACCGAAACCCGCTGACGCAGCCACCATGACCTACGACTTCATCATTGTCGGCGGCGGCTCCGCCGGCTCCGTGCTCGCCAATCGGCTGTCGGCCCGCAGCAGCAACAAAGTTCTGGTCTGCGAGGCCGGCCAGGACACGCCGCACGGCAAGGTGCCGCCGCAGATCCTCGACAGCTATCCCGGCACCGCCTACCTCGACCCGCGCTTCCACTGGACCGAGCTGAAGGTCACCACCGAGGTCATTTCGCACAACAATCCGCAGGAGAACCGCCCGCCGCTGCGCAAGTACGAGCAGGCGCGCGTGCTGGGCGGCGGCTCGTCGATCAACGGCCAGCTCGCCAACCGCGGCGCGCCGACCGACTACGACAATTGGGCGGCGCGCGGCGCCACCGGCTGGAACTGGAACAATGTGCTCCCCTACTTCAAGAAGGTGGAGCGCGACATGGACTTCGAGGGCCCGTGGCACGGCAACGCAGGCCGCATCCCGGTTCGCCGCATTTTCCCGGATCTGTGGCCCGAGCACGCCAAGGCCGCCGCCGAAACGTTCAAGCAGGCCGGCTATCAGTACCACGCCGACCAGAACGCCGCGTTCGAGGACGGCTATTTCCCGATCACCATCTCCAACGCCTACGAGCGCCGGGTTTCCGCCGCGATCGGTTACCTTGATCCCGGCACGCGCATGCGCGAGAACCTGACCATCTCGACCGATACGCAGGTGAGCGAGCTGCTGTTTGACGGCAATCGTTGCGTCGGCGTGAAGGCGCTGGTGCAAGGCAAACCTCAGGAATTCCGCGGCAACGAGGTGATCCTGTGCTCCGGCGCCATCCATTCGCCGGCGCATCTGCTGCGCGCCGGCATCGGCCCGGCCGGACACCTGCGCGACCTTGGCATCGAGGTGCGCGCGCACGTCCCCGGCGTCGGGCAGCGGCTGCAGGACCACCCGGCGGTCGCCGTCGCCGCCTTCATCAAGCCGCACGCGCGAATCATCCACGACTACACACGCCGGCATATCTACCTGGCGCTGCGCTACTCCTCGAAGCTGGACGGCATACCGCAAGGCGACATGTTCACGGTAGTCACCAACAAGACCTCGTGGCACGCGGTCGGCGAGCAGATCGGCTCGTTCATCGTCACCGTCTACAAGACCTATTCCGAAACCGGCGAGGTGAAGCTCGCCGCGCGCGACTGGCGCGCCGAGCCGGTGGTGGAATTCAACCTGCTGTCCGATCGGCGCGACCTGGAGCGCATGATGGACGGGGTGCGCCGGTTCGGCGCGATGCACCTGACGCCGACCATGCAAGCGGTGACGGACAACCCGTTTCCCGCCAGCTACAGCGACAAGGTGCGCCAGGTCGGCCTGATCAACACCAAGAACAAACTGATCACCGATGCACTCGCGAAACTGCTCGACGGCCCGGCGGCGCTGCGCGGCTATTTGATGCGCAAACTGATCATGGAGGGCTTTACGCTCGAGGGCCTGCTGACCGACGACGAGCAGCTTGAGGCGTTCTGCCGCAAGGCCGCGGTCGGCGTCTGGCACGCCTCCTGCACCTGCCGAATGGGCAGCCAAGACGACCCGATGGCGGTGACCGACCCGGCGGGGCGGGTGCGCGCGGTGGACGGGCTGCGGGTGGTCGATGCGTCGATCTTCCCCGCGGTGCCATGCGCGAATACCAACTTCCCGGTCCTGATGACCGCGGAAAAATGTGCCGACGCCATTCTGGCCGGGAACTGATCGCCTCCTCCGGCGTCGGCTAAG
>PLXO01000325.1 GCA_003151425.1 Acetobacteraceae bacterium
GATCTAATTGACGACAGGCCCTAGTGCCTGCCACCGGTAGGCCTTGCCCCGGGCGCTTGACCCGCGGGCCGACCATAACGGATTGACCGGGCCGTGGGGCCGGGCGCAGCCCCGGCTACGCCGCCATGCGCGAGCCGCGCGCGATGTCGCGGGTGATCGCCATGATCCGATCCTGCCGCGCCTTGCGCGCCATTTCGCGCACGATCTGCTCGCGCAGCGCGTGCACCACCGCGGAGCGCAGGCTTTCCCCGGTCAGCTCCACCAGCTCGGCGGCCAGGGTATGGGCATCCTCGTCGTCGATCACGAGTTCGCTGCGCATGTCGTTTCCCTCAAGGTTGGTTTTGGCGCGTTTGGTTCCATTGGGATGGCGATACATCACGTTATGGCCTCGCCTGCAACCCACGCCTCGCAGCACCCCTTCGCCAGGGTGCGCACGCGGCCGATGTAGCTCGCCCGCTCGGTCACGCTGATCACCCCGCGGGCGTCCAGCAGGTTGAACAGATGGCTCGCCTTGATGCACTGGTCATAGGCCGGCAGCGCCAGCCGATGCGCCAGCAGCGCCGCGCATTCCGCCTCGGCGTCGGCGAAATGCCGGGTCAGCATCACGGTGTCGGCGACTTCGAAGTTGTACGCGCTGTATTCCCGTTCGGCGCGCAGGAACACGTCGCGGTACGAGACGCGCTGGTTCCCCGGGGCGCCGTTGAAGTCGAGGTCGAAGACGTTCTCGCGGTCCTGCACGTACATTGCCAGGCGTTCGAGCCCATAGGTCATCTCGAAGCTCGGCAAGGTCACCGGGATGCCGCCGACCTGTTGGAAATAGGTGAACTGGCCGACCTCCATCCCGTCGCACCAGACCTCCCAGCCGAGGCCCCAGGCGCCCAGGGTGGGGCTTTCCCAGTCGTCCTCCACGAACCGGAAATCGTGCAGCCGCGGATCGAGGCCCAGTTCGCGGTAGCTCGCCAGCAGCAGGTCCTGGGCGTCCGGCGGGGACGGCTTCATGATGACCTGGTACTGGTAGTAGTGCTGCAGGCGGTTCGGGTTCTCGCCGTAGCGCCCGTCGGTCGGGCGGCGCGAGGGCTGCACATAGGCCGCCCGCCACGGCCCGGCGCCGAGCGCGCGCAGCGTGGTGGCGGGATGGAAGGTGCCGGCGCCCATTTCCAGGTCGTACGGCTGCAGGATCACGCATCCCTGGCGCGACCAGAAGCCGTGCAGGCGCAGGATCAGGTCCTGGAAGCTGAGCTTGGTGTCGGCGCTGTCCATCGGCCCGGGCATCTGTTGAGCAGGCACTGGCGCCACATAAAGCACTCTGCCCCAAAACGGGCAAGACAAGCCCGCGTCACAACGGTCGTCCGAGCGGATCTGTGCGCGGGACACATCGGTCGGGCGCGGGGCCGGGTGGCGGAGCCGGACTACGCCGGCGGCACCGGGCGCGGCCTGCCCCGCTCGTCGACCGCCACCATGACGAACTCGGCCGCCGTCACCTTGTGCCGGTCGCCCAGGCCGCGCGGCAGCGCCCAGGCCTCCACCGCGAGCGACATCGAGGTGCGGCCGACGCGGATCACCTCGGTATAAACGCAGACCACGTCGCCGACCTTCACCGGCAGCAGGAAGCTGAGATGCGAGACCGCGGCGGTGGCGGTGCGACCCTTGGCCCGGGCGGCGGCGGCGATACCGGCGGCCAGGTCCATCAGCGACATGATCCAGCCGCCGAAGATGTCGCCGGCGGGGTTGGTGTCGGCGGGCATCGCGATCATGCGCAGCGCCAGCTCGCCCCGTGGTTGGGTGTCGGGCGGTTCGGTGCCGGTGTCGGTGTCGGTCATGCCCCCATCTCCTTTGCTCCTGCGTATGCCACCGTCGCGGTCGCCCGTGGGCGTATCATGGTTGATCGCGGCGAAAACGGTTCACGCCAACCGCGACGGCGTGGCAGCGCCGGGCGTCCGGCGCCTCACATTGATCGAGGCAAGCAGGATAAGCATATTGCGGGCAGCAACAACTACATCCCGGGGCGCAGCATACTGACCGACCCGGACCCGCAGGCATTGCTGGACCTGGCCGCCGGCACGGGCGACCCGGTGAATGACGTGCCTGTCGGACGGCCTGGATCCAAGCAGCGCGTGGAATTCGGCAAGGTGATCGGGCACTACATCGATCCGGTCACGGGGATTGCGTGCCCCACGACCAAGGGCGTTATTGTCGACGACCGGAAAGGTGGCGCCATATCATCCCGGCGAGACCATGAGAGGATATGCATCATGACCGCGCTTGCCTCGTCGGACGTTGCGACTTCGCTGAACCGAGCGCTTTGGGGCGAGGCCTCGCCGAACTTGCGCAGCGTGCAGTTCACGCCGGAACGGCAGCATATCATCTTGCGGTTTTTCTTCGACGGCGTGCCAAAGGACGCAGATTGTGAGACGGTCAATTGCATCGGCGCGGAGGTTGCAGCGGACCTTCCGGGGTGCAAACTGTCGGAGGAAATCGTCCCAACGACGGCTGCCACGGCCATTCCTCGTCAGGATGGCTGGCATGTCGTATTTGCCCGAAAGGAAACCAGGCTGGTTGCCTGACCGCTGGTGTCGTGCTGGAGATCGAAATGAACGATGGACCCGACGTGATCACGCCGGACCTGCTGCGCCGGGACGCGGGCGGCGTGGCCTGGCTGACGCTGAACCGGCCGGCGGCGCGCAACGCGCTGTCGCTGGGGCTGATGGAGGCGCTCGACGCCGAGCTGGCGAGGATCGAGACGGAGCAAGCGGTCAAGGTCGTGGTGATCGGCGGTGCGGGACCGGCCTTCTGCGCCGGGCACGATCTGCGCGAGCTGCGCGCCACGCCGACGCGCGCGGCGTACGCGGCGACGTTCGCGTTGTGCTCGCGGCTGATGCTGCGCGTGGTGCGGCTGTCCAAGCCGGTGATCGCGCGCGTGCACGGCGTCGCGACCGCGGCGGGATGTCAGCTAGTGGCGAGCTGCGACTTGGCGGTGGCGGCGGACGGCGCGCGCTTCGCCACCCCTGGGGTGAACATCGGCCTGTTCTGCTCCACGCCCATGGTGGCGCTGTCGCGCGCGGTGGGGCGCAAGGCGGCGATGGAGATGCTGCTGACCGGCGATCTGGTCGACGCCGCGCGGGCGCGCGAGCTTGGGCTGGTGAACCGGGTGGTGGCGGAGCACGAGCTGGACGCGGCGGTCTCGGCGCTGGCGGCGCAGATCGCGGCGAAAAGCCCGCTGACCGTGGCGCTCGGCAAGGCAGCCTTCTATCGCCAGGCAGAGATGGAACTGGATGCGGCCTATGGTTACGCCGCCGAGGTGATGACGCGGAACATGCTGGCACGCGATGCGCAGGAGGGGATCGATGCGTTCCTGGCCAAGCGTCCGCCGGTGTGGACCGGGACTTGATCCGGCTTGGGCGGGGCTTGATGTTGCCCGCTCGGCTGCTTGCATTGGCAAGGCGCGAAATGTCGCCCCTGTGGGACCTTGGGGGACCTTGGGGCGCGACAAGGATCGAGCCAGCGCCCGCAACAGTGGGACCAAGGCGGGTTTGCCCCTTGACCGCAACGCACGATCGGGATTGTGGCTTTTGGTGCCGTGAATGGCGCGGAGTGGTGAACAGAGTGTGCGCGCCTAGATGAAAAATCCGTACAATGTTTTGGGCGTGCAGAAGACCGACAGCGCGAACGCCATTCGCGCGGCGTATCGGAAGCTCGCCAAGAAGCATCATCCAGATCTGAACCCTGGCAAGTCGGACGCGCTGGAGCGGTTCAAGGAGATCAGCGTCGCCTACGACCTGCTGTCGGACGCCGCCAAGCGCGCCAAGTATGATCGCGGCGAGATCGACGCCTCCGGCACCGAGGTGCCGCCGCAGCGGCCGTTCTATCGCGACTACGCGGACGCCGCGGGCCAGTCGCGCTATCGTGGACAGACCGGCTTCGACCCGGAGAACCTGGAGGACATCCTGGCTCAGGCATTCAGCGCCCGTGGGTATGGTGGTGCAGGCGGCGGCGGGCCAGGCGCGGCCGGCCGTGGTGGCCAGCACTTCACCGCCCGCGGCAGCGACGCGCACTATACCCTGACCGTCGGCTTCCTCGACGCCGCCAATGGGACCAGCCGGCGGATCACCCTGCCGGAGGGCAAGACGCTTGACGTGCGCATCCCCGCCGGCGTGCGCGACGGCCACGTGCTGCGGCTGAAGGGCCAGGGCATGCCGGGGTTCGGCGGCGGTGCGGCCGGCGATGCGCTGGTGGAGATCGTCGTCGCGCCGCATCCGCTGTTCCGCCGCGAGGGCGACGACATCATCATCGAGCTGCCGGTCACCATCCAGGAGGCGGTGGTCGGCGCCACGCTGGAAGTGCCGACCATCAAGGGCAAGGTGCGGCTGAGCATCCCGCCCAACTCCGGCACTGGCACGCGGCTGCGGCTGCGCGGGCGCGGTATCCACGCGGGGCACCAGTTCGTGCAGCTTCATGTCGTGCTGCCGCCGACCGAGGAGCCGGCGCTGGCCGAGTTCCTGAAGACCTGGGCGCCGCTGCATCCGTTCAATCCGCGCGATGGGCTGGAGGAGACGTGATGCGCATCACCTCGGTCGTCGCGCTGTTCGCCGATCTGCCGGAAGCCGAGCTGACGAACTGGGTCGCCCGCGGCTGGGTGCAGCCGGACCGGGGCGACGCGGCCCAGGGCGACCCGGACCAGGGCGACCCGGACCAGGGTGGCTCGGACCAGGGTGGCTCGGACCAGGACAACCCGGACCAGGGCGGCTCGGACCAGGACGACCTGGAGCAGGGCGGGGGTGGCTGGGACTTCCGCGAGATCGATGTGGCGCGCGTGCGGCTGATCCACGACCTGCACCACGCCATGGCGGTCGACGAGGCGACGATGCCGCTGGTGCTGTCGTTGCTGGATCAGGTCTATGCGCTGCGTGGCACGCTGCGCGATCTGCTGGACGCGCTGGGCGCCCAGTCGGAGGACGTGCGCGCGGCGGTATCGGCGGCGGTGCGGCGCGGGCCACAAGTCCAGTGAGACCGCGGTCTTCGTTTGGATTGCGCCACGCACCGCCCCTGGACCCGCGGCGCATGCCGCACTAGCAAAGCCCGCGGCGCATGCCGCCCTGGCAAAGCTCGCGGTGCATGCCGCCCTAGCAAAGGATGATCCCATGTTGCAGCCGCCCCCCGCCCGACCCGGCATGCGTGAGGACGAGGTCGACACCCCCGCCCTGCTGATCGACCTGGATGCGTTCGAGTACAATCTCGACCGCATGGCCGCGCTGCTGGCGCCGACCGGGGCCAAGCTGCGGGCGCACGCCAAGACGCACAAGTCGACGGTGATCGCGCACCTGCAGATCGCCCGCGGCGCGGTCGGCCAATGCGTGCAGAAGGTGGCGGAGGCCGAGGCGCTGGCCTGGGGCGGCGTGCCGGACATCCTGGTGAGCAACGAGATCGTCGGCGCGTCCAAGCTGGCGCGGCTGGCGGCACTGGCGCGCATCGCCAAGGTCGCGGTGTGCGCCGATGACGCGCTTCAGGTCGCGGCGATCGAGGCGGCCGCGGCCGACGCCGGCGTGCGCCTGCCGGTGCTGGTGGAGATCGATGTCGGCGCGGGCCGCTGTGGCATCGCCGCCGGGCCGGATGCGGTGGACCTGGCGAAGCGGATCGCGGCGTCGCGGCACCTCGTGTTCGGCGGGCTGCAGGCCTATCACGGCAGTGCACAACACAAGCGCACGGTGGCGGAACGGCGCGCCGCGATCCAGGGTGCGGTGGAAGCGTCGCGCCGCACCGTGGAGCAATTGCGCCAGCAGGGACTGGAGTGTCCGATCGTCGGCGGTGCCGGGACCGGAACGTTCGAGATCGAGTCGGTCTCCGGCGTGTATACGGAAATGCAGGCGGGTAGCTACGTGTTCATGGATGCGGATTATGCGCGCAACCTGGACGGCGCCGGCGCGCCGATTGGCACCTTCCGCCACGCGCTGTTCGTGCTGGCGACGGTGATGAGCGTGCCGCTGAAGCACGTCGCGGTGCTGGACGCCGGGCACAAGGCGGTGGCGGTGGATTCCGGGCTGCCGGTAGTGTGGCAGCGGCCGGATATTCGGTACGTCGGTGCCTCGGATGAGCACGGCAAGCTGGAGGTCGCGCCGGAGACCACCGCGCCGAAGCTGGGCGAGAAGCTGCGGCTGGTGCCCGGGCACTGCGATCCGACGGTGGATCGTTACGACTGGTATGTTGGTGTGCGCGGCGGGCGGGTGGAGTGCCTGTGGCCGGTGTCGGCACGTGGGGGGATGCACTGAGGGCCGGCGGGTGGTAGTGTCTCAGTTTGAAAATATCAAGAATGAGACGGTCGGGATTCTGCCTTCGCCAACCCGTTGGCTATCTCACAGAATTGTGTTGACACGATTCTTCGGTTCCCATTATGTTCTGGGAATGGGGAAGCGGAAGTCGCCGCAGGAGGCTGCCATGATTAGGCTTCCGAAGTGTAGGCATTGCGGCCGAAACTGGCTGCCGTGCGATGGCGTCGTGGCGTCGAGAGGTTTCTGCGGACGCTGCCGCCAAGACAGGCGCAACATCGCAAAAGCGGCCTTCGATTTGCATCCCATCACCGCCGCCGACCATGACGGGATCTACCTTATCCCGCGGACCCGCCACGGCAGACCGTCTAGGCACGCATAGCGAAGAACGCCTCAAGCTCGCGCTCCACGGCTGCTAGGCCAATGCGGCCTTGCGAGCCACCAAGCGTGCGTGGGCGTCCCGTCGCCAACGGTTCACTCCACGCCTTCCATTCATGCCGCTTAGGAGAATGCTCTACCCACTCGACACTTATTTTTCGTGTGCCCGTCTGTTGCTGCCAGGTAACTTTTGAGGGAGTGAGGCTGCATTGCCAGACCGGCAGCGTGGGCAGTTTGGCCAAAGCGTTGAGGAGTTGTCCAGTGTGTCTATATCGACCATCGGGATCGTCGTTGAGCGTTTTTCGGATGACGCGCCGCCAAGGACCGGGGATATGTGGGAGCCAGCGAAGTCCTTTGGCATAACCACCATCGGGAACCTTCGTTTGTGGGCGTGGATATTTTGCATACCACGTAGCCCCATGAAGAAGGCGATAGATTGTCATTCCAAGCGCCCAAATGTCGGTTCTGATGCTCGTCGGGTCCCCAGAATGGACTTCTGGGGCCAAATGATCAAGGTAGCCGCCCGCCGAACCGTATCCAAGAATTAGATTGTCAGTCACCCAGCCGAAGTCCCCAAGTTTGGTAACGCCGTTTTTATCGACCAAGAGGTTCCCTGATTTTATGTCTCTATGAAGCATACCGCGATTGTGGAGCGCTTGCAACCCCAACGACACCTCCGTCGAATGCTTTAGGACTGCACTTAGGCTCATGGGTCCTGCGTTGAAGTCTTTTTGTAGAGAGCCGCCGCTACAGAACTCCATAGCCAACAGAATCTCGTCGTCAGTCGACGATTCCAGTAACTGATGGACCTTGACCACATTCTGATGCGATGCTTGTCTTAGCTTTTGTCCCTCCCCTAGAAGGTCAGACTTTCTTGCTGCCCATTCAAGAGCAGTCTCCGTCGGCTTCTGTCGGAATATCTTAACAGCCACCTCGCCATGAACATCGTCCGTACCTAAATGGACAGCACCGTAATGACCGCTGGCCAGCCATGGGCCAATTTGTAAATTTGACTCTAGGCGAGCCATCACTTCCCCCTGGCCGCTACCAGCATCATAGCCGCCTCGCGGCTGCCAATCTTCAGTTTGCCGAGAATATTAGATGCCCAGAAGCCATCGTCGTGAAGATACTCGTCAACTTTGCGTTCGCCAAACGTCCGACTGATGAGTGCTTTGGCCAAGCAATCCGTTTTACAAGCGGCGCCTGCGGCGCCCATTACAACGCCGCGGAGTTCTGCGGCTAGCAGATGAGATCTGCCAGCTCCAGGGCCACTTACAGCGCTTTCCTTTATCACCACCCGCGTAACGCCGTTGTCACGTACGTAGTCCTCGACCCGTCGTGACATGACATGGTACGCCTTCGCGCGATTACCGCCCTGGAGAGATAAGGTTTGATCGGATTGAAGCACCAGCGGCCCCTTCGTGGGGACCGCTGCGTCCACTAAGACTATCTTATCGCCTGATACGACGATCCCGACCCATCTCTCTGACACCTGTGCCTCCCTTACTGGCTGGCTTGTACGCCGACCGGTTGCTATATACCTAGCGCTACGCAGGAGCAGAGTCGATGCCGAAAGGTCCACAAGGTCAGAAACGCCCCGCCGACGTGGTGGGCGCCGCCGTGAAGATCGCCAGGATCAGCGTCGGCGACATCGAGGACGACCGCGACTCGGACAAGGCGCGCAGCGCGGCGGCCGAACTTGGCCGGCTGGGCGGGGCCGCGAGGGCGCGAAACCTGTCTGCTGAGCAAAAGACAGCGATTGGCCGGAAGGGCGCGGCCTCGCGCTGGGCGCGCAAACCCTAGAACGGGATTTCGTCGTCTAGATCGCCGCCCTTTGGTGCGTTCCAGTCTGGCGAGCCGCCGCGCCCCGATGATGTAGTGGCTGGTTTCTCAGCAGGCTTTTCGGGCGGCTTCTCGGCTATCTTCTGCGGCCAATCAGGAACTAGCAGACCGGCATTTTTTAGTGCCTGTTGCATCGCCTTGCCCGTCTTAAAGTAATCGTTCGATTTGCTCGCCTCCCACATGTCAAGATAATGGTCAATGGCAGGCCAAAGCACATCCACATTCCATGACTTTGGCCGCTTACAGTCAGGCGCCATATAGAAGAACGGCCAGTGCGTCCTCGCAAAATCGAGTCGGCATTCGTCCTCGTATGTCGGATATAAGGATTGCTCAACGGCCATGTTCAGCGTGCGGACGCCCTCGCTGAGGTGCCAGTAGTGCCGCCATGTCTTCGTATCGCCGTGGCCGCCCAACACGGCGTTGTCCGCCGCCTCCAGGATCGCGCGCTCGACCACGGTGCTGATGCTCTGGCCCCGGGACCTTGCCAGGATATCCACCAAAAATCTCGTCTTGGGGTCCATCCGCATGGACAGAACCTCGGTCTTCGCGGAGCGTTTCGGCTCGTTGGCCATCGCAGTCATGTGTCCTATGTAGGCGTTGTGTAGCATGTGCCACACCCGAAGTATGTTTGCCTACAATTTTCCGTTGACGCAAGTCAGAACCTCATGCAGCATACCGGCAGATTCGCAACTTTCGGGTTCTGTTTACGATGGCCGACGAACGCAAGACGCGGGTGCTCTCAATCCGGACGGCGGACGAAGTCATTGCTCGCATTGACGATTTCCGCCGGGCGCAGCTTGCGATCCCCAGCCAGACCGAGGCCCTTCGGGCGCTGGTCAAGCTGGGATTCGAGGCGTGGAAGAAGCAGGAGGGCGCAGCCCAAATGCGCTAAACCGACGACGGGGAAGGTTCCAAGGCCATACCCCGCCGCCGGCAAATAGGCTGGCGCCGTTCGCAGCGGTGCCACGGATCAACCATCACTGTGAAGGAGCGACCGATGACGGCCGACTATATGCATGACCCTGAGCGCCACGACAAGTCGGCGCGGATCACTACCGTAGAATTCTACAAGGACGCGCTGTTCGCCGTCGAGCGGCAGGACGGTGTGTTTGTGGCGATCACCCCGATTTGCAACGCCTTGGGCGTGGACGCCAAGCGCCAGCGCGACCGCATCCAGCGTGATCCAATTTTGAGCGAAGGGGGGACCATGGTGGCCCTCCCTTCGGCCGGCGGAATTCAGGAAACGTTCTGCCTGCGCCTAGACTTGGTGCACGGCTGGCTCTTCACCATTGACGATAGCCGGGTGCGCGATGAAGAAACCCGACAGAAGGTTCTGACTTACAAACGGGAATGTCATGGGGCGCTGTTTCACCACTTCTACGGGCGCCGCGACCTCCCGGTGAATGAACTGGAGGAATCCGACGCACCGAAGGTCCGTATGGTGACAGAGGCCCGGCATACGTTTGGGGTTCCGGCGGCGGCGCAGCTATGGCTGGAACTCAGGTTGCCGGTTGTCCCGGCGATGCTCCACACGCCAGGCCAGGGTGAACTGATGGAATTCCGTCGGGCCGCCGCCGAATAACTGAAAACTCCACTTGACGCTAGGTAAGAAAGTTCATATCATGCCGGGTATGAACAAGCTTCCGCACGCCAAGCGCGTCCAAATCCTCTCCATGCTGGTAGAGGGTTCCTCCATGCGGTCGGTCTCCCGTGTCGTGGACGTGTCCATCAACACGGTTGCCAAGATACTGGCCGAAGCCGGGGAAGCCTGCGAAGCGTTCCACGACGAGACCGTGCATGGCGTGACATCCAAGCGCGTTCAGTGCGACGAAATTTGGAGTTTCGTCTACAGCAAGCAAAAGAACGTCAAGACGGCCAAGGCCGCGCCGCAAGGCGCTGGCGACTGCTGGACGTGGACCGCGCTGGATGCCGACCACAAGCTGATGATCTCATGGACCGTGGGCAACCGGGACGCTGGAACCGCTCATGTCTTCATGCAGGACGTGGCCGCTCGGCTTGCCAACCGGGTCCAGCTTACCACTGATGGGCACGGCCCCTATCTGGCGGCCGTTGAAGACGCCTTCGGCGCGGGCATCGACTACGCCATGCTGATCAAGCACTACGGCAACCCGGAAGGCGCCCTTGGCCGCTACAGCCCAGGCGAGTGCATCGGCACGGAGCAGCGGCGAGTTGAGGGTCGCCCCGATCCGAAACACGTCAACACATCCTACGTCGAGCGCCAGAACCTGACCATGCGGATGCAGATGCGCCGGTTCACAAGGTTGACGAACGCCTTCTCAAAGCGCGTGGAAGGCCATCGCCATACGCTGGCGCTGTTCTATGTGTTCTACAACTTCGTCCGCATCCACAAGACGCTCAAGTGCACGCCGGCCATGTCTGCCGGCCTGAGCAAGACGCTTTGGAGCATGGATGACATCGTGGCACTGATCGACGCACGGGCGGTTGCGCCGGTCAGGCCAGCCGTCTATAAGATGAGAATTTCAAACTGAGACACTACCCGGCGGGTCGCGCGACGTACTCCCTTTGTGAGTTACTCCCTTCTGAAGTACCTGCACATCATCGGTGCGATCGTGATCCTCGGCACAGGCGGCGGGATCGCATTTTTCATGCTGATGGCGCATTTGAGTCGGGATGCCGCGTTCGTGGCGCGCACCGCGGGCGTGGTCGTGCTTGCGGACATGGTTTTCACCGCGACGGCGGTTGTGGTGCAACCACTGACGGGATATCTGCTCGTCCGCCAGACCGGGCTTTCCTTATCGGAAGGCTGGCTGGTCGCTTCGCTGGTCCTCTATGGCATTGCTGGAGTGTTTTGGCTTCCGGTCGTCTGGATGCAGGTAAGAATGCGTGACCTTGCCGCAGCGGCGGTGTCAGCCGGAGAGAAGCTGCCGGTAGCGTATTATCGGCTGTTCTGGTTGTGGTTCGTCTTCGGCTTTCCGGGCTTCGGATCGGTGATGTTGATCATTTGGCTGATGATCGCCAAGCCGTCGCTATGAGCGCCAAGTCGTCGCTATGAGCAGTCGTGCATAAATCGCTCCCGACGATCGCAGTCCTTGGTGCCTCAGGTCTTATCGGGGAGTCCGCCGCACGGCAGCTTTCGCGCGAAGGGTTCCCCGTAGTGCCGATAGCCCGTCGGTTCAGTGCGGCGCAACGGGCGGGGTTCGGAAGCGCTGCTATCGAACGCCCTTTCGTCTCGTTGGGCGCGGATGGGCTGGGCCGAATCTTCTCTGAGAATAAGATCGATATCGTTCTCAATTGCGTCGGCGTGCTTCAGGATGGACATCGCGGGAGCACCGAGGCAGTGCACCACGTATTTGTGGATCGTCTGGTGACTCTCCTCGAATCGAGGAGCGAACCTGTGCTTCTGATCCATCTCTCGATTCCCGGAAGTGACGATGATGACCGGACGTCGTTCAGCCGAACCAAGCGCGGGGCGGAGCGGGTGATCACGGCCGGGTCCGGTCCTTTTGTGATTTTGCGGCCAGGTTTCGTCGTCGCGCCCGCCGCCTACGGAGGCAGCGCGTTGATACGTGCTTTGGCACTGCTGCCACTGGAGCTTTCGAAACGTGAGGCCGGGCGGCCGTTTGCGGCAACCGACGTGACCGACCTCACTCGCACGGTCGCTTTTGTCGCTCGCCGCTGGAGCGGTGGAGAACGGGGTTGGAACGCAGTTTGGGACGTGATGGCGCATCAGCCGTCAACGGTCGGCGACGTGATCGACGCGTTTCGACACTGTCTAGGCGGCCCCAGCAGGCGGATGCTCCTGCCGTCCTGGCTCATGGGGCTCGGCGCACGTGCAGGCGATCTCGTTGCCCATTTGGGCTGGTGTCCACCAATCCGCACGACGGCGCTCCAAGAGATGCGGCGGGGTGTAGCGGGCGATCCCGGACCATGGAGTGCGGCAACGGGCATTGAGCCTGCCTCGCTCGATTCAATACTGCGGCGCCTGCCGTCCACGGTGCAGGAAAGATGGTTTGGACGCCTCTTTCTTTGCAAACCTCTGATCCTGGCGTCGCTCGCCATTTTCTGGGTGTCCTCCGGCCTGATCGCGCTGACGGTCGCCTTCAATGCCGCGACGGCTATCCTGCTCTCGCATGGCTTCCCGCCAGCGGCCGCGCGGGTGGCCACCGTCGTCAGCAGTCTTGTCGACATCGCAATCGGGGTGGCAATCGCCTTCAGATCGACGTGCCACACCGGACTACTCGCGGGGATCGGCGTATCGCTATTCTACATGGTCGGCGCGGCGGTGGTGGTGCCCGAGATGTGGATCGAACCGCTCGGTGCGCTCGTCAAGACAGGACCAGCAATTGTACTGATGATCGTCGCCCTCGCCATGCTGGAGGATCGATGATTGACGAAGCTGGTATATGGCGGGATGACGGCGTCAACGTCGCGCGAAGCGCTGTCGTTTCTGTGCCGTTTTGTTCGTGTCTCCGTGGCGAATTCTGCGTTCTTCCGGACTGACCGGCGCCGCGAACGGTTGGTATATCTCTCACCCGTGGAAGTCGGTGTATTCGATAACTGAAAGGAACAAATAATCGCCACAGAGGTGCAAAGACGAATATCTAGATGGCGACTTGGTCCTTCTGCTCTGTGTCTCTGTGTCTCTGTGGTGATTCTTGCTTACTGTCATGCAGCAGGCGCACAGATTTCTTCGAACATTGAGTATATGACGCACCCGGCGAGGTGCTGACCAATCGAGCGAACGCCCCGCCGCGCCGACCCCTCCCTCCAACCTTGGTCCGCTTCGCGGCCGAAGCCCTCAAGGGGAGGGGGAGAATAATGAAGAAGGCCTACGCCGCCGTCGCCGCCGCCCCGGCAAGCCCATACACGCCGCGCGCCCCGGGCAGCGGTGCCAGCCGGTTGGTGATGCCCAGCACCGTCTCCGCGCCGCCGAGATACAGCAGCCCGTCCGGCGGCAGCAGCGCCGCGATCGCCTCCAGCACGCGCGCCTTGGTCGGCTGGTCGAAATAGATCAGCACGTTGCGGCAGAACACGATGTCGAACCGCCCGAGCGGGCGCAGGTCGGTCAGCAGGTTCCATTCGCGAAACGCCACCATGCGCCTGATCGCCTCGGCCACGCGCCAGCCGGCGGCCTCCTTGCGGAAGTGCTTCACCAGCATCTGCATCGGCAGCCCGCGCTGCACCTCAAACTGTGTGTAGAGCCCCTCGCGCGCGCGGGCGACCTGCTCGCGCGCGATGTCGGTGCCGATGATCTCGACGCGGCGGTCGCCCAGGTTGGCGCGCAGATCGGTCAGGATCATGGCCAGCGAATAGGCCTCCTGGCCGGACGACGACGCGGCCGACCACATGCGCAGCGCCGTGCCGGGCGGGCGCGCGGCGTGCAGGCGCGGCAACGCCTGGGCGCGGAAATGCTCGAACGGCTTGTCGTCGCGGAAGAACAGGCTCTCGTTGGTGGTCATCGCCTCGACCACCTCCTGCGCCAACGTCTCCGACCGCACGCCACGCAGCTGCTCGGCCAGTGCGTTCAGGTTGGGAAGGTTGTTTCGCTTGAGGATCGGTGCCAGCCGCGTGTCCAGCAGGTAGAGCTTGTCCGGGCCGATCGCCAAGCCGGACCGGAGCTTCAGCAGGTTGGCGATCGTGTCGAACGTGCCGGTGGCCAGCATCCCAGTGCTGTTGAGCGTACCATGGGCCAGCAACCCGCTCATGGCCGCCCCCGCCCGAGCAGGGCGCGCAGTTTCGCGGCGATGTCCGGCAGCGGCAGTACCGCGTGGCACAGCCCCGCCTGCGCCACCGCGCCGGGCATGCCCCAGACCACGCTGGTCGCCTCATCCTGCGCGATGGCGGTGCCGCCGGCCTCGATGATGCGGCGGGTGCCGGCCAGCCCGTCATGGCCCATCCCGGTGAGCATCGCCACCAGCACGCGCCCGTCGCACGCGGCGGCGGCCGTGCGCAGCATGGGGTCGACCGAGGGGCGGCAGAAATTCTCCGGCGGGTCGTCGGTCAGTTTTGCCTGCAGCCCGCCGGCGCCGCGCTCGACCATCAGGTGGCGGTCACCCGGGGCAAGATAGATGCGCCCGGGCTGCAGCACCTCGCCATGCTTTGCCTCGGCGCAGGGCAGGCCGTGCAGCTTGGTGATGTGCTCGGCCAGGATCGGCGTGAAGGTCTTCGGCATGTGCTGGGTCAGCACGACAGGCACCGACAGCGTCTCGCCGAGACCCTGCACCAGAGTGAACAGCGCCTGCGGCCCGCCGGTCGAGCTGCCGATCGCCAGCAGCCGCGCCGGCAGCATGGCTGGCGGCAGCAGGCGCACTGCCGGGGAAGGCGCACGCGTGGCGACAGGTGTTGCTCCGGCGCGCGCCCCGGCGGGTGACAACATCGCCGCGGCGGCTCGCCGACGCAGTCGCGCCAGGCCCTTCACCTTCTCGATCAGCTCACGCGCGAACGTGTCGTCGCCGGCCGACCCGATCGCGCTCGGCTTCGGCACATAGTCGGCCGCGCCCAGCCGCAGCGCGCGCATCGCGATGTCGGCGCCGCGCGTGGTCAGGGTCGAGGCCATGATGACGCGCAGTTGCGGATCGGCCTTCAGCAGCAACGGCAGCGCGGCCAGGCCATCGAGCACCGGCATCTCGATGTCGAGCACCACCACGTCCACCGGCGTGCGGGCCAGCTCCTCGATCGCTGCGCGGCCGTTGACCGCGCGGGCCACCACGCGGATCGCCGGATCGCTGTCCAGTATGCGCGCGATCGCGCCGCGGATCGTCAGCGAGTCGTCGCACACCATGACGCGCACCGGGGTCGGCGAGTCGGTGGCCGGCGGCAGGGCGCGGACGGCAAGGCTCACAGCAGGCCGGCCTGGGTGAACTTGCCGATCAGAATATCCTCGTCGAACGGCTTCATGATGAATTCCTGCGCGCCGTGCGCGATCGCCTGCTCGATGTATGCCATGTCGGTTTCGGTGGTGCAGAACACCACCGAGGGGTGGTCGGGCCCGTACTTGGCACGCAGCGCCTTGAGGAACTCGATGCCGCTCATGACAGGCATGTTCCAGTCGAGCAGCACGCAATCGGGCATCGCCATCTCGCAGGCGTCCAGCGCCTGCTGCCCGTCGCCCGCCTCGCGCACGGCGAAGCCATGCCCCTCGAGAATGCGCCGGGCGACCTTGCGCACCACGCGGCTGTCATCCACCACCAGGCAGGACTGCACCATCGGCTCAGGCCGGCTCGCCAAGTGCCAGCAGCTTGCCGACATCCAGCACCACCAGCAGCCGGTCCTCGAGCCGGTAAATCCCGGTCGAGAAACGCGCCCAGATCGGTGGCAGGGTCGGCGGATTGCGCTCGAACGCACTGGCCGGCACGCGCATCACTTCGGACACCTGGTCGACCAGCAGCGCATAGAGCTCGCCGCCCTGCTCGGCCACGACAGACATGCGGACCGCGCCCGGCGCCGGCGCCGGCAGGCCGAGGCGCTCGCGCAGGTCGATCGCGGTGACGATGCGTCCGCGCAGGTTGAGGCTGCCGGCCACCTCCTTCGGCGCCAGCGGGATGCGGGTGATCGCCTGTTCGCCGAGGATGTCGCGCACCCCCAGCACCGGCACGCCGCAAAGTTGGTCGGCGACGGTCAGCGTGACGAACTGGCGGTCCTCGTCGTCGAGCGCGGCGTCGGGAGACTCGAGCACATCTGTGGTCATCTTGCGTGGCTCCGGGAGATTGGGTGGCCGTCGGGGGTCGTCGTCGGGGGGGACTGAACGAGGCGTTGATCGGCACGCCGTGCCAGCGGGGCGTTCTCGCGCTCTCGTGGACATAATCGGGCGTCGGGATGCGGCAACGCTCGAATGCGGATCTTGTCTCTGGGTGAGAACGTAATGGCGTTGGTACCTGCCGCGGCGCTTGATTGAACACAGAGGCGCAGAGATCTCAGAGATCGCAGAGAAGGCAAGGCAGTGAATGCGCTTCGCGCGAAGCGCATCATGCTTCCTCTGAGATCCCTGAGATCTCTGCGCCTCTGTGTTACAAGCGGACCTCCCAAACGGCTCGAGCGTTGCCGGTTGAGGCACCTTTTGGGTTTTGCCACTGTAACGTGTGTTGGCAACGTGTGAAATTCCCTCGGAAACGCCTTGGGTACGACAGTCATCTGCGCCATCATCCCGCGACCGTGTGAGAAATGCAGGCTAGTCAGGCGGTGATCGGTTCGGCGAGGCACTGCGCGAGGCTGGCCAGCAGCGCATCGCGTTCGAACTTGACGACATAGTCGGTGAATCCGGCCTCGCGCCCGATCTCGACATCGGCCGGCTCGGACCGCCCCGACAGGGCGATCATCGGCAGGCTGACCCATGGCCCGCCGGCGCGTACCGCGCGGGCAAACCCGTAGCCATCCATATCCGGCATCGAAATATCGGAGACGATGGCCTCGAACATTGCGCCGGCGTCGCGCATCCGCAGTGCCTCGGTGGCTGAGCTCACGGCGGTCACCCGGTATCCGGCGGCCGACAGGGTGGGGACCAGAAGCTGGCGGAAGAAGTCGCTGTCCTCGACCGCGAGCACGCGCCGCTGCTGGGCGCGAATGCCCTGCCCGGTGGCGCCGTGGAACCAGTCGTGCGAGGCCTGGGTGAGCCAATAGCCGGTGTCGATCAGGTCGGTGGACTTGCCCGCAATCACCGCGGTGCCGAGCATGCCGGGCCGCGTACCCGCGAGCTCGATCTTCAGCCGATCCTCCACGACATCGATGATTTCATCGACCATCAGGCCCATGGAGCGGTCGCCGTCGGCAAACACCAGCACCGGCTGGTGCGTCCGATCCGGATCGATCGCGCCGCCGAGCGAGACCAGCGGCATCAGCTTGCCGCGGTACTGGGTCACCGGCTGGCCGCACGAGGTCTCGAGCTTCTTGCGCGGAATGTCCTCGAGCCGCGCGACCAGGCCGAGCGGCACCGCCATCAGCGTGTTGTCGCAGGCACGGAACAGCAGCATCGCCGTCTTGTCGCTGGAGCGGCTCGCGTCGGTCGCGGCGCCGCTGCGTGCCTTGCTCTCGCCGCTCGCGCCGATGCCACTGGCCCGCGCAATGCCGTTGGTGTCCAGGATCATGATCACCGAACCGTCGCCCAGGATGGTGTTGCCGCTGAACATCGTGATGTGGCGCAGGATCGGCGCCACCGGCTTGACCACGATCTCCTCGGTGTCGAACACGCGGTCGACGATGATGCCCAGCATGCCGGCGCCGACCTGGGCCACCACCACATGCGCGGCCGCCTCATCGCGCGCCTTGCCGCCCAGCCGCAGCAGGTCGTTCAGGTTGACCAGCGGCAGCAGCCGGTCGCGCAGCCGCAGGACCGGCGTGTCGTTGATCCGCTCGATCGTGGTTTCGGTGCCGCCGTCCTCCCGCGTTCCGCTGCGCTTGGCGCCGCGCTGCGCCCGCACCAGCTCGACCACGCTGATCTGCGGGATGGCGAAGCGCTCGCCGCCGGCTTCGACGATCAGCGCCGACACAATGGCGAGCGTCAGCGGGATCTTGATGGTGAACGTGCTGCCTTCGCCGGCCACGGTTTTCAGGTCGATCGAGCCGCCGATGCGTTCGATGTTGGACTGCACCACGTCCATCCCGACGCCGCGGCCGGACACGGCGGTGACCACCGCGGCGGTGGAGAAGCCGGCGCGGAAGATGAAGCGGGTGAGCTGCGCCTCGGGCATCGTCGCCAGTTCGGCTTCGGTCGCCAGCCCGTTCGCCAGCACCTTGGCGCGGATCCGGTCCATCGCCAGGCCGCGGCCGTCGTCGGCGATCTCGATGATGATGTGGCCGCCCTCATGGTAGGCGGTCAACGTGATCGTGCCGGTCTCCGGCTTGCCGGCGGCGCGGCGCTCGGCCGGAGTCTCCAGTCCATGGTCGCCGGAGTTGCGCACCATGTGGGTGAGCGGGTCCTTGATCAGCTCCAGCACCTGGCGATCCAGCTCGGTCTCCGCCCCGCTCATCACCAGCTCGATCTTCTTGTACATCTCGCGGGCGAGATCGCGCACGATGCGCGGCAGCTTGTTCCACGCATTGCCGATCGGCTGCATGCGCGTCTTCATCACGCCTTCCTGCAGGTCGGTCGTGATGTGCGACAGCCGCTGCAACGGCACCGCGAAGGTGGCGTTGTCCTGCGTGCGGGCGAGTTGCAGAAGCTGGTTGCGGGTCAGTACGAGCTCGCTGACCAGCGTCATCAGGTCCTCGAGCACGTCGACGGTGACCCGGATGGTCTGCTGTGCCCCGCCTTTATCGGCGTGCGCTGGGTCGGTGGATGCCGGTTCGGCGGGCGCGGCGGCGGCCGCCTTCCCGGCCGACACCGGTGCGACGGTCGGTTTGTCGATTGGCTCCTCCGGGATTGTCTCCCTTGCGGTTGTCTCCGCGGGCGGCTCCTCCGGCGGCTCGTCCGCGAGGGCCGGTGCGGCTGCGGTCGGCGGCGTCACCGGCGCCGCGGTTTGTGTCGTGGCCGGTGCGGCGGGTTGCGCGGCCGGGGCTGCCGGCGCCTGCGTGTCCGGCGCCGGTGTCGCGACCGTGCCGGAGGCGACCTGGTTCAGCGCGGCGATCAGCGGGGCATCGTCACCGGTCGGCTCGGCCTCGGTCGCGGCCAGGCCGGCGAGGATCAGCTTGATCCGGTCCAGCGCCAGAAGCACCTGGGTGACCACATCCGGCGTCACGACCAGCACCCCATCCCGCACCTTGCCCAGCACGTTTTCGGCGGCGTGCGCCACGCGCTCGAGCCGTGGCAGCCCCAGGAAGCCACAGGTGCCCTTGATGGTGTGGACCAGGCGGAAAATGAGCGAGAGCGTCCCGGCGTCGTCCGGCGTGCGCTCGAGCCGGACCAGCGCGACATCGAGCTCGGTCAGGTTCTCCCCGGTCTCGGTGAGGAAGTCGTTGAGCAGATCGTCCATGCTGTGGGTCCTCAATGGCCAGAAGGTCCGGGCCGGAAAGTCCGTGTCGGGGACGATTTTGCGCGACGCTTGCAAAGAAATGGTAAATGGCCGGACGAATTACCGCGGCGGCGTGCCCGAACGGCGTGCCCGGGCGAATTGCCCTTGCGGCGTGCCCGAGCCGAGCGCCCGGTCGGGCTGGTCGTATCAGGCCGCGGCGAGGCGTAGCGGCGGGGCCGCCGTGCTGGGGCCGGCCGGGAGCAGCACCGTAAGACGCACGCCATGATGGCGCGCCAGCAGCACGATGAGCGGGGCCTGCAGGGTGCGTGGACTGGCCTGTGGGCTCGTCAGTGCCTGCCAGGCGGCGGCCTCGTCGGCCAGCATGCCGATCAGCCCCGCCGGCCAGGCCGCGTTCGGCCCATCCAGGCGCGCGATCACGTCAGCGTCCGTCCCGTCGAGGCGTAGCACGCCACCTCGCGGCAGCGCGTCCGCGGCGAGCAGCAACAGATTGAGCACCAGCCGGCCGATCGGCGGCGAAAACACCGTTGCCGCCGGCAGGTCGGAGACGTCGAGCCTGACGCGGCCCGCGGCCAGGCCGAGCGCCAGGGCTGTCAGCCGAGGCAGCTCCAGCGGTTCCATCAGACCGGCCCAGGCGGCGCGCAGCAGCCTCAGGCGCAGGGCCAGGGCGGTGGCGGTGTCGGTCGCGATCGATGTCGCCTCGGTGGTCCCGGCTTCTTCCGCCACCACCTCCAGCGTGCCGACGAGACTGCCGAGCAGTCCGCTCAGGTCGTGGCAAATCCTCGCGCAGACCAGCTCGGCCAGCCGTAGACGATCGTCCATACGCGCGGTCCCTTTAGCTGATCTCTCAGGTCGGTCGGCCGGCTGTTGGGTGGGACCTTATTGCCCAGGCGCACCGGCCGTCGAGGCCGGCGGCAGTCTGCGCCAGAAAAATGCGGCTACGGTTAACGACCGGGGGGCGGTGCCCGCGATCGGCGCGTCGTGCAAGGTGCGCGCCACCTGGCACGCCGGCGAATTTGGTGTTTCCGGTGCCGACGGGTGTATCCTGCCAGCCGCGCGGCGAGGGCGGAGGCCCAGGGGGGAGGCCCAGGGGGGGGTGAATCACACCCAGGCGCTGAACGCGGCAGAAAGTGCGAGTACCGAGCCGGCGCAGGCGCGGATGGAGTAGGGTGACGCCATGAACCTGATCCTCCGTATCCCCGATGATCTTGCCGCGCGGCTCGGCGGCGGCGACATCGAGCGCATGGCGCTGGAAGCGTTGGCTCTTGAGGGCTACCGCGCCGGGCGCCTGACCAAGCCCGAGTTGCGCCGCCTGCTTCGGCTTCGCGATCGGCGCTGAGCTGGATGGCTTTCTCAAGGAGCACGGCGTGTACGAATCCTACACGCTCGCCGACCTGGAGCGAGAGCGGCAGGACCTCGACCGGGTTGGCCTCTGAGGCGGCGTGCGGGTCGTTGCGGACGCGGGGCCGCTGCACTATCTGATCCTCACTTGCGAGATCAGCCTTCTCCCCCACTTGTTCGAGACAGTGGTGGTGCCTGAGACGGTGCGCTCCGAGCTTGCTCACGCGCGTGCGCCGTCCCTGGTCCGCGACTGGGTTGCCAGCCGGCCCCCGTGGCTCGACGTCGTTCCAACCCTACCGCTTGAGACCTTGCCGCTGCCGGCGCTTGATGATGGCGAACGCGCGGCACTCGCGCTGGCGCCGGCGTGGACGACCGACTGGCTGACGCCGACGGCACACCGCAAGCTGGCCGAGGCGGGCATCGCGCCGCCACGCCGTGGACCGCCGGCGTGTCCGCGCTGCGGTGCGGCGAGCGAAACGATCAGCGAATTCGGCGCCACCGCGTGCAAGGCGCTGCACCGTTGCCTGTCGCGCCGCGAGCCGTTCGAGGCGTTCAAGTGCCACTGAATGGCGCTGCGGATGTGCTGGGTGAGGGACGGGGGCTTGATCTACGGCAAGCAAGCAACGGCAAGCAAGGTTCACCACAGAGGCACAGAGGCACCGAGGCACAGAGAAGCGATGAATGCGCTTCGCGCGAAGCGCGGTGACTGCCCTTGCGGGCGTGGCAGATTTCCCTCCGTGCGGATGTCGGGTTGGTGTAATACCAGCGGCCCTAAACATTGACCCCACCCGGCGCCACCCCCCGTCATGCCGGCCCTCGGGCTTGACCCGTGGGCCGGCATGACGGGCGGGTGGCGCCGAAGAGTCGATCATTCTGGCAGTTGGTATAAGTACCCGATCTCTACACGAATCCAGTCGATTGTACCGTAATCCGCCAGAGAGTCCTGCTATTGCGCTGAATTAGGCGGATCAGACAGCCCACACCACACAAACCCCGGAGGGTCGGTAATGAGCGACACCGCATCGATAGGGACGCTCCAGCGGGCTTATTGGAACAGCGAGGCGACGCGACGCTGGGTGACCGAGCAGGCGCGGATTGACCGGCTCTTCGCAGGCGTGACCGAGGCGGCGCTGGCCGCTGCCGCGCCAAGGCCTGGGGAGAGTGTCCTGGATATCGGCTGCGGTACCGGCACTACCCTGCTCAGGCTGGCCGAGGCGATCGGGTCGGGCGGTCGGGTACTGGGCATCGACATCTCCGAACAGCAGTTGGCCTTGGCACGCCAGCGTATCGCTGCCGCCGGTGCGACCCAGGCGCAGGTGGTGCTGGACGATGCTGCTGCCCACGATTTCCCGCCCGCCAGCTTCGACCTCGCCTTCACCCGTTTCGGGGTTATGTTCTTTGCCGACCCCGTGGCCGCCTTCGGCAACCTCCGGCGCGCGATGAAGCCAGGCGGGCGGCTGACATTGGCGGTATTCCGGCCAGGGCCGGAGAACCCCTGGGCGACCGCAAGCACCGCTGCGATCCGCCACCTGGTGACGCCGCCTGCCCCGTTGGGGCCGGAGGAGCCGGGCCAGTTCAGCTGGGGCGACCCGGCGCGGGTCCGGCGCATCCTGGATGGCGCCGGCTTCCGGGAGGTGGTGCTGACGCCGCTCGACCTGCCGATCACACTCGGAGCCGACGCGGCTGAGGCTGCTGAGTTCGCGATGTTCATCGGCCAGGGCGCGCGACTGCTGCACGGGGTTCCGGACACGACCCGGGAGGCCGCGCGGGCGGCCTTCGAGGCCTTCTTCAAGCCGCATGAAGGGCCCGGTGGCGTCAGCCTGCCGGCAGGGCTCTGGCTGGTCTCGGCGCTGAGCTCAGCCGCGCCTTGCCCGGAATGACTGAACCAGCGGCGGCGGCCGCTATCTCGGTCCTTCGAGACGGCGACGTCAGCGGAAGAACTCGATCTTCGCCTCGCGAAACCAGAGAAAATTTGCCGACGCGGCCGAAATCGGCCCGTTGATGGCGAAAACCGCGATCTCGAATTTATCGTTCGGGGCGACGGCATCGCCGAGCACAACGCGATTGGGCATATTGAAACCTTGGATCGTGGCCGGGCACTGGGTCTGCCGGCTGCCCGCGGCAACGCCCCATTGATCCAGATGATCCAGACTTCCGCTCTCTGAGGCTCTGTGTCTCTGAGTCTCTGTGGTGAACCTTGGCTTCCTTCGGACGCCCAACAGCCCCGGCGGCTGACGTCATCAATCGGACGCCTGGCAACCGAGCGCCGAGGTCAGAAAGGCTGGTTGCCCGGCTACTGCAGCAGATGTGGAAACAGACCGGTAATGCCGATGATGATGAGGTAGAGCGCCACGATGAAATTCAGCAACCGAGGCATCAGCAGGATGAGGATGCCCGCAATCAGTGCAACTATGGGTTGCAGCATGATCAGGCGGATATGAAGGTCCATTCGATTGACTCCGTTGTCGGTGGTGGGGAACGACGAAACCATGGCACCAAACGCACCAGAGTATGGCGTGATGCTGGCGAAGTGCCGTGTTTGACGAATATCTGATTGCGGTGCCGAGCAGGAACGACGATGCATCGCGAGGATTGGCCAGGCAACACCGCCGCCCAATCGGCAGTGATTCTCATTTTGGCCACACCCTGTAGCCTCTCACCGTCATGGCCGTCTCCGAGCGTTTGACCCGGGGATCGGAGGCGGCCATCCGTGCAGCACGGTGCCGCGACGGATGGCCGGGCTTGACCCCATAGGCATCAGGACAAGGCTTGAATGGAGGCAGACGTTAAGAGGACAGTGCGTCCCGTCAAAGCTTCCCCGCTCACGGCCTTGTCCTGACGTACATGGGGTCGAACCCGCCATGACGTTGAGAGTACAGTGCGTCGCGTCAAAGCTTCCCCGCTCACGGCCTTATCCTGACGCACATGGGGTCAAACCCGGCCATGACGTTGAGAGGCTACACGGTCTGGCCAAAACGATAATTGCTGGCCCGTCACAGCATCCGTTGCAGGATGATCTTCTGCACGTCGGAGGTGCCCTCGTAGATCTGGCACACGCGCACATCGCGATAGATCCGCTCGACCGGATAATCCGCCAGGTAGCCGTAGCCGCCGAGCGTCTGGATGGCCACGCTGCAGATCGCCTCCGCCGCCTCGGAGGCGAACAGCTTCGCCATGCAGGCGGCCTCCAGCGCGGGTTTTCCCTCCGCCTTCAGCGTGGCGGCGTGGATGACGAGCTGGCGCGCCGCTTCCAGCCGCGTCTTCGCGTCGACCAGGCGGAAGCCGACCGCCTGGTGGTCGATGATGCGCGCCCCGAAGGCTTGGCGGTCGCGGGCGTAGGCGATGGCGTAGTCCAATGCCGCGCGCGCCATGCCGACGGCTTGCGCGGCGATGCCGATACGCCCGGATTCCAGCGTGGCGAGGGCGATGCGGTAGCCTTCGCCCTCGGCGCCGACGCGCTGGTGTTCGGCAACTTCCATGTCCTCGAACGACAGCGCGCACGTCTCGGAGGCTTTCTGGCCGAGTTTTTCCTCCTTGCGGGCGACGATGTAGCCTTGGGTGGATTTATCGACGACGAAGCACGACAGGCCGCGCTTGCCGGCATGCGGGTCGGTGACGGCGAACAGCACGGTGCTGCCGGGGATGCTCGCCGACGAAATGAATTGCTTGGCGCCGTTGATCACGTAACGATCGCCGCGCTTCACCGCGCGGGTGCGTAGGTTCGCGGCGTCGGAGCCGGCCTGTGGCTCGGTCAGCGCGAACGACCCGATGTGCTCGCCGCGTGCCAGCGGTCGCAGCCAGCGGTCCCTCTGCGCGTCGGTGCCGAATTGTTCGAGCACGATGCAGGTGGGGGAGTTGTGGACCGAGACGAGCGTGGAGACCGATCCGTCGCCGGCGGCAATTTCTTCCAGTGCGAGGGCGTAGGTGACGGGGTCGAGCTCGGACCCGTCCCACGCGGCGGAGGTGGTAGCGCCGAGGAAGCCGAGCTCGCCCAGGTCCGCGATGATCTCGGGTTCGATGGCGGCGGCCTTCTCGCGGGCGGCGGCGCCGGGGGCGAGGCGGTCCTGAGCGAATTTGTGCGCCATTTCCAGGACTAGGGGGTCGGCAACGGACATTTTAAGAATTCACCACAGAGGCACAGAGAAGGGGTGCGGGCTATAGCACGAGCCGGCGTAGTCCATCCTTGAGGAGGATGGCATGAAAGTTCATCAGACGGCCGATCCGATGCCCGCTGAGACGAAGATACGTCAAAAGCTGCGCTTCGTGAATGGGGATGAGCCGTTCGATCGCCTTGATCTCGATCACCAGGCATCGGCTGACCACAAGGTCCATCCGATACCCGCAATCCAGTGAAATTTCCTTGTACACTATCGGCAACGCCACCTGCCGGGCGAATTCGATGTCGTGGGTCGCGAGCTCGTAACACAGGCATTCCTCATACGCTGACTCAAGAAGACCCGACCCAAGATGTCGATGGACTTCGATCGCCAATCCGATGACGCGCTCGGTCAACGCGTACTGATCCGGAATCTGCACCGATTTTCCTCTGTGTCTCTGTGCCTCTGTGGTGAATCCTATACTTCACCTGCTCGTGCACACAGACAGCGCCGGATGTATTAAGGTGACGTTACTCCGCCGCCACCGCCAAGGTTGGTGTCTGCAAGCTCTCCAACAGCACCTTCCGGCGGGCCTCGGCTTTCGTGCGGTTGGCCTCCTTCACCGGCCCGAAGCCGCGGATCTGGTCGGGCAGTTCGGCCAGCGACACCGCCGTCTCCAGCGTGTCCGGCCGCAGCGCGTCCGTCGCGACTTTCAGATCGGCCTCGTATTGCCCGATCAGCGTGCGCTCCCACACGCGCTCGCTCTGGCGCCCGAATAGATCCAGCACAGTACCGCGCAGATACTTGCCATGCCGCAGCACATGGAACAGCGGCAGCGCGAGCCAGCCGGGGATTGCCACCTTGCCTCGGCGACCCGTGGCCGGATCGAACCGGTTGATCAACGGTGGTGACAGATGGAATACCGGGCGCTCGCCATACGTCGCCACGGCGTGCAGGCGCGCGACCTCGTATTCGTCCTTGTAGGCCATGACGCGGTGCACACCCTCGGCGGCGGCGCGAGACAGCCGGCCGGGCTTGCCGAACACCTCGGTCTCGCGCGCGATCACCTGGTCGACCAGCTTGCGGTAGCGCGCGGCATAGCGGCGCGATTGATACGCTGTCAGCGCCGCTATGCGGGTTTCGATCACCGCCTCCAATGTATCCGGCGGCGTCACGATCGTGTTGGTCAGGATCGGCTCGATCAGCTCGGGCTTCTCGGCGAGGATGCGGCCCCACAGGAAAGCGCGCAGATTGGTCTTCACCGCCGCGCCGTTCAGCTCGATCGAGCGCAGGATCGCCGCCTCGCCTACCGGGATCAACCCGCGCTGCCAGGCCAGCCCCAGTAACAGAGTATTCATTGCCTGGGCGTTGCCAAAGAGTCGTTCCGCCAGCCGCACGCCGTGCAGGTAGATCGACGCGCGAGGGTCGGTCGTGCGCTCGATCACGCGCCGATGCAGTGCCGCATCGATCGGCAATACGGCGTTGCGCTTGAACTCGGCGGTGGCGGCCAGGTCGAGGTTGCCGATCACCGCGGCGCGCGGCGCGTTGCGCTCCAGCACGCCGGCGCCGGCGGCGACCGCAAGATCGGCGGCCAGCATCAGGTCGGCAGTGCCGAGCGGGATGCGTACCACGTCCAGCTCGGCCGGCGCGTCGATCGCACCGCCGATCTGCACATGCGCAACGACCGCGCCGTTCTTCTGCGCCAGGCCAGTGAAATCCAGCGTGCTGACCTGGCGGCCTTCCAGATGTGCCGCCATCGCCAGGATGGCGCCTGAGGTGACGATGCCGCCGCCGCCGATGCCCGCGAACAGCGCGCGCCAGGGTGTGGCGGTGGGCAGCACGGGCGGGGGCAGGGCGGCAGCCAGTTCGGCTTCCTGCGCGGCCCAGTGCGGGTCGGCGTCGGGCGCGCGCGGGGCTCCGGCGATGGTGACGAAGCTTGGGCAGAAGCCCTTGAGGCAGGACAGGTCGACGTTGCACGCGGTCGGGTTGATGCGGCGCTTGCGGCCCAGCACGGTGTCGACCGGTTCGATGGCGATGCAATTGGATTGCGTGGAGCAGTCGCCGCAGTTCTCGCAGACCTGCTCATTGATCACCACGCTGCGCGTCGGCTGCGCCAGTTTCCCCCGTTTGCGGCGGCGGCGCTTCTCGGTGGCGCAGACCTGGTCGTAGATCAGCACGGACACGCCCGGGTGCGCGCGCAGGTCCCGTTGCACGGCGTCGAGCTCGCCGCGCGTGTGCAGCGTGGTGCCCTTGGGCACTGCCGATGGTTCCGGCAGGCGATCGGCTTCGTCGGCGACGATGGCGATGCGCGTCACGCCCTCGGCGGCGACCTGCTGCGCGTATTGCGGCACCGTGTAGCCGCCCTCGGCGGGCTGGCCGCCGGTCATCGCCACGGCGTCGTTGACCAGCAGCTTGTAGGTGATGCTGGTGCCGGCGGCGACCGCCTGGCGCAGCGCCAGCAGGCCGGAATGGGTGTAGGTGCCGTCGCCGATATTGGCGAACAGGTGTGGGGTGTCGGTGAACGGGGCGAGGCCGGTCCAGGTCGCGCCCTCGCCGCCCATCTGGGTGAAAGTGCGCGTTGCGTCGCCGTCGTCCAGCGCCATGAAGTGGCAGCCGATGCCGGCGCTGGCGAAACTGCCCTCCGGCAGTTTCGTTGATGTGGCGTGCGGGCAGCCGGCGCAGAAGGCGGGGACGCGGTGCAGCAGTCCCTCGGGGCGATCGATCATGGGCGTGGCCGGCGCGTCGGGGACATTTACCCCGCGCGGGCGCAGGAAGACGCCGAGCGCGGCGCCGACCGCCTCGGGCGAGAGTTCCAGCAGGGGGGACAGCAGCGCCTCGCCGCTAGGAAGAGTCTTGCCGGCGACCTCGGGGCGCTGGTCGGACGGCAGGTGGTAGAGCGCGTCGCGGATCTGGATTTCGACGAAGCTGCGCTTTTCCTCGATCACCAGCAGGGCGCGCTTGCCGCGGGCGAAACTTCGAAGACCCTCGGCTTCCAGCGGCCAGGTCATGCCGATCTTATACAGCGCGAGCTGGGGGTGGCCTTCCAATCCTAACGCGCGCAATGCGTGCAGCGTGTCCGGGTGCGCGCGGCCGACGGTGACCAGGCCGATCGGCGCGTCGGCGGCACCGAAGACAAGCCGGTCCAGGCGGTTGGCCCGCGCCCAGGCCAGCGCGGCCGGCAGCCGTTCCATCACCACGCGGCGCTCGAGGTCGGCGCGGTCAGCGGGATAGCGCAGCGTGTGGTCGATGTTGCAGCCGTGCGGCGGCAGGAGATGGTCGGGGGTGACAAAACTGCGCTGCGAGGGGATGCAGATCGTCGCGGCCTGCTCGGCGGTCTCGGCGGTGGTCTTCAGCGCCACCCATAGCCCGGCGTAGCGCGACAACGCATAGCCGGCGAGGCCGAAGTCGATGATGTCCTGTACCGAGCTGGGGTTCAGCACCGGCATCATCACGCCCTCGAACACGTGCTCGGTCTGGTGCGGATAGGTGGACGAGTGCGCGCCGTGGTCGTCGCCCGCCACCGCCAGCACGCCGCCGAGTTTGTCGGTGCCCAGCATGTTGGCGCAGTGGAACGCGTCGCCGGAGCGGTCGACGCCGGGGCCCTTGCCATACCACATGCCGAACACGCCATCGAATTTTGGCCCAGGGAAGGCATGGATCTGCTGCGTGCCGAACAGCATCGTCGCCGCAAGGTCCTCGTTCAGCCCGGGCTGGAAGCGGATGTCGTGCACGTCGAGCAGCGCCTGTTTGCGCCACAGCTCGCGGTCCAGCCCGCCGAGCGGCGAGCCGCGATAACCGGACACCAATGCTGCGGTGCGGTGGCCGGCGGCGCGGTCGAGGCGCGATTGCTCTAGCAGCACCCGGACCAGCGCCTGGATGCCGCTGAGGAAGATCGGCTGGTCGAGATCGAGGAAACGGCTTTCGAGCGTCGTCTCGGGATGGGCGAGATGGGCGAGTCCGATATCCATCTTGGATCTTCCCCTCATGGGCGCGACCTGTGGACAGGCGTCGGTTTTCAGCCGTCAGGTGGCAACGTCCGGCGGCGGCCTGTCGTGGCGTCCCTGACCTGATTATGGGAAGGCTTTGGCATTGTTGCCAGTTCGCCGGGGCTACCGGACGGTAGAAAGATCGGATGTGACAGTTTGCGGGCGGTTGGCGGCAGCAAAATGGCGCTGGACCGGCGCTTCGCGACATGGGGACCGGCGCTTCGCAACATGGGGGCGCCCGGGGTGGGTCAGTTTGGTCGGCGCGTCGTTCACTCCGTCATGGCCGGACTCGTATGGGG
>PLXO01000091.1 GCA_003151425.1 Acetobacteraceae bacterium
CTTGGGTGGCGCCTTCCACTCCGGCGCGCGCCGGAGTGGAAGGCGCCACCCAAGCGCGCCTCGGTCCCCCCTCCCGCGCCACAACCAATGGGCGGGTTCCAAGGGCCGCTGCCCTTGGCGAGGATCCAAGGGGCAACGCCCCTTGGCGGGGTCCAGGGCGGAGCCCCTGGCCTTCCTTCCTTCACTCGACTGCGCCGCTGGTGCGCAGTGGGCCGGGGCGCGGCTGGCCAAGCAGGAAGCCCTGCACCTGTGCGCAGCCATGCGCGTGCAGGAATTCCAGTTGCGTTTCGGTCTCGACGCCCTCCGCGGTCACCTCAAGCCCCAGCGCGTGGCCGATGCCGATGATGACGCGCACGATCGCGTCGACCTGCGACGAGGTACCAAGGTCCTGAACGAACGATTTGTCGATCTTGATCCGGTCGATCGGCAGCACGCGCAGATAGGTCAAATTCGAGTAGCCGGTGCCGAAATCGTCCAGCGCGATGGCGACGCCGAGCTGCTTCAGGGCACGCAGCACGTTCAGCGCGCGGCTGGTATCGTCGATCAGCACGCCCTCGGTAAGCTCCAGCTCCAGCCGATGACCCGGCAGTTGATGGCGGTCGAGGGTGGCGCGCACCATCTCCACCAGATCGGCCTGGCGGAACTGGATCGGCGACAGATTGACGGCGACGCGCCAAGGCTGGTTCCAGGTGGCAGCCTCGGCCAGCGCGCGATCGAGCACCCAGCGCCCGATCGTGGCGATCTCGCCCGAGCCCTCGGCCAGCGGGATGAACTCGGTCGGCTCGATCGCGCCGCGCACCGGGTGGTTCCAGCGGATCAACGCCTCCTGCCCGACAACCGCCCGCGTTTGCACCTCGCAGAACGGCTGATAGTACAACGAAAACTCATTGTGCGCGATGGCCAGCGCCAGGTCGTGCAGCAGACGCACATGCACCGGCTCGTCGGCCGGCGCCGCTGGCGGGGGAGTATCGGTGCGCCGCCTCTTGTCAGTGCGCCGCCGCTCGCCTGCGGCACATTCGCCATGGCGCAGCAGCGCCTGTTGCGCCAGGTTGCGGGCCAGCCACTCGACTTCCCAGCACGGGTGAGGACCGAAATTCGGCGGGCTGATCGGATGCCCGGGCGACAACAACGTCCCGAACCGTGCGAAGGACAGGCGGTCCCCCGTCGGCCGGAAGGTGATCTCCACGGCAGTTTCCGTCACCGCAAGGTCGGAGAAATCCGCCTCGGACGCCATCGCTGTTCATGCCTCATGCCTGGGCCGCGGCAGATCCCCCCGCCGCGGCGTGTGCTTTACCAAGGACTGCCGACAAAATGGTGTCGAGTTCTGGCTTTGTCGCCCCGTTGCCCCCAATATCGCAGGTATGTTCCGTTCGCTCTACAGGCATGGCTTCGCCCGCGTCGCGGCCTGCACTGCGCGCTGCACACCGGCCGATCCGGCCGCCAACGCAGCGGCGATCCTGCTCCTGGCCGAAACCTGCTCGGTCGATGGCGCGGCGCTCGCGGTGTTTCCGGAGCTGTCGGTCTCCGGCTATGCGATCGATGATCTCCTCTTGTCGGATACATTGCAGGACGCGACCGAGCAGGCGCTGCTCACGCTGATCGCGCGATCCGCCGACCTGCTGCCGGTGCTGGTGGTCGGCGCGCCGCTGCGCCACGGCGCGCGACTGTACAACTGCGCGGTTGCGATCCATCGCGGCCGGCTGCTCGGCGTGGTGCCCAAGGTGCACCTGCCGAACTATCGCGAGTTCTACGAAAAGCGGCATTTCGCCTCGGGCGAGGGCCTGGCCGGGGCGTCGATCTCGATCGGGCCGCACCATGCGCCATTCGGCCCCGATCTGCTGTTCAGCGCCGAGGACCTGCCCGACCTGACCATCCATCTGGAAATCTGCGAGGACGTCTGGGTGCCGATGCCGCCCAGCGGGATCGGCGCGCTGGCCGGCGCGACGGTGCTGGCGAACTTGTCGGCCTCGAACATCACCATCGGCAAGGCCGACACCCGCCGGCTGCTGGCGCAGTCGCAATCGGCGCGCTGTCTCGCGGCGTATCTGTACGCGGCGGCGGGGACCGGTGAATCGACGACCGACCTGGCTTGGGACGGTCAGTGCTCGATCTTCGAGAATGGCGTGATCCTCGCAGAATCGCCGCGCTTTCCCGCCGAGTCGCAGCACGCCGTCGCCGATGTCGATCTCGACATGCTGCGCCAGGAACGGCTGCGCATGGGCAGCTTCGACGACAACCGGCGGCTCTACGCCGGGGCGGTCGCGGCGTTCCGTCAGGTCACCTTCCGCCTGGACCCGCCACGCACCGATCTGGGGCTGCAACGGCCGCTCGCGCGCTTCCCGTTTGTCCCGGCCGATCCGCAGGCGCTGGAGCAGGATTGTTACGAGGGCTACAACATCCAGGTCACCGGCCTGATCCAGCGACTGCGCGCCACCGGGATCAAGCGCGTGGTGATCGGCGTCTCGGGCGGCCTCGATTCGACGCAGGCCCTGATCGTGGCGGCGCAGGCGATGGACCGGCTGGACCTGCCGCGCGCCAACATCCTCGCCTTCACCATGCCGGGCTTTGCCACCGGCGACCACACCAAGGCGAATGCGCTCGCGTTGATGCGGGCGCTGGGCGTCACCGGGCGCGAGCTGGACATTCGCCCCACCGCAACGATCATGTTGCAGGAGCTGGGACACGCCTTCGCCGACGGACACCCGGTCTACGACGTGACGTTCGAGAATGTGCAGGCCGGGCTGCGCACCGACTATCTGTTCCGGCTGGCGAACCACAACAATGCGCTCGTGCTGGGCACTGGCGATCTGTCGGAGGCGGCGCTGGGCTGGTGCACCTATGGCGTCGGCGATCACATGTCGCACTACAACGTCAACACCGGCGTGCCGAAGACGCTGATCCAGCATTTGATTCGCTGGGTGATCAGTTCGAAGCAGTTCGCGCCGGAGGTAGCGGCGACGCTGGAATCGATCCTCGCCACCGAGATCTCGCCGGAGCTGGTTCCGATGGGTGTGGGTGAGACACCGCAGAGCACCGAAGCCAAGATCGGCCCATACGCGCTGCAAGACTTCAACCTGTACTACACGCTGCGCTTCGGTTTTGGCCCGTCGAAGATCGCCTTCCTGGCGCTGATGGCGTGGCGGGATGCGGCATACGGCGAATGGCCGCCCGGGTTCCCGACGGACCGGCGCGTGGCGTATACGCTGAAGGAGATCCGCCACTGGCTCGGCGTGTTTCTGCAACGGTTCTTCGGCTTCAGTCAGTTCAAGCGCTCGGCCACACCGAACGGGCCCAAGGTGGCGGCCGGCGGATCGCTGTCGCCACGCGGCGACTGGCGCGCCCCGTCGGACGGCAACGCGCGCATCTGGCTCGAGGAGCTGGAGCGCGAGGTGCCGGAGGCGTAGGGCGGATTTCAATCCGCCAGCGCACGGGTCCACCGCACCAACCGTCCGAGTCACCGGAGCGTGAGGTAGGCCCGCCACGGTGTCCAGTAGTAGAGTTCCCAGCCCTCTTTCACGCCGTCGTAGTCGTGCTTGGGGACGTCGAGATGCACCAGATCGATCCGCCCTTCCTTGCCGTGCGGCACGAACGCCAGGATGAGTGTCGAATCCGGATCGCTGGCGTGGAATTTCTTCGACCGCCAGGACTGCACGATCAGCCGCGGCGGCACCACCGCGAGCGTCGTGCCCCATAGCGTGCCGTCGAATGCCAAGAATTTCGATCCTGGCCTGGCCGAAATGACCGCCTTGCCGCCGGTGATGGCGGCGTGGCGCGCCGGGTCCATGTATGTGGCGTACAAGGACTCGGCCGACGCGGACAGCACGACCGACTGCTTGATCACCCGCCGCGGCATGTCCGATTCTCCCCCGAGTGTTGCACGCGGCGGCGGGCGCCCGATCGCGCCAACCGCCGCGCGACTCTCGGCCAAGGTGCACGACCGTGCAACCGCGGCCACTCCGCATGCCAGGGGGATCGCATTTGGAAGCCGACTGGCCAGACCGTGGGGTAAGGGCAGGACTACTGGCAGCGGGAGGGGCCGGCGCCGTCATGGTACCGACGGGCCCAACACAGGTCTTCGCCGAGGTTCGCGAATTGCGCCACTCGCCCGGCGGCCGGGCGCGGTGGGGCGCCCGGTGGTCCGGCCCCTGGCTGGCACCTCTGCGGTCCCGTTCTGCCAAGCCCACCGTGCGGCGTCCCATAGGGTCTTTGTCGAGATTTTCGAAATGCGCCGCTGGCTGGGTGCGGGCACCCGTGTTTGGATCCCCGGGGTCCCGGCTTGCCGCCAAATCCCACCGCACAGTGTTCCATAGGGTCGTTGTCGAGGTTCACGAATTGCACCACCCGCGTCGGTGACAGTTCCCAGGTCGGCGCTCCAGCGTCCCGGCCTGCCGCCAAGCCGACCGCACGGCGCTCCATAGGGTCTTTGTCGAGATTCGCGAATTGCGCCGCTCGCCTGGGGACCGGGCCCTGGCTGCCGCCCCTGGTGCGCCGGCCTGCCGCCGAACCGACGGCATGGCGCTCCATAGGGTCTTTGTCGAGATTCGCGAATTGCACTACTCGCCTGGGGCAGGGCAATCGGGTGAAGCAAGCGGCCCGCCGGAATGTTGCTGTCATTGCGAGCGTAGCGAAGCAATCCCCCAACCGGTACGCACCCTCGTGGGGATTGCCGCGTCGCTTCGCTCCTCGCAATGACACGGTATTATGGCGCAAACCGGAAAGCCGGGACGTTCTGCTTTCGTCCCGCAGGCCCCACATATCCCCTGCGCCCCGCTTGCCGCGCTTTCGCGGCGCATAGCCGGGAGGCGCGATGATTAGAGCGCGGTGTTGTGTTCATCCGTGCGGCGGTGGCCGCTTTGTTTGGAATGCTGTCCCTGGACTGGCAGCCCAAGACGATTCAGCTACGTGAAGCTGTTGTGTATATGGCTTGTGATGAAGCGCACGATGAAGCCAGGTGGCAATGGCCGGAGTCCTTGTTCAGCTTCGATCAGGCGCACAGCATCTTCGCCACTCATATATTCACAGAACGTCGTGTCGTGAGATCGTCCAAAAACATCCTGATATCGCATCCCGCCCGCCACGTAGATAGCAATTTTCGGTCGCGGTTCGTTTATGCCGCCGATCACGTCGGCGCCCAGGAACTGGTCGATACAATCACAGTCCATTTGTCGCTCGACCCCAGGAAAGAGGGCGCCCTTGCTATGACGTCCCACCGTCAAGTCCTCTGCCGGCTCTGGCATTACGGTCTCATCGAGAAGCGGCAGCGATGCGAGAAATGCCACGCCGTGGCATTCAAATTCACTGGCTGGGGTGCTCCCGGCGTTGCATATGCTAACCGTAAATTCCATGGGCTCGGTGAGACTGAACTTCGTCAGTTTGATAGAGTGCTGGTACACGTAAGCTCTCAGTTGTCTTTCGCCAGTTCTCCGAGCAGTCTTTGCCAGCCTGCTCATCGCCTTGGCGGCCTTTTCCTCACCTTCTATCGCGCGCACTGTTCCGCGGTACAGTCGATACGTGGCGAACCACAGAGCGCCAGTTACGAAGACCAAGAGAACGGTAGCGCCGGCAGCGATACCGGAGAATATCACGGCCCACCTATCCTCAGACGCTTTTGCCTGATGCTCCTGTCGTTGTTTGGGTGTCTCGGGTTGAGCTTCTGGGGATGGAGCCACCTTAACGACAAACGGATTCTGCTCGGTGCCGCTTACCTCGCCGCCAGCCTGTTGGTTGGATGTGCTGGAATGGGCTTGTGGTTCGTGACTGGATTCCCCGCCACTTGGGGATGGCCGATATAGGTCCGTTTGGCGGTACTGGCTGGCTACGTACGTACCAACATACATAGACAATAAGGCGAGGAAGACCGCTACTCCCGCGACCTTTAAGCCGCAGGGGACCTCGCCGCTAAGTCTAGGCATCTTCCAGATGCACCGTGTGGCACCCGATCGCCTGTAGGCACTGCACGAAGAACACGGCGCTGAACCCACCGCGAGCGATCTTGTTCGCAATGTTTCGGTCAGTTTCCTCAATCCCCACCGCGTGCAGTTTCTCGGCCAGTTCCTTGTATCCGACGTGTCGGCGCTTCAGCTCGGCCTTCAGAATCCCCTTCACGCGCTTCTGCCAGTGCTCTTCGGGCATATCACCCTCCGTCTGATGTGAAATATCACCATATCCGGTGTTTTTCCCATTGACAACGGTGAATATATACATCATATCCGGTGCAGTTACATCGAATGTGGTGATGATCATGTCCCAGCACTTCTTGCTCTCCCCCGCCGCCAAGACCCTAACCCTGGCGCACGTCATGCGGATGTCGAACGAGGAAGCCGAGACCATGTTCGCGCGCATCCGCTGGCCTGCGACCGATGGCGCGCCGGTTTGCCCGCACTGTGGCGGGACAGCGGTCTACGATATCCGCGAGGCGAACGGCCAGGCCCGTTGGCGCTGCAAGGCGTGCAACAAGGGGTTCAGTGTCACGTCCGGCACCTTGTTCGCCTGGCACAAGATGCCGGTGCAGACCTACCTGAGCGCCATCGCGATCTTCTGCAATGAAGTCAAAGGCAAAGCGGCCTTGGCACTCTCCCGTGATCTGGGCACGTCCTACAAGACGGCTTTCGTGCTCAGCCACAAAATCCGCGAGGCGATGGCAGCGGAGATGAAGGGCGAGCGCGTCGGTGGGGATGGCGAGACCGTTGAAATCGACGGCGGCTACTTCGGCGGCTACGTCAAGCCGAGCAACCTGAAAGCGAATTGCCGGGACCGCAGGTTGGCGAAGAACCAGAACGGCAAGCGCAAAGTTGTGGTGGTCATCCGCGAGCGCGGCGGCTCAACCCTGCCGGCCGTGTTCAAATCCGAGTCCGCCGCTCTCGGGTGGGTCACGTCCCACGTCGCCAAGGGGACGAAGATTGTCGCGGATGAGGCGCCATCATGGAACGATCTGCACGCTCGATATGAAGTGGCGCGGATCGACCATCAGCAGGCTTACAGCCTCAATGGCGTATACTCGAATGGTGCCGAGTCGTTCTTTTCGCGGATGCGCCGAGCGGAGATTGGGCACCATCACCATGTGGCCGGGCCATATCTGATCCGGTATGCCCAGGAGTCGGCTTGGCGCGAGGATAAGCGCCGGGTCAGCAATGGGGATCAGGTGCAGCGGGCGGTGCAGTTGGCGCTGGCATCGCGCCCGTCGCCGGATTTCTGCGGCTACTGGCAGCGGCATAAGGCTGGGTAATGTCGAGCGGCCCGCCGCTCAACTGGGACTCGCTGTTACGATGTTGTCATGGCAGGATGACGGATCGAGCGACGCGCGAAGGGGAGTGTCCATGCAACGGTGGGCTGGCGTGGCTACTCTACTGGCGGCGCTTTTCCTGGTCGGGTGCGGCCAGGGGTTCCAAATACAGATGGATTGCCAGAAGGAAGCTGGCCCACAGCCGAACAGCGGTATGATGATGTTTGGGCTGCTCGGCGCCGTCGCGATGGAGTCCACCCCCGAGTGGCAGGAGTGGGCGCGCACCAAGGATGCTTGCGTCCGGCGTATGACCGCAGAGGCGAACATTGCCCATACGGGCACTCCACCAGCAGTCTCGCCGCTCCCCGTTGGGTGGGACGCCACGCCGCGCGCCTCATCGACAGACTGTCGGATGGTCGGGAACGTTCTGGTGTGCGGCGGCAGCTAAGATAGGTCAGCACGAGAAAGCGGGACCGGACTCACGTCCGGTCCCGCCGTTCGCTATCCTGATAGGTGCCAACCAAACCAGGGAGCGAAGGCTATGCCGCCGCCAGTTGCAAAATTTTCTCCACTATCGTCCACGCAGCTTGTCTTGGGGTTCTTAGAAAGTGGGACACCAATCGCCGAGGCGACGCTAGGCGCAAGCGATATTGATTCGCTTATCTCCTCACTGTCTCACTTTCGATCAAACATGTCGCCGGAAGTGCCTCGGATATTGCCTGACGGCAACCATCCCGGTCCGGCTGATCCTCTTTGGTCGTATCGCATTGTGGGGGATCGGCGGATGCTGTTTCTCCGCCATCCAGGACTAGGGTGGTTGATGTTTGCGTTCCCGAAGGAAGAAGCGACAAAGTTAGGGAGCGCCCTTCTCGCCCAACCGATGCCATCAACATCAGACCAGCAAGGTCCGACCGGCCCCCTCCACTGATCCAAGTTGGTTGTTCTGACTCGCTGGACATGACAAAGGCTTCGTGCTAGGTGTGCGGCACGGACCCGAGCGCATGGGCGCGCTGATGACGGTAGCGGGGCTTGCACCCCCGCCCGTCTCCCTCTTCTAGCAGGTCCGTCACCCCCCTGCCAACCCCCATCGCGCCCGCACCCCATGCCCCGCCTTGGTCACGACATCCCGCCCCCACATGCGCCGCAGCGCGTCCTGCGTCTGGCGGAAAATCGTCGGGGCCAGCTTGGGATCGGACGGCGACAACCCCTTGGCCTTCATGACAGCCGCCGCGATCTCACCGGAGTATAGGGACCGCGACTTGCGCTCACGCAGCACGGTTCGACAGAGCCGGCTCAACTCCCCTACCTTGAAATGCGGATGCGGTTTGCGTTGCTCAAACGGGACGACGAACAGGACCAGACCACGTAGCTCGGTCTCCGTGCTGACGATCTGGCGGCGTAGGACTGCGGCCTGTTCCTCGACTTTCGCGAGTGCTAGGATGGAGCGGCGCCGTTGCGCATAGAGCCGTTCGATAAGGGGTGCGTTTCCCATGCCAGCAGCATGCCTATCTGGGCGCCCGGCTCAACGGATTTCGTTTCCGGTTTGCGCCATAATACCGCAATGACAGTGAACCGGCTGATCGTCCGCGTGTCCTTCGTTCACCCGATTGCCCTGTCGCCTGGGGACGGCTCCTTGGTCGGCGCTCCGGCGTCCCGGCTTGCCGCCAAGCCGACTGCCCGGCGCTCCATGGGGTCTTTGTCGAGATTCGCGAATTGCACCGCTCGCCTGCGGACAGGCCCCTGTCTGCCACCCCTGGTGTCCCGGCTTGCCGCCAGGCCGACCGCACGGCGCTCCATAGGGTCTTTGTCGAGATTCGCGAATTGCGCCGCTCGCCTGGGGACAGGGCCCTGGCTGCCACCCCTGGCGCACCGGTTTGCCGCGAAGCCCACCGCACGACACTCCATAGGGTCTTTGTCGAGATTCACAAATTGCACCGCTCGCACCGAGGACGGCTCCCTGGTCGGCGCTCCGGCGTCCCGGCTTGCCGCGAAGCCCACCGCACGACGCTCCATAGGGTCTTTGTCGAAATTCGAAAATTCGCCAGCGGCCAATCGTCAGGGCGCCTGGTAATGACACCCCCCGATGCCCCATCATCACCGCCCGCTTGACCAGCCGCGCGCCGGCAATCCCCACCTCCCGCGGCGTCAGCGCCCTGGTGCTCCGCCGACTGCCCGCGCGGCGGCCGCCTCAGCCGCACCATGAACCGCCCCCGAACGTCGGGTCCGACCGTCAGGTCGTAACCCGGCAGCAGGTGTTGCATGAGGCGTTGTCCCGGCGACGCGACAACTGCATCGGACAAGCGTCGGGGCGCATCGGGGAAGCGTAGGGGCGCGGGGGCAAGGGTTGCGATCGGGCGCATCTGCGATCCTGGACCGTAAGTTAGTTATTAATACTACACCAGAAATACCCTCGGCGCCAGCTAAATCCCAAGCGGAGCCAGAGGTATCGCGTTTGGAACTGCCTTGACAGGCCCACCAAGCCAGCACCGACCACGGGCTGATCGGTCGCCGGAAAATCCGGGGCTGGCGGCCGAATGAACCGCCAACACCGCCAGGACGCCAACGCTCTAATGGCTCGAATCCGTCACCCGATCCCTCCCGTCCCGGCTTTTGTTGGCGCCTTGGCGGTTCACCGTCTGGCCGCGCCGCGACCCGCCGACGATCCGACTGCCAAATGCGTTTGCCCTGCTCCGCATGCGGTACTTCAGTGTCCGAATGAGCGATCGTACAACAACGCCGGCACTTGCTCATCGCAGCGCTGTGCAACGTGAGCCGGGCACATGGCGCCCAACGCCTCGGTCGTCAGTACTTCGGGCAACCGAGTGTGATTGACGCACACCGCGCCATCCGGCCCCCAGACCGCCTCCAGCGTCATCCCTGGCGCCGCCTCGTCCGCCTGGATGCCGATGCGGTCAAACAGATCGATCGGCGTGCCGTTGCGCGTGTGGCCGACGCCGTCGCCGCAATAGTCGGCGCGCACCATCCGCACGCAGGCCTGGTAATAGGCGGCGAGCGGCGTACCGTCCGGCACGGTCCGCCAGGGCCGATAGCCGAAGCGGATGCACTTGCCCTCGGCGCCGGCGGTGCATGTGATCAGGAACCGGCCCGGCGCATCGACATGGCGCATGTCGGTGGTGAACGCACCGGCGAGCGGGAAGCCGAGGCGCCGGCCGTCCGGGTCCGGCTGACAGGCATTGCGCCATTCGCCGCTCGCCGCATCCTGCTCGGACAGCGCGTAGAGCATGACCTTGCCGGTCGCGTCCTTCGGGTCATGCTCCGCCGCATCGATGCGGATGCGCCGCTGCTGGCCGGAGCCGTCGCCGATCGCCAGCACGACGCCGGGCAGCTTCTCCTGTGGCAGTACGGTTCCGTCGCCGAGGGTGATGCGGAACGCAGTGCCCTCCACCGCGACGCTCCGGACTGGCGAGGACGGGGCCGCCACGGATGGCGGCCCCATTCCCAGCAGCGCGGCAATCGCGACGGCGATGACCGCGCTTCGGCTCACCGACGCGCGTCCGACGGCAGGACGACGCCCTCGACGGCGACGCCGTTCAGGTCCTGCAGTGCCGTGACACCCGGGGTCGCGGCATCGTGCCGGGGGCCGTTGCTGGTGAGCGCGTTGAGGGTCAGCGCGTTGAGGGTCAGCGCGTTGGCGCTCACTGCGGCCTCCGCCGGGCCGTGCATGGCGCCGATCAGCATGGCAAGGCCGGTGAATGCGCCACACAGCGTGGCACGCGAGATGATGGTCATGGTGTCTACCTCCTGTCGTCCGACGCGATCAATCGCGTCGGCAGGCAGGTTGGCGCCGCGCTGTTTCAGTATGACGACGCCGGCATGGGAAAATTGTTTCGCCTATTACACGATCCGAACACTGCACGAAACAATTGCAACAAGCCGACGCCGTGCGGCGGCGCGGCCAACGCGGACAGGGTCGCGAAGCGAGTTTCCCCATGGCGGGATCGGCTCTGTTCGATCCGGACATCAGCGAGCGCAAAACGGTGCGGTTGAAAATCGTATGGGTCGGCGCTGGGTGTCGAGCCCGGACAACGGACCAACGAAAATCGTGCCGGGCTTGCCCCCATAGGCGTTCGGAAAAGAGCATGGGAGGGGGAGAACATTACGTCCCAGTCGGGGCTTATCCTAAAGTTCAGATAAATCGTGCACCGTCAAGTCTTCAAACGTCGTGTCGCAGGCGCAATCTCACAAAGAATCTTCTTGACACGGAAGAGTATTGCTCGACCCGGGCGATCGATCCTGCCCAGGCGTGTAACTCACGCTATGGAGGACGCCTCGAAAGAGTTTGTCGCGTGCCCGCCGGCCGATCATCAGACAGGCGTTCGCCTTGGGACAGGGGCGTGCGTGTCCACGAACTGCTGGCCATCGCGACGCGGCTGGTCGATCGGCATCGGGAAGCGGTGCGAATGCTGGGTCCGCTGTGATCGCGGTGCCGCCCCCCACCCGACCCATCGCCCAGGCCACGCGCGCCGCGCCAGTCATCACGGTTCCGCCGTTTCCGGCATCCGCAGGGCGAAGACCACCAGGGCCACGAGTGCCGCGGCTCCGGCGGCGAGAAAGGCGGCACTGTAGCCGAAATGATCGACGATCACCCCGGCCGCCAGCCCGCTCGACGCGGCACCAATCCCCTGGACCGTGGCGATGGCGCCCTGGGCCAGATTGTAGCGCCCGGTGCCGCGCATGATATCGGCGATCACCAGGGGCGTGAGGGCGCCGAATATTCCGGCACCGACGCCATCGAGCACCTGAACGCCGATCAGCCACAAGCTGTTGTCGGACAGGGTGTAAAGCACCGCGCGCAGGGGCAGGACGGCGAAGCCAGCCAGGAACAACGGCTTGCGCCCCCAAGTGTCGGCCGTGCGTCCGACCAGCAGTGCTATGGGCAGCATCACCAACTGCGCGGCGACGATGCAGGCCGACATCATTGCCGTTGCTTCCTTGGGGTACGCGGCTGCCAGCTTCTGTCCCACCAATGGCAGCAGCGCTGCGTTGGCGAGGTGGAACAACATGACGCAGAACCCGAAGACGACCAGCGGCTGGGATTGGAACAGGATGCCGTAGCCGGCAACCCCGGTCGGGCTTTCCGCCGCGCCGGACTGGGGCCCCAGGTCTCTCGCCCGGTCGTGGTCGATGGAAGCGGCGGGAATCGACAGCACCGCGATCATCGTCAGCACGGCGAAGACCGGCACCAGCAGGAACACGGCACGCTGCGAGAATGCATAGCCCACCGCGCCCGCCGCCAAAGCGATCGTAACATTCCCCGCATGGTCAAAGGCCGAGTTCCGTCCCATGCGCCCGGCGAGTTGTTGCCGTGCGTACAGGCCCAACGTCAGGGCCGCGACGGCAGGACCGAAGACATCGCCGGCAATGGCCATGAGGCTGTTGGCGAAAGCGACCGGCCAAAAGGTCGGCCACGCGAAAATGATGGCCGCCATGATCGCCAACACCGTAAGTGCCAGGACGATCGCTCCGCGCTTGGCGCGGGTCTCGTCGATCGCGGCGCCGATCGGGGTCTGCACGGCAAGCCCGAGCAGGCCGCCGAGGGTCGTGACCAGTCCGACCTCGGATTGACTCCAATGCTGCTGGGTGACCAGGAACACGTTGAGATAAGGCCCGACCGCGCCGCGCACGTCGGCCGCGAGGAAATTGATCGCATCGAGCGAGAACGGCGAGAAACCCTTGTGTTTGGCGTCCGGTTTCATCGCCACAGCCATAGCGTCCCGATCGCGAGCGTAATGAGAGTCAACGGCGCACCGACCCGGAAATAGTCCCAGAATCCGATCACCACGCCGCGCCGCGCCGCCTTCTCCACCACGATCAGGTTGGCGATCGATCCCAGCACGGTGAAATTCCCGGCCAGTGTCGAGGCCATCGCGATCACCTTCCACGCCGTCGCCTGGTCGGGCAGCACGCCGACAAACGGATGCAGCACCAGCACCGCCGGAACGTTGCTGACCAGGTTCGACAGCACCGCGGTCAGCAGGCTCAGCACCGGCACGTCGGCCAAATGCAGCTTCGCCACATCGGCAATGATTGCCGGCGTCAGCCATTGCTTCTCGGCGCCGGCGACGATGACGAACAGGCCGGCGAACATCAGCAGCAGCGACCAGTCGATCTCGGCGTAGACCCGCGCACTCTTCACCCGCCGCGTCAGCAGCAGCAGCGCGCCGATGGTCACCGCCACCTTGGCGGGCGGCTGGCCGGCGAAGAACAGCGCGATGACCGCGCCGACCGCGGCGACCGCCCGCCACATCAGCGCCCGGTTGACCCGCAGCCGTGGCGGGGCCGCGTGCAGCGTCGCGCCGTCGGCAAACTCCGCGCGATGCATCAGTGCGATCAGTGCCGCGGTCGCCAGCAGCCCGACCAGCGCCACCGGGGCCAGCGCGGCGGCGAACTCGGCATACGGGATGCGCGAGAAGCCGCCGATCAGCATGTTCTGCGGATTGCCGGTGATCGTTGCGGTCGAGCCGACATTCGACGCCATCGCCACGGCCAGCAGATAGGGCAGTGGCCGGCGCTTCAGCGCGAGTGTCAGCTCCAGCACCAGCGGCGCCAGCACCAGGCAGATCGCGTCGTTCACCAGGAACGCGGAAAACACGCCCGCCACCATCACGATCGCGCCCAGCAGCAGCAGCGGCCGATGCGCCCGGCGCGCCACCCACCACGTGGCCAGCGCGAAGAACCCGGACAGTCGCAGGTTGGCCACCACGATCATCATGCCGAGCAGCAACGTGAGCGTATCGAGATCGATCGCGCGATAGGCGTCGTCCGTCCCGACCGCGCCCGAGGCCACCATCAGGCAGGCGCCCAGCAACGCCACGCCGGCGCGATCGATCGACAGGCCGGGGACCTTGCCGATCGCCAGGGCCAGGTAGCTCGCCACGAAGATGCCTCCCGCGGCGATGCGGCGCGCGGTGCCGCCGTCGTCCGGCAGCAGCCAGGGCGCCGCGGCGGCCGCCAGCGCCAACAGCATCAGCAACGCAACGACGGTCAGGCTGGCCAGTTGGGGGATCGCAACGATCCACGCGGCGCGCTCGCGCATTCAGAAATTCGGCCAGAGACCCGGCGTGGCCACTTCCAGCGAGTGCCCGTCGGGATCGCGGAAATACAGGCTGGTGCAGCCGCGCTGCCAGGTGACGCGGCTTTCCACGTCCAGGCCGTGCCGGGCCAGATGCGACTCCCACGCGCCGAGTTCTCCCCGTGGGATGGCGAAGCACAGATGCGCCGCGCCGCTGGCACCATGCGGCGGGATGAAGCCGCCCGGAACCGGGGCGGGCGCCTCGGTTGTGCCGTGCCGGAACAGCAGCAGCACCTGGCCCGGGGCGACGCCGAGCGCGCACATGCGGCCGTCCTGGAAGAACACCTCCAGGCCGAAGATGCGCTGGTAGAACGCGCGCGCGCGGTCCAGATCCGCCACGTAGAGCGAGGTCTCCAGCACGCCGCTGAGGCGCGGGGCGAGGCGAGGGGGCTGCGTTTCCATGTCCCTACAAGTCCGCGCGGTTGTCCAGGTTCCTACAGCGCCGCGGTCAGGCCGCCATCCACCGTCAGCACATGGCCGGTGATATAGGCGGCGGCATCGGAGGCGAGGAACACCGCCGGCCCGGCCAGCTCCGAAGGCTCGCCCCAGCGGCCGAGCGGCGCCCGCCCGGCAATCCACTCGTTGAATTTTTGGTCGTTGTGCAGCGCGGCGGTGGCGTCGGTCGGAAAAAAGCCCGGGGCGAGCGCGTTCACCGTGATGCCGTGCGGCGCCAGCTCCACCGCCAGCGCCCGCACCAGCCCGTGCAGCCCGGCCTTCGCGGTGATGTAGCCCGGGATGGTCGGCCGGGCGAGGAACCCCATGATCGAGGACACCATGATGATCCGCCCGTGCCGCGCCGGCACCATCTGCCGCGCCGCCTCGCGCGCCAGGCGGAAATACGCCGTCAGGTTGGATGCGATCACCGCGTCCCAGTCGGCGTCCGTGGTTTCCAGCAGCGGCTTGCGCGGGATCGCGCCGGCGTTGTTCACCAGGATGTCGAGCGCACCGTGCGTCGGTGCGATGGCGGCGACGGCACGTGTCACCGCGTCGCCATCGGTCACGTCGAAGGTCAGCGTGCCGAGCGCCGGTGTGCGGCGTGCGGCGAACTCCGCTTGCCGCGCGGCCAGCGCCTGCCGGTCCCGCCCGTGCAACAGCACGCGTGCGCCCGCCTCGGCCAATCCGGCGGCGATCGCAGCGCCGAGGCCGCGGGAGGAGCCGGTCACCAGCGCGACGCGGCCGGTCAGGTCGAAACGGTCGGGCATCGTCGCCGACCGTGGGGGAGCCGGCGGGACGTGTCAACGACGGCGCGGCCGTCCGCAGCGGCATCGCATTCGGAACCCACGTCGTCTTCACCTGTCCCGCACTTGCGCGGGCTTGGGCCGCGAAGCGGGTCAAGGCGACATGCGCAGCGTGGCGGGTGAGGGTCTGCCCCCACCCCAATATCCGCCGCCCGTCCCCCCAAGACCTTGCCACGCCCCACCAGCCAGCAAGATCCGCCACCGAGCCCGCGGAGAAGCATCATCCCGCACCGCTCACCAACCCGCCCCACCGGACGATGTCCGCAACGGCCCCCACCCTGAGCATGCAACGTGCGCGCAGCCACATGGCGTCATCCGCCGCCATGCGCCGCCTTGTGTCCGCAAACCACGCCTCCACTGCCCGCGCCGGATCGTTGGTCGTCTTGACGTCGGTCGTTATCTCGACCCTCCAGCGCTCCACTCGACCGACCAGCGCCGCCAGTTCGTTCCCCCCGGGCGCGTTGCAGACGGTGCCGCCCAACAGCCCCCGCCGGAGCATCCCCTCGCGCGACCGCACCGCGCCACCACCGGCGCCACCACCGGGACAATGGCCCGGTCGCAGGCTTGGCATTTCAGCATGCTCGCGTTCTGCGGACCGTGCCCCTTGCCCAAGGGTCTCACCCTCGCGGGGACCAGCGACCGACCCCGCCCCGGCATCCGCCCGGCCCGGCGGCACCGCCCCACTGTTCATGGGATCCTGTCGGCGTTCTGCGGACCGGGCCCCTTGCCCAAGGGTCTCACCCTCGCGGGAACCAGCGACCGACCCCGCCCCGGCGTCCGTCCCGCCCGGCGGCACCGCCCCATTGTTCATGGGATCCTGTCGGCGTTCTGCGGACCGTGCCCCTTGCCCAAGAGCCTCACCCTGGCGAACACCATCGGCCGACCCCGCCCCGGCGTCCGTCCCGCCCGGCGGCACCGTCCCACTGTTCATGGGATCCTGTCGGCGTTCTGCGGATCGCGCCCCTTGCCCAGGGGTCTCACCCTGGCGAACACCATCGGCCGACCCCGCCCCGGCATCGGCCCCGCCCGGCGGCACCGTCCCACTGTTCATGGGATCCTGTCGGCGTTCTGTGAATTGCATCCCCTGCCCAAGGGTCTCACCCTGGCGAACACCATCGTCCGACCCCACCCCGGCATCGGCCCCGCCCGGCGGCACCGTCCCACTGTTCATGGGATCCTGTCGGCGTTCTGTGGATCGCATCCCTTGCCCAAGGGTCTCACCCTGTCGGAGGCCATCGACCGACCCCACCCCGGCATCCGCCCAGCCCGGCGGCACCGTCCCACTGTTCATGGGATCCTGTCGGCGTTCTGTGGATCGCATCCCTTGCCCAAGGGTCTCACCCTGGCGGAGACCAGCGACCGGCCCCACCCCGGCATCCGCCCGGCCCGGCGGCACCATCCTGCCATCGGGACAAGCGCCCTCCGGCAGGCACTTCACGGCATCTTGCCCCCGCGCCGCACGCCGCGCATTGAGCGCCGCCCGCATGGCCAGCCGCGCCTGAGCGATCCCCGCCCGCCACGGCGCCAGCAATGCCGCCTCGCGCCGCGCAGCCTCGCGCTCCAACCTCTGCCCGCGCAACGCCGGCCGGGGTCGCGCCGCAAACCGCCCGCGCGCGTCCCGTCCCGCTTTGCCCGCGTCCAGCGGAGCCTGGCCCACTGCAGGCGCGACCGGCGCATTGGAGTAGTGCGGCGGCGACGGGATATCCGTCCCCCCAGCGTCCACACGCGCCGCGAGCTCAGGCGGCAGATACGGCCTGAGCACATATGCCGCAGCAAACAGCCGAGACCGCACGATCGCCGTCCTCTGGTAGAGGTTCACCGCCCGCCACGCCGCACCGTAGTCGCCATGCTTGGTGCGCGCGGCGGCCAGGCTGGCAAAACCCTTCGCCGTCCGCGGCCCCGTGCACTTCCCGCCATGGTTCCTGCATCGCCCGTTCGCCATCGCCGGCGCACGGCAGCCCAGGCCCGACCGCGCTTTCGCCCCGCAACGCGGCGCCAGGTGCGGGTCGCCGCGCGGATTGCCGTTCCGCAGCGGGCCGTCTCGACCTTCGGGTCGCGCCGCGGGCGGGCCCGAACGTCCTACCCCGGCGGAGGCCAGGGGCAGGCTATGCAAGGGGGGTGTCCCTGGCGACGCGATAACCGCGTCGGAAGCGGCGAACGGGCCGGCGGCTGAGATGTGGGTCATCTGCGATCCTGGTCTGCTAAAGGTTAGTATTTCTACCTTACACCAGGATGCCCCACCGACGCCACACAAACCTGGGGGAGGACCTGCGCCGGCAACCGGGGGCACTTCGACAAGGCATTTGCCCGGTGCAGCCGCGCTGTGGTCGATTGGCCCAGGATGAAGTTGAGCGAATGACGGCAGGGCGCATGTCGCCGGCGCATGACCACCTCAACTCCCTGCTCGATGAGGAATAGACTCTCAGTTCAGGGCGCTTCCTGAAGCGCAGCGCGGCTTGGTCCTTTCCTACGCCGACCCTTGCACCACGAGTACGGCACCGGTCGAGAAGAAGGCGTCAAGCATCGGCCGTGTTTGGTCGTGGGTAAGTTTGAATGTCGGCTGCCGACCCAGAGCGGACGTTGCGACCGCTGATTGCTAGTGTGCCCGGCGACCAGTACAGTCTACGTTGAGCGTTGTGGGCCTCGGCGTCTTCCCAGTCGCTGAGACAACTGGAGGACGGGATGTACAAACCGGGCGGCACGATCGCAGATGCACTCGACCGTATCCAGAAGACTGCCTACGTTCTGCCGGCTATCCAGAGAGAGTTCGTTTGGAGCCCGGAGCAAATCGAGAAGCTATTCGACAGCCTCATGCAGGGTTACCCCTTCGGGACCTTCCTGTTCTGGAGGGTCGAGGCACCGACTAGCAGCAAGTTCAAGTTCTACGACTTCGTGCTCAACTACCATCAGCGTGACGCCGCCCACTGCCCAGAGCTCCCGACGCTACACAATCAGGCAGTCACCGCAATTCTTGACGGCCAGCAGAGGCTGACCGCCTTGAACATCGGCCTACGCGGCTCGATGGCCATCAAGCAACCGAATAAGTGGTGGAACAATCCCGACGCGTTCCCGCGGCGAATCCTTAGGCTCAACTTGCTTGCCTCGCCGGAACCGGATGAGAATGGCGTCGTCTACGATTTTCGATTTCTAGACGATGCGCAGGCGGCGCGTGCAGAGGGAGCGCTGTGGTTCAAGGTGCCCGAGATCAGGGGTATGAAGAGCGGACCCGACATGCTGAGCTGGCTGATAGGCCAGCAAATTCAAGGAGCTGATCTTAACAGCGCCTTTGTCATCCTTGATCGCCTCCATCGCGTTGTTCATACTGATCCGCTCGTTCACTACTATGAGGAGGAAGCGCAAGACATAGAGCGTGTGCTAAATATATTCATTCGGCTGAATTCCGGTGGCACTAAACTCTCCTATTCAGATCTTCTGCTCAGCATAGCGGTCGCACAATGGAAGCACGTCGACGCCCGTGCAGAGATTCACAAACTGGTCGATGAGCTAAACCGGATTGGGACCGGGTTCAGCTTGAGTCAAGATTTCGTGCTGAAAGCCGGGCTGATGTTAGCTGACATCGCGAGCGTCGGGTTCAAAGTTGAAAACTTCACCACCGCGAATATGGCCGAGTTGGAGGCTAACTGGCCCGGAATCCGAGCCGCACTCGTTAGGACAGTCGAGTTGACCGCTAGATTCGGCCTCAACGGCCAGACGCTCCGCGCCGACAGTGCGCTCATGCCAATTGCCTACTACATCTATCATAGGGGAACACCAGATAACTACGTCACGCACAGCCATTACGCGGCGGACCGCGAGGCGGTCCGTCAATGGCTAATCCGCTCACTTCTCAAGGCTTCCGGGATCTGGGGTAGCGGCCTGGACACGCTGCTCACTGCACTACGGAAAACAATCCAAGCCCACGGCCACGAGGCCTTCCCTGTCGATCATCTTCATCAGGTCATGGTGCCACGCGGAAAGTCGTTGAACTTCGAACCGGCGGAGATTGATGATCTTCTGCAAATGCAGTATGGGGATAAACGACTTTTCCCGTTGCTCTCGCTTTTGTTCCCCTTCGTGGATCTCCGGAACCAGTTCCACATTGACCACGTCTTCCCGATCTCGCGGTTCACGCGCGCGCGGCTTAGGAAGTCAGGCATACCAGAAGACAAGATCGACAATCTGACCCGCCTTGCCAACGAACTCCCGAACCTTCAGTTGCTGGACGGCCCCAGCAACACAGAGAAGCAAGCGGCCATGCCGGCCGAGTGGCTGTCGCACCGCTACGCAAGCGAAGATGCTAGACACCACTATAGAACCTTGCACATGCTCGGAGAGATCCCGCAGGATCTTCAAGAGTTTGAGCAGTTCCACTCTGCGCGCAAAGACTGTCTCCGCGAGGTACTCACGAAGATGCTGGTCGACAGCAGTCCGACAAGTCAGGTGGACTGACTGCGCCTGATGGCCGCAGGTTCAGCTCGCGCCGACGGTCGCCTGGGATCCGGAGCCGATATCCGAGTGCAGAAGGGCCGCTTTCCACCCTTTGCAGACGTTCAAACTGCCGCACGACCCCCTGCGTCATCGTCCTTCCGTTTTGCGAACCTCGTCGAACGTATCACCGTCGTCAGCGTGGCGCCGGCAACGCGCAGTCCGCCCGATGATCCCCCCGCCGCATTTGAGATGCCTCCACCCGGTTGCCACTGCAAATTCGATCCCACTGTCGCGCGTCGCGCCAAAGCACTTGCGAACATACCACCAATCCCGGACAGTCAGCCGTCAGCTCGGAACAGGTCGAACCGGCTATCAGGGCCGCGCCATGAATGCGATGCGCTCCCGCATCCAGGTCGGCGCGGACCGTCGCATCAGCGGCACGACTCCGGCCGAGGTATCGCCCGGCGAATACGAGGCGACCATAACCGTCGCCGTACCACCGATCGCAAAGCGCTTCCGCCTTGCCGACCTGCCGATCCACGACACGCCGTGGGACGGCAGCGTTTCGCTCCGTCGCGAGGACATGTATGGCGACGATGGTCGCTGACCGGGTCTTGGCACGGAACCGCGTCTGCTCACGCGTCACCGTAGCCCGATCCGGTCATGCCGCCCGGCGCTTCACCTCGGCCTCCAGTCGTCCGCCGAGGGCCTCCACCGCCTGATCCAGCTCGTAATCGCGCTGCATGTTCAGCCAGAACTCCGGCGTCGTGTCGAAATAGCGCGCCAGGCGCAGCGCGGTGTCGCCGGTGATCGCTCGGCGTTCGCTGACGATCGCCTGGATGCGGGTCACCGGCACGCTGATGTCCTTCGCCAGGCGATAGGCGGTCAGCCCGAGCGGCTTCATGAATTCCTCCCGCAACTGCTCGCCTGGATGGATCGGTGGAAGGTCACGCATGTCGGTCATCCCCGATGATAGTCCGCGATCTCGACGCGTTCTGGCCCGGCCTCGGTCCAGACGAAACAGATGCGCCACTGATCGTTGATCCGAACACTGTGCTGGCCGGCACGATCGCCCCGCAATGCCTCCAACCGATTGCCGGGCGGCGCCGCCAGGTCGCGCAACGGCTCGGCATTATGCAACTGCCTCAGCTTGCGTTGTGTGACGCGCTGAAGGTCTGCCCCGATGCGTCGGGCAAAGCGGCCATGAAACAGCGCTTCGGCATCCCGATCGGCAAAGGAGCGGATCATCGTGTCTATATACGCTGTCCGTCCTGAACGTCAAGCGTACATATCGGATGTGGTGCCTTCCCCCCGTGACTCCGGCACGGCCGCGCGCTAATTCCTGACCACCATGACAAGCAGCAACGACATCCGCGCCGCCTTCCTCGGCTACTTCGCCCGCAACGGCCACACGGTGGTCGAAAGCTCACCGCTCGTCCCGCGCAACGATCCCACGCTGATGTTCGCCAATTCAGGCATGGTGCAGTTCAAGAACGTCTTCACCGGGCAAGAGAAGCGCCCGTACGTCCGTGCCACCACGGCGCAGAAATGCGTGCGCGCCGGGGGAAAACACAACGACCTGGACAATGTCGGCTACACCGCCCGCCACCACACCTTCTTCGAGATGCTCGGCAACTTCTCGTTCGGCGACTACTTCAAGTCCGCCGCCATCCCCTATGCGTGGGAGCTGGTGACCAAGGAGTACGGCCTGCCAAAAGACCGCCTGCTGATCACCGTGTTCTCCGACGACGATGACGCCGCCGCGATCTGGAAAAAAACCGCCGGCCTGCCCGACGACCGCATCATCCGCATCCCGACCTCGGACAATTTCTGGCGCATGGGCGACACCGGCCCGTGCGGCCCGTGCAGCGAGATCTTCTACGACCACGGCCCCTCGATCCCGGGCGGCCCGCCGGGCAGCGACGACGCCGACGGCGACCGCTTCGTCGAGATCTGGAACCTGGTGTTCATGCAGTACGAGGAAGGCCCGCCCGGCCACCGGGTGGACCTGCCGCGTCCCTCGATCGACACCGGCCTGGGGCTGGAGCGCGTCGCCGCCATCCTGCAGGGCAAGCACGACAATTACGATACCGACACGCTGCGCGCGCTGATCCTGGCCTCCGCCGAGGCGACCGGGCAGGACCCCGACGGCCCGTTCCGCGCCAGCCATCGCGTGGTGGCCGACCATGTGCGCGCCGTCTCGTTCCTGATCGCCGACGGGGTGCTGCCGTCGAACGAGGGCCGCGGCTACGTGCTGCGCCGGATCATGCGCCGCGCCATGCGCCATGCGCACATGATGGGCATGCGCGAGCCGCTGCTGCACCGGCTGGTGCCCGTCCTGGTGCGCCAGATGGGCGTTGCCTACCCGGAGCTCGGCCGCGCGGAGGCGCTGATCATCGAAACGATGCTGCTGGAGGAGACCCGCTTCCGCCAAACGCTGGAGCGCGGCCTGTATCTGCTGGCCGAGGAGACCGCCCGCCTGGGTGACCGCCAGCCTCTGCCAGGCGCCATCGCGTTCCGCCTGTATGACACGTTCGGCTTCCCGATCGACCTGACGCAGGACGCGCTGCGCGAGCAGGGCCGCGCCGTCGATCTCGCCGGGTTCGACGCGGCGATGGCGGAACAGCGCACCCGCGCCCGCGCCGCCTGGGCCGGCTCCGGCGAGGCCGCCACCGAGCGGGTCTGGTTCGAGATCAAGGAAGGCGTCGGCGCGACCGAGTTCCTCGGCTACGCGACCGAACGGGCCGAGGGGGAAATTCTCGCCCTCGTCGCTGGCGGCCAGCCGGTCGAGGCGGCGGGCGCCGGCGCGTCAGCGGGCACCCCAGCCGGCACCGACATCGCCGTCGTGCTGAACCAGACGTCGTTCTACGCCGAAAGCGGCGGCCAGGTCGGCGATACCGGCACGATCACCGGGCCCGACGGGCTGCGCATCACGGTCATCGACACGCAGAAGAAGCTGGGCGATTTGTTCGTGCATCTCGGTCGCGTCGAATCCGGCACCGCGCGCGTCGGCACGCCCGTCGTGGCCGAGGTCGATCACGCCCGCCGCACAGCGATCCGCGCGCATCACAGCGCCACGCATCTGCTGCATGAGGCGCTGCGCCAGCGCCTCGGCACGCACGTCGCGCAGAAGGGCAGCCTCAACGCGCCGGACCGGCTGCGCTTCGACGTCAGCCAGCCGCGTCCGCTGTCCGATGACGACCTTGCCGTGGTGGAAGCTACGGTGAACGCGCGCATCCGGGAGAACTCCGAGGTGGTCACCCGGCTGATGACCCCTGCCGCCGCGGTCGAGCTCGGCGCGATGGCGCTGTTCGGCGAGAAATACGGCGAGGAAGTCCGCGTCGTCTCAATGGGCGCGCCCGAGGGCAACAAGCCCGCCTGGTCGATCGAGCTATGCGGCGGCACGCATGTCCGGCGCACCGGCGACATCGGCTACTTCAAGATCGTCGCCGAGGCCGCGGTGAGCGCCGGCGTGCGCCGAATCGAAGCCGTGACGGGCCAGGCGGCCGAGGCCCTGGTGGCGCAGACGACCGGCCGGCTGAACCGTGCGGCGCGGGAGCTGCGCGCCAACCCGGCCGACGTGGCGGACCGCGTCGCGGTGCTGCTGGAGGACCGCCGGCGGCTGGAACATCAGGTGACGGAGCTGCAGAAGAAGCTCGCCACCGGTGGCGGCGCGGCCGAGGTCGAGGAGGTGAACGGGGTCAAGCTCGCCGCGCGCAACCTCGGCGAGGTGCCCGCGCGCGAATTGAAAGGTCTCGCGGACGCGATCGGCAAGCAGCTCGGGTCAGGCGTGGTGGCACTGGTGTCCACCGCCGAGGGCAAGGCGAGCATCGTCGTCGGCGTGTCCGCCGATCTCACCGGACGGTTCAACGCGGTCGAGCTGGTGCGCGCCGCCTCGGCTGCGGTGGGCGGCAAGGGGGGCGGTGGACGGCCCGACATGGCCCAGGCGGGCGGCCCAGACGGCGATCGGGCGGAAGCCGCGCTGGGAGCGGTGCGAGCCGCGCTGCGCGCCCGAGCATGACTCTCCACCTCCCTTTGAGGGCTTGGGCCGCTTCGCGCCCAAGCCCTCAAAAGGAGGTGGAGAAAGTCGACCGCTGCCGCAATGTAACAGCAATTCGCATTTTGGCCCGACGACGTTGCCCGTTCGTCATGGCCGTCCCCGGACTTGATCTGGGGATCAGACCCGGCCATCCCCGTCAGCACCGTGCCGCGACGGATGGCCGGGACAGGCCCGGCCATGACGATTGGGGCCATACGGCCACGCCAAATTGAGAATTGCTGGCCGCAATGTAACGCGCATTGAAGGATTCTCGACTCGTCGTCTAAGCTGAGACGAATTGCCGAGTTAGGGGCATCGGCATGGCATGCCGCCGACCGATTTCCAGCCGCAATCGCGGTTGGTTACAGGACTTGATCATCCCGCTGCTTGGCGCGATCTGGCTGCTCGCGCTTGCGCCCGCCTCGATCGCGCGGGCGGACGCCATCACCGACGTCAACAACGCGATCATCAACATCATTCAGAACACGTCGGCCTCGTTGATCGATGGTCCGCCTGAGGTGGCGAACGAGATCAACATGGTCGACAGTGCGATGTTCAACGCGGTGAACGCTGCCTCGGGCAGCCCATACGCGTCGGCCAACTACGCTGGCGGCGCGGTGGCCGGAGCCGACGCCAACGCGGCCGCGTTGCAGGCCGCCGTCACGGTGATGACCAACCTGTACGTCAACCCCAGCACCTCGCTGTATCAGCAATTCGCGGGGAAGACCGGCGCTTCCTATTTCTCGTCGAGCATCCTCGCCGCGCATCCGGGCTACGCGCCCGATCTGGTCGGTCCAACCACCACCCAGATGACGGCCGTCCTGGCGGACGTCGCCAACATCTCGACCGAGCTCAGCGCTCTCGGCAACAGTTCGGCGATCACCACCGGCATCGCACTGGGCACCGCGACTGGCAACGCGGCGATCACCGCGAACAACGGCTCCGGCGCCCAGGCCGGCATGCTGGCGACGCTGACCCCGTTCACCCCGCCCAACGCGGGTCAGCCGGGGGTCTATGTGCCGCCGGGCGGCCGGCCGGCGCTGCAGCCGACCTGGGGATCAGTGGTGCCCGTGGGCATGACCAGCGCGACGCTCACCGCCCTCGAGCAGTCGATCCCCGGCCCGCAACCACTTACCTCGGCGACCTACGGCAACGAGGTGCTGCAGACCGAGTGCGAAGGCGCCGGCACCGCCCTGCCCAAGAATATCGAGACCATCTGCACCGCGGCGGGGTTCCCGCCCGAGGGCGCTGCCGAAGCCTCCGCGGCGCTGTTCTGGAACGATCCCGGTGGCACGGCGCAGCCGCCAGGTCACTGGCTGGGGATCGCCGACACCGTCGCGACGGACCAGGGGCTCAGTCTGTTGCAGACCGCGCGCGCCACTGCCCTGGTCGGCATCGCCATGGAAGATGCGGGCATCGGCGCCTGGGAGGTCAAGTACCACTACAATGCGTGGCGGCCGATCACCGCCATTCAGGATTGCAACGCCTGGAGCCCGAACTTCAGCACCTGTGATGCGACCTGGTCGTCGCTGATCGCGACGCCGCCGCATCCCGACTACCTCGCCGGCCATCCGGCGTTCAGCGGCGCCGCCGCGACCGCGCTCGCCGATGCCATCGGCACCAACGGCGTGACGTTCACGTCCACCTCCCAGACCTATTGCAATGGTGGCAACCCAACGCTGGACAGCGACGGCAACATCATCGCCTGCACGCTGAACAGCATCACGCATTCGATCTCCGGAGCCAGTTGCGCCGGTGGTGGCACGGCCACGTATGATAGCGACGGCAATGTGATCGGCTGCACGCTCGGCGGCATCGCCGAGTCGGTGACCGGCGGCGGTTGCAACAATGCCGGCAGCGAACCTGTGCTCAATCCCGATGGCAGCGCCAATGCCCTTTACAACGCCAGCCCGCTGATCTGCCCGATCGCCGAGACCTTCGACAGCATCTCGCAGGCGTCGGGCGGGTTTCTCGGCGCGGAGTTCAGCCGGGTGGTCGGCGGCATCCATACGCCCGATGCGGTGATCGACGCGCTGACGCTCGGCGACAACATCGGTACCATTGTCGCGGGGGAGGATCTCGAAGCGGTGTCGGAGCCACCGATGGCACCGGTGCTGGGCGGCAGTTTGCTGGTGTTTGCCGCACTGCGTCGTCGGCGGCGGTCGCGGACGCAGGCCGGTGCCGCTGGCTGATCGGTTGGAATTGCTACCGAACTTCGACGGATGCCGGCAGACTGACGATCTTGTCTGGGTAACGCTGCGCGAGGGGGCATGAGCGCCAGCACGCCAACACCAGCGTCGACGCCATCCGGCCTGGGGTACGGGGCCGTCGGAGGCTGGGCCGTCAGAGGCCGGGCCCTCGGAGTCCACGCCCTCGGAGTTCGGGCCAACGGCCGGGCATGTGCGCCCCAAGGGCGGACCGCTGCACCGGCGGCTCAGGCTGCGCATGCGGTCGCTGCTGTTCATCGCATTCTTCATCGTGACCGCCCTGCCGCTGCTGGCGGTCGCGCTGTGGGACGAGCATGCCTCATTTCAGAACGAGATCGCCTCGGTCCGCGAACGGCATTTGCTGGTCGCGCGCAATCTCAGCAACGCGGCGTCGCGCTACGCGACCGACGTGAAGGCGGCGTTCTCCGTCGCGTTCGACGGTGACACGATCAATTCCCAGGTGGACGGGATCGAGGACCTGCTGCGCTCGCTCGACATCCGCCACCTGTGCGTCATCACGCCGAACGGCACGGTGCTGTCCACCCTGGCCGGCCTGTCGGATCGCCGGCCGGTGATGAACCCGGCGCAGGTGGCTGCCTGGTGGGCGCTCGCCGCCACGCCGGGCCCGCAGCCCAAGCTTACCAATCTGGAGCACGACGCCGCGGGCGATCCGGTGTTCTACATCGTCAAGCAGCTTCCCGGCGGCCATCTCGGCGTTGGCATGGTCAGCACCGACTATCTGGTGTCGTTGCAGCGCCAGATCGCATTCGGCGATCGCGGCCACGCCGTCATCATTGACGCCGCGGGGCGGATGATCGCCCATCCGATCCGGGACTGGGTGATCGCCTCGAAAGACCTTTCGGGGATCAACGCGGTGCAGGCGATGATGCGCGGCGAAACCGGGGTGGCGCAGTTCTACTCACCGGCGTTCAGCGCCGACATGATCGCGGGCTACACCGCCGTGCCCGGGGTCGGTTGGGGCGTCATGGTCGTGCAGCCGATCTCGGAGTTGGCGCGGCGCGCCGGCCAGGTGAGCGGCATCGCGCTGACCATCGCCGCGGCATCCTTCGTCGGCGCCGCGGTGCTGAGCTGGCTGCTCGCCAGCTATCTCGCACGTCCGGTGCGCCGGGTCGCGCGCACCGCCGAGGCCGTGCTCGCCGGCAATCAGCAAGTGTCGGTGCCGGCGTTCGGCGGTCTGGTTCCGCTGGAGATCGGACGTCTCGGCGAGGCGTTCAACTCGATGCTGGCGGATCTGCGGCGCCAGAACACCGAGACCCTCGCCGCGCTGCGCCAGGCCGAGCTCTCCAATGCGGCCAAGACGCAGTTCCTGGCCAACATGAGCCACGAGATCCGCACGCCGCTGAATGCGGTGGTCGGATCCGTCGAGGTGCTGCGCCTGACACCGCTGACGCCGCGCCAGCTCAGCTACCTCGACCTGGCGATGCAGTCGAGCCAGTCCCTGCTGCGCCTGGTCGATGATCTCCTCGACCTGTCGAAGATCGACGCCGACAAAGTGAGCCTGGAGCACGCGCCGTTCCACCTGCCCTCATTGGTGCAGGATATGCGCGTGATGTTCACCGAACAGGCGCGCGCCAAGGGCCTGACGTTGACCTCGATGGTGCCCGATCAGCTTAATGTCGCGCTGCTCGGGGATGCGCATCGGCTGCGGCAGGTGCTGTCGAACCTGCTCGGCAATGCCATCAAGTTCACCGCGTCCGGCGCGATCTCGATCAGCGTCGCCTGCGAGGAGGACACCGCAAAGTCGATGCGGGTGCGCTTCGAGGTCGCAGACACCGGCATCGGAATCGACGCGGCGACGCAGCTTGTGATCTTCGACGCGTTCACCCAGGCCGACGCGTCGACCACGCGCCGCTATGGGGGTACGGGTCTCGGGTTGACGATCGCGCGCCGGCTGTGCCGGGCGATGGGTGGCGACATCAGCGTGCAGAGCCAGCCGGGCGCCGGTTCCACCTTCCGGTTCACCGTCGCGCTGGACAAGCCGGACGAGGCGGTATCGCCGCGCCCGATGGCGCCGGTGCCCGCCGCACCCGCGCCCCCAGCACCCGGGCCGATGTCCGATAGTAGCCCGGCACCGCCGCCGGTCGCGCCGGTTGCGGGTTTCGTGGCGCCCGACGTCGCAGCCTTCCAGCAGGCGGTGCGGGCCGCCGGGCACGATACGATCCGCGTCCTGCTGGTCGACGACAACCTCCCCAATCTGGCGGTGGCGCAGGCAATTCTCGAGACACTCGGCTGCACCGTGACCAAGGCGCGTAACGGCCTGGAGGCGGTCGCCGCGTATCGCGCCGGCGCGTTCGATCTGGTGCTGATGGATTTCCACATGCCGGAGATGGACGGCGCCGAAGCGACCAGGGCAATTCGCCAGATCGAGGCATTCGAAGGCCGCCGCACACCAATCGTCGCATTGACCGCCGATGTGATGGACGAGAATCGCCAGCGCAGCCTGGCGGCAGGGATGGACGATCAGGTGGTCAAGCCGCTCACGATCGCGGTGCTGACCTCGCACATCCGCGCCTGGCTCACCGCGGCCTGATACGATCGGCCAAAAGTATCGACGTATTTCGGGCGCCTGACCGCTTCCCCCCTTCATGGCCGGCCTATGCCACGCGTCAGGCTGGCAGCTTTTCCGGCTTCCCCTTGAACGATTGCGTCGGAACATCACGGAACAGCGACAAATGTGTGTGCTGCGCCACCCACGGCGCATCGACGCTGTCGCGCACGAACACCACCGTCGCCCGGCCCGGACGGGCATATTCAGTGCCGTCCTTCAGGTAACCGGTGGAGTCGAAGATCCCCATCCCCACCGCCTGCCGACGATCCGGCGAGACGATCACGCGGAAGTCGGGACGCCAGGTGAAGCCGTCGATATTCTCCCACACGTTGCGCCACTGTGCCTTTTCCGCCGCCGGCTGGCCGGTCATGAAGTCGGTGAACGTGCCGAAAGCGATCAGATCCGCGGCGAAGATCGTTCGTGCACCGACATAATCGACCTCGCGGACATGCTTCGCCAGCGTCGCGAACCAGTGCTTGACGCCGGCAACGTCCTCGGGTTGCGGCTCGGCCATGGGCACCTCAGGCGACGCCGTGGGTCTTGAACCACGTCAGCATGCGCTGCCACGCGGTGGCTGCGTCGGTCGCGCGATAGCTGGGGCGATAGTCGGCGTTGAAGCCGTGCGGGGCGTCCGGGTAGACAACGATCTCGACGGTCTTGCCCGCCGCCTTCGCCTTGGCCGCGGCCGCTTGCACGTCGTCGACCTTGATGCTGGTGTCCTGCCCGCCATACTGCCCGAGCAGCGGGCATTTCAACTGGGCGGCAAGTTCGAGCGGGCTGTGCGGCTGGATGTCGGTGTCCGGCATATTGACCGGGCCGTACCACGCTGCCGCCGCCTTCAGATGCGGGTTGTGCGCGGCATAAAGCCATGTCTGGCGCCCGCCGCGGCAGAAGCCGGTCACCGCGAGCTTCCTGGCGCTGCCCTTGTTCTTCGCCGCCCACGCCGCCGTCGCGTCGAGATCGCTCATCATCTGCCCGTCCGGTGCCTTGGCGATCACGTCTTTGAAGATCGTCGGGATGTCGGTCATCTTCGAGAGATCGCCGATCCGCGCGTAATACTCGGTCGCCACGGCGAGGTAGCCGTGCTTCGCCAGCCGGCGACACAGGTCCTTGATGTGTTCGTGCACACCGAAGATCTCCTCGATCACCAGCACGGTGGGAAACGCGCTGCCCTTGGCCGGCCGCGCGTAGTACGCTGGCAGGTCGCCGCTGGTGGTCGGGATCTTGGTCTCCCCGGCGTCCAGCCCGTCGGTGTCGGTGTGGATCATCTGCGCGTCCACCCGAGTCGTTGCGAGGGTAAAACCGCTGATCAGGCCGGTCATCATCAGGCCGCGCCGCGCCAACGGATAATCCCGCAGGCCGGCGGTCTCGCTCATGTCGTTCATTGCCCCCTCCTTATGGTGTCCTGCTGACCGACGCTGCGCCGCGCCGGGAATTCCATGGCCGGCGTCGCCTGCCTTCGCCGCGCCTCTCGTGCCATCGCCAGGGCGCCGCCCAGCCAGCCGGGTCGATCCCGGCTCGCCGCGCAGCGCGGGCAAGGCATTGGCGAGAAACCGGGATTGCGCAATGCCCGGCGCGACTTGTTCTGCCTCGCCCCCGCTCGGGGCCGGGGCCACGAATAGCGGACCAGGGATTGGCGTGAGGCGGGCCGTCGCCACGGCGAAGGCACGCGCGGCACGCAACGTGGCCCACACCAGCCAGCGCGGGCGGCTTGCTGACCCGGCCGCCCAAAACGCCGAGGCCACCAAGAGCGCAGGGCGCGCGGAGCCGGCGGGTCGGCGTTCTGCGCCGGCCGCGTCACCACCGGGTCCGATCCCCGGGACAAGGGCCCCACCGGGACAAGCCCGGTGGCAGGCTCTAGTGGGACAAGGCCCACCGGTGGCAGGCTGTGGATGGCATGAATGCCGAGAACTTCGTCCCCCCCCTCCCCCGCGCCGGCCCGGCACCATCCGGCCGCCCCAGCCAGCCAGGCGCCGGCCCGCCAGCCTAGCCGATGCCTGGCGCGCACCATTCTCACGGTTCATGGCATTGATGCCGAGGACTTCGCCGCCACCACCGCCGCGCCCGCCGAGTCCGATCCGGCCGCCCCAGCCAGCCGGGCGCCGACCCGCCAGCCTGGCCGATGCCTGGCACGCAGCGTTCTCACGTTTCATGGCATTGATGCCGAGATCTTCGACTCCATCACCATCGCGCTGGCCCAATGCCCTCCGATCGCCGCATGCGGTCGGGCGCCGGCCCACCAGCCAGCCGTGCCGATGCCAGGCGCCCACCATTCTCACCACCGGGACGCGGCCCGGCGGCAGGCTATGCGTGGCATGGATGCCGAGAACTTCGGCTGCGTCGCCGTCGAGCCGTCCGAACGCTTGCAGACCGTCCCATCCGGCTGGGCACCTGCCCGCGAACAGGACCGGCACCCCAGCAATTCTCATTTTGGTCGGGCCGCACGGCCTCTCAACGTCATGGCCGGACTTGTTCCGGCCATCCCCACAGCACGGTGCCTCGATGGATGGCCGTCCCCGGAACCAGTCCGGGGACGGCCATGACGATGTGGTAACCAGATGTCCCAAAATGAGAATTGCTGCCGGCACTCGGCGCACAGCGTTCTCACGTTTCATGGCATTGATGCCGAGAACTTCGGCTCTGCCACCGCCGAGCCGGCCGAACGCCTGCCGACAACCCCATCCGGCCGGGCGCCTGCCCGCGAGCCGTACCGGCACCCGGCGCGTAGCGTTCTCACGTTTCACGCCATTGATACCGAGAACTTCGGCTCTGCCACCGCCGAGCCGGCCGAGCGCCTGCGGACAACCCCAACCGGCCGGGCACCTGCCCGCGAACCGTACCGGCACCCGGCGCGCAGCGTTCTCACGTTTCATGGCATT
>PLXO01000003.1 GCA_003151425.1 Acetobacteraceae bacterium
GGTAGTCTTTGGGCATTGCCTTAGGCGCCGATCCCTCCTGCCCGGCGCGCCCGCCGCGGCCCAACATGCGCCGCTTAAAAAGTTCGCTGTCACGACGAGGTGGTGGGTCCCGGGTGAGTATAAGAGGAACAAAGCCCCGGGCAGATTATGCAAAGTCGGACCTTGTTGCGATATCTGCCGCCGTTACGGTGGCGGATTTCCGCCATTCCGTCGGCTGACCCTCGATCATGCTGCACCTGCGTGCCCGGGGGTTTGCCCCTCTTACAATTCCAAGCAGGAAGATCGGACTAGATTTATGCGGATTCAAGCAGCCATCGACACTTCTCGCGTCGGTGATGTTACATATGGCCAGGGGGATGGTCCTCGGAGGCCTGCGAAAGTGAGTGACATCGAACTGCTGGCGTTCGTCGTCATGCCAATCGCGGCTGTCGCACTCGGCTGGCTCATGGCCTGGCTGGCCGCCGCCACATTCCCTGAAAGCCGGAACCACTGGCTGGCTACAACAACCAACGAGATCAGCTTCGTCGTGGAACCGGGCAATGACGTCAACTGCCGACGCTTAAAGCAAGGTTCAGCGCTATTCATGAAAATGTTGCTTTGTTACTGCCCAGGTAGCTGGACGGGTCAAACCACCCGCAGATCGGCGATCAAGCGCTCCGGCTCACTGGTCAGAGCGTTGAGCACATCCCAACCCTGCTTTCTGGCGGTCGAGAGGACGGACCGAATCACGCCAAACTCCTTGGCGCCGTCCTCGGAGCGGAAGCCGCCGGAGATTTTCTGCCGTAGTTTCATCATCCGCCCATCGCGTTCCGCCAGGTTGTTGGTGAAAGGCACCAGCGGATCGACAAGAAAGCGGAGCACGTCCTGCTTGCGGATGCTGAGGCGCAGCAGAAGGTTGTGGCCAACCCGTCGCGGCGGCCGGCCGCGGCGCCTGGCCTTCACTTCGGCAGAGATCAGTGTGGGCTGCGCCTCATGGAACACGAAGCCTTCCGTGAGAATGGTGTCGTAACGTCGCTCGATCAGCGCAATCAGACCCGGCCTCAGTGCGACGCCCCGTTCGCGTGCGAGGTTCGTTGCGTGGCAGGCGCGGCGCAATAGGCCTTGCATCTTGCGCGCCCAGTCTTCCTTCTCGATTTCGACCAGCGCCTTCAGTTCTCGCAAATGGTGCGCGTTGCAGAGAGCGTGCAGCACACCTTTCAGGGTGTAGTACGGCTTCCAGTGGTCATGCACGACAATGCCCGTGACATGCGCCAGCAGACTGCCGCGCCGGGGCGAGACACGGTAGAAGGTGAGCAGGACAGTCGAGGCGATGTGCAGCCACTGCGTCTTGCCGCCAATCCGGAAGCCGGTCTCGTCCATGTGCTTGACCGGGGCAGCTGCCACGTGGTCGCGCACGGCATCGGCGAAGGACTGGAAGCGTTGGGCGCAGTCCTGGCTGATCCGAGCGATGGTCGCGGTCACCAGGTTTATACCGAAGAGATGTGCCATGAGTTCGGCCAGACGCTTCTCGGGCAGCAATTGGTAGTGCAGCAGATAGAGCACGAATGCGCCAACCCGCCTGCCATACTGTACCGGCGCGGAGACGCCCTCAGGAAATGCCGCCCGCGTCTGCGTGCCGCAAGCCGCGCAACAGCAGCGGTGAGCGCGGTGTTCCGTGACGATCAGCGGCTGCGGTTCGGGGAGGTCGAATATCTGCCGGGCGACATGGTCCGTCGTCATCTTCGCGGTCAGCGCTGCGCCGCACGTCGCGCAGGCACGCGGATAATGGTCGATGGTGACATCGGGTGTCTCGGTCCGGCGCAATGTCTCACCCGGATGGCCCTTCTGACCTCCGGTCTTCTTGCCAGACGGTTGCCGCAGGCTGCTGACGCGGGCCGGCTTCTTCAGTCCGTCGCTCGACGGCGGCTTGCCACTGTTGCTGCTGTTCAGCCCAAGCCGGCGTTCCAGCTCGGCAATGCGCGCCATAAGCGCCGTGATCTCCGAGCGCAGCAGCGCGTTCTCGGTCTGCAATGCCGCTGTGACCGCCTCGCCACCAGAAGCGGCGGTTGCGTCGTCTTGCGAGCTTGTGTCGTTGGCCGGTGCCATCGACACGTTGACTCGTACTGCGTCGTGACCTGTCAATGGCCCCCTTCAAATGGGTGACCTGGGCAGTAACGTTGCTTTTTATGATAATTTTCTCGCCGCTTCTTGCGGCCACAAAATCGATGGGTCAGCCCCGCACCGGACTACCCTTGGATTTAGACTACTTCATGTCCAGAGCAGAGGTTGTATCTCACCTCAAAGCCTTTGACGCGTATCGCGTCGAAAGCGGCAGGGAGGACACCACCGCATACGTGACGCCGGCACCTGACACAGATACAAAGAACGGACTATTCCTCAAGTTCAGCGAAGACAAGCTCATGGAAATTGCCTCCACGAAAATCGGTATGAGTAAGCCGATGTACGATAGTTACATGAGTCGGCTTCTTTCTACTGCTCAGCAGTGGAAACTCCAAGGCATTGAAACCATATATGAAGACCAACGCCATGCTTATTATCTATTCAAAGATAACAGGTCGTACATCAGCATAAGCGGAAGTGCAGCGTCGGGGGGAAACGGCAAATTCAACGTCACAATCACGTTCACTGAGAGGCATATTTTGACAGAAAGTATCCACCGTGAAAGAAAGTCGGTTTGGTTGCACGCTGATGGCACTTGGTACACGTGCGTTGCCGGCCTATTTCGGGGGATCGCGGTGTGCCATTCCTTCGGTGCCGTGACCGACGCCACGCCTTCGCCGTCCGGTTCCTACAGGCGGCAGGCGTCGGCCACTTTCGGCGTCGCTGTGAGGACAGCGCAACCAGGTCATCGCCGTCAATGTGGCAGACAGCCACCCGGCCAGCGCTTTTTCGCATCTGCCCCAGCCATTTCCAGCGTACGTTGCTGATGCGTGCTTACGACCCGACTCTGAAGCTTAGAGGCTGACCCGGAATGACCTC
>PLXO01000112.1 GCA_003151425.1 Acetobacteraceae bacterium
AGGCCGGCGTGAAGCTGGCGAAGCAGGCCTATGACATCGTGCCCAAGATGATCAAGGGCGGCCCCGACGGCGTCACCAGCTCCGACTTCCTCAGCGGCGGCGGCTTCCCTGCGGTCGAGGGCTGGTACACCTCCATCGCCGCGCCACACCTGACCGACGACACCAAGGCCGAGACCTTCGTCAAATCGTTCAAGGGCCAGTTCGGTATAGCGCCGGATGACTACTGCATCACCGCCTATGACGCGTCGCTGGTCATGATCGACGCGGTCAAGCGGGTTGCCGCCACCGGCAAGCCGGTGACGCGCCAGGAGGTGCAGGCGGCGCTGATGACCGCCAAAGTGCCGACCATCCAGGGCACGGTGTCGTTCGACGCCAACGGCGACCTGGCCGACCGCACCGTCAGCGTGTTCCAGATCACCAAGGACGCGAGCAAGCCGCTCGACGATGTGGCGGCGCAGTACAAGTACCTCCAAGTGGCGCCGCAATCCTGATCGCGCCGGCACGCCTGATCAGCACTGGGCCAAAGTGATGACCTTCACCGATCTCATGGTGCAGCAGACGATCAACGGGCTGAGCCTGGGCGCGATGTATGCGTTGCTCGCGCTGGGGTTCACCCTGGTCTACGGCATCCTGGAGCTGATCAACTTCTCGCATTTCAACGTCTTCATGATCGGCAGCTTTGTCGCCATGTGGACGTTGCAGATGTTCGGGCTTTCCGGCCAGGACGTGATCCTGGCCGGATTGCCGCTCGCCGGCGTGCTGCTGGTGGCCTTCGCGGTCACCATGGTGTTCTGCGGCGGGCTCGGCGTGGTGATCGAGCGGGTGACTTTGCGCCCCTTGCGCAACGTCAAGGGTCCGGCCGCGATGATCACCTCGATCGGTGTGTCCTACATCCTGTTCAATCTCATCCTGCTGGGCGTCGGCGCGGATTCGAAGAACTTCCCGAATCCGCTGCCGACGATCCGCTACCAAATCGGCGGCGCGGTGCTTGATTTCCGCGTCATCCTGATCTGGGTCATCGCGCTGCTGCTGATGGGCGCGCTGTACTTCTTCGTGCAGCGCTCGCGCCTGGGCAAGGCGATGCGCGCCACCGCGCAGGACGCGGAGGCGGCGCGGATGATGGGGGTGGAGGTGGACAAGGTCATCATGATGGCCTTCTTCCTCGGCTCCGCGCTGGCCGGGGCGGGCGGCTTAATCTTCGGCCTCTATTACAACTTCACCAGCTTCATCATCGGCTTCACCGCCGGTCTGCGCGCCTTCACCGCCGCCGTGCTGGGCGGCATCGGCAACGTGCCCGGTGCCATGGTGGGCGGCGTGCTGATCGGACTGATCGAGGCGCTGGCTCCCGATTCCATTGCTTGGTTGTTAAGCAAGATCGGTATCGTGGTCAGTGGGCCCTACGCCTGGACCGACGTGATCATCTTCTCGATCCTGGTGCTCGTGCTGGTGTTCAAGCCGTCCGGCCTGTTCGGGCGCGTGGCACCGAACAAGTCCTGACCCGGAACGCCAGGAGGGCAATAGAGACATGGCCAACGGCGCAACCACCGGCACCACCGCTGCCACCGCCAGCGTGAGCGCACCGTCGCTGCTGATGCGGCCGATCGCCTGGATCCCCGAGGCCAGGCGCCGCCAGCTCGGCATCACGCTGCTGATCGTCGCGGCGCTGGCGTTCCCATTCTACATCGACAGCAACGACGCTGATGTCGACTCGATGGCCAATGCGGCGGCCTATGCGACGCTGGCACTCGGGCTGAATATCGTTGTCGGTTACGCCGGGCTGCTCGACCTTGGCTACGCCGCATTCTTTGCCATCGGCGCCTACACCTACGGCATCCTCACCGCCTACCAGCTTCAACCGCCCTGGAACGAATTCTGGGAGGTGTTTCATACCCTCGGCCTGGCAACGCCGGTGCCGGCGGATGTCGGCACCGGTATGGTGGTGCATTTCACGCTGTCGTTCTGGCTGGCCTTGCCGCTGGCGGCGGCGCTGGCGGCGTTCTTCGGCGTACTCTTCGGCCTCCCCACCTTGCGGCTGCGGGGCGACTACCTGGCGATCGTCACCCTCGGCTTCGGCGAGATCACACCGATCGTGGTGCGCAACTGGTCGGACCTGACCAATGGCGCGGCCGGACTGAACGGCGTCGCCGCGCCGCAGCTGTTCGGCTGGAGCTTCGGTGTCAATTCGGTGCCGTATTATTACGTCGCCATTGCGATGGTGGCGATGCTGATCTTCATCTCCGTCCGATTGCGAGACTCGCGCATCGGGCGGGCCTGGATGGCAATCCGCGACGACGAAATCGCCGCCGGGGCGATGGGGGTGGATCGGACCAAGTTCAAGCTGCTGGCCTTCGCCATCGGCGCTGCGTTCGCCGGCATGACCGGCGTGTTCTATGTCGCCAAGCTGCAGACCGCGACGCCCGAGATGTTCGGCTTCCCGGTCTCCGTCATGATCCTGGTGATGGTCGTGTTCGGCGGCATGGGTAGCGTCTGGGGCGTCGTGCTGGGCGCCTTCATCCTCCAGCTCCTGCAATCCTGGTGGCTGCAGGACCTGACCGAGTGGACCCATATGCTCGGCCGAGCGGTCGGCAGCACCATTCTGCAGAAGGCCGATTTCGTCCAATCGATCGAGCTGATCTTCGGCGTGATCCTGGTCTTCATGATGTTGTACCGCCGTGACGGACTGATCCCGGCGGTGCGTCCGCAGAAGGCGCTGACCATGGAGCAGCAGCACGCCGAGGTGCGGCGCGGCGGCTTCTCCGACCTGAAGCTGCAGGGCCTCGGCGGCGACGTGCGGACCGGCGCCGCGGCGCTGGAGATCAAGGGCGTGACGGTCCGCTTCGGCGGCCTGACCGCGTTGAACAAGGTCGACATCACCGTGCCGACCGGCAGTGTGGTCGCGGTGATCGGGCCGAACGGTTCCGGCAAGTCCACCCTGTTCAATGCCATCACCGCGCTGGTGGAAACCGACGGAGGCTCGGTCCGTTTCCACGGCGAGGAGATGATCGGCCTGTCGCCGCACGCGATCCTGGAAAAGGGGATCGCGCGCACCTTCCAGAACCTGCGGCTGTTCACCAACATGACGGTGATGGACAACGCGCTGGTCAGCCAGCACACGCGGCTGAAGACCGGCGTGCTGCAGGCGATATTTCGCCCACCCTCGACACGCGCGGAAGAAAAGGGCGCGCGCGAATGGGCGATGGAGGTGTTTTCGATCTTCGGCAATCGCCTGGTGCCGCGCACCGAGCAGATGGTGATCGGCCTGTCCTACGCCAATCGACGCCGCATCGAGATCGCCCGCGCGCTGGCGTCGCGTCCGCGCATCCTGCTGCTGGATGAGCCGACGGCGGGGATGAACCCGGCGGAGACACTGGAACTGGCCGAGCAGATCAAGAGCCTGAACGATTTGGGGCTGACCGTGCTGCTGATCGAGCACAAGCTGGACGTCGTTACGCGCCTGGCGGACACGGTCTATGTGCTGGACCACGGCGACGTGATCGCCTCCGGCACACCCGCGGAGGTGCGCAAGGACGAGGAGGTGTTGCGGGCCTATCTCGGCCGCAACACGCAGGCCGCGACCGCGGGAGTGGCCTGACCATGCCGCTGGATGGCCGGGTCAGGCCCGGCCATGACGGAGACGAATAAGATATGTTGCTTGAATTCAAGGACGTCGACACCTACTACGGCGACCTGCATGTGCTGAAGCAGGTCAATTACACGATCGAGAAGGGTGAGATCGTCGCCCTGCTCGGCGGCAATGCCTCCGGCAAGTCGACCACAATGAAGACCATCATGGGCGTGGTGCGCCCGACGCGCGGTCAGGTGATCTTCGACGGCCAGCCGATCGAAAAGCTGCCCACCGCCGAGCGCGTGCGTCGCGGCATCGCACCGGTGTTGGAAGCGCGCCGGCTGTTCCCGCGCATGACCGTGTTCGAAAACCTCGAGATGGGCGCTTATCTTCGCAAGCACGGGCCGGAGTTCAACCAGGACCTGGAGCGCGTCTACACGCTGTTCCCGCGCGTCAAGGAACGCCACAGCCAGATCGCCGGCACGCTGTCGGGCGGCGAGCAGCAGATGGTCGCGATGGGTCGCGCATTGATGGCGCGCCCGAGATTGCTGTGCATGGACGAGCCCTCGATGGGCCTGTCGCCGATCTTCGTCGAGCAGGTGTTCGACATCATCCAGGAGATCAACCGCCAGGGCACCACCATCTTCATGGTGGAGCAGAATGCCAACATGGCGCTGTCGATCGCCAACCGCGCCTATGTGCTGCAGACCGGCCAGGTGGTGCTGTCGGGTGCCGCGGACGAACTGCGGCGCAATCCGCTGATCCGCGAGGCCTATCTGGGCGAGCTGCAGGTCGCGACGGCGACGTAGTAGCCTGCCCCGGAGGGTTCCACTCGGTGGCGGCAATCCGGACCTCGCGGCATACGGCCCGGGCGCTCGATCTAGGGCACGCAAGGATCACCACGAAGAACACGAAGAACACGGAATAGGGCGATAATGGCGCTCCGCGCGAAGCGCATTCAGTCGCCTTCTCCGTGTTCTTCGTGTCTCCGTGGTGATCCTTGCTTGCGAGCTATCCAACGCCCCGGACGGTCGCCTTTATCCCTTCTGAGGACATGATATCCTTATCGAAACGTCATCTTCCTAAAGACGCGTCACATCGGCCTTGATACGAGGATCGCACCGTCGCAGTCTCGCGACACGGGCGGCTGATGGCGGGTGGCGTGGTGGGCCTGCTTGGCACGCTGCCGCTGCGCCGCTAGTAGCTGCCATCGCCCTGAAATCCGCGTAGCGCCTCGGCGCGATTGGCACGGCCGAGGATCACCACACCGTCGGCGGGCTCGACCCGTATCGCGCCATCCGGTCGCGCTATCATTCGGTCCGAGGGACGGTCGATGGCAACGATGAAAAACGCCGGCCCCACCTGGTTCTCAATCTCGTCCACCGTCTGCCCGGCAAACTTACTGCCCTTCTCGGCAACCACCAGTTCGAGTTCCAGTCCCAGGCCGTGCAATTCCCTTTCCATTACGCGGTTCCGTTCACCATGCTGCATGGCTTTCGCAGCGGCGGGATAAAGAATCATCTCCGCAACACGTTCCGCCCCGATATGCGCGGGAAGCACGACCTCATTGGCGCCGGCGTATCGCAACTTGGACACCGTCGACGGCGATTCGCCGCGCGCGATGATCATCATGGATTTGTTCAGGCTGCGCGCACTCAGGGTGATGAACACATTGTCCGCATCGTCGGGTAGAACGGTGGCGAGGGCGCGCGCGCGATCGACGCCGGCCTGCTGCAGCGCGGCTTCATCGCTGGCGTCTGCGTGCAAGCACAGATAGCCGAGCGCGCGTGCCTCCTCAAGCCGTTCAGTGCTGCGTTCAACGATGACAAACCGCGCCCCGCCGGCCTTTAGCTCGCGCGCCAGCATATTGCCGATGCGACCAAATCCGCAGACGATGACATGGTCGCGCAATTGCTCGATTTGATGGCTCATGTGTTTGTGACCAAGAATCTGCTGCAGGCCGGAGAGGGTGATGAACTGCACCACGGCGCCGGTGAGAAAGATCATGCCGGTGCAGCCGGTGATGATCAATCCCATCGTGATCGCGCGTAATGGTCCGGTCGCGATTGGCCGCACCTCGCCGTAGCCGACGGTGAACACGGTCAGCACGACCATGTAGAGCGCGTCGCCGACACTCCAGCCTTGCGACAGATAGCCGACAATGGCGAGGCTGCCGACCGTCAGCACGAAGACAATCCCGCCGACGAGGTTGCGGATTGGAGAGTTCAGCAGCCAGCGCATGGCTTCGGCTGATGCTCAGGCGAGCAGAACATGCGAAGGGAGGTCAGGGTTCGGGCAATGCCAAGGCCAATTCCGCTGGAGGATCCGGTCACCAAGGCAACCTTGCCGTGCAGGGTCATAGGGACGTTCCATCCGTCTCTCCATCAACCCAGATAGTCGACCAGGGCCTCGCCATAGGGAAGGGTCGAACGTGCATCGCGCGGATCTGGACAATATGTGACGAGGACTCGTCGTCCAGCCGGTTGAATGCCGAGCCGGGAGCAGCTCCTTCCTCCGAGGGCGAGCCGTGCAGCAAAGCCGGAGTCCGATAGGAAATTGTCATCGAACTGACATCGAAAGGCACCTACGCGAGCGCTAGAGCGTCCCAGGCAAAATGCTTTCGGGGGGCGATATGTCGGATGCAACAATGAACGGCGAGCTGGCGGGCGGCCCGTCGCCGCGTCCGCACCTGGACGAAAAACCGCACTTCGCCGGCGCCGTCGTGTTTTTGCTGGTGCTTGCGGCGGGGCTTGGATACGCGGCGTTCAGCATTTCCAACGACATTGAGCTTGCCGGTGAGCACACCCTGGCCATCGGCGCCTTCGTGATGCTGGCGATCGCCCTGCTGATTGCGCTCGGCTTCGAGTTCGTCAACGGCTTCCACGATACGGCAAACGCGGTCGCCACCGTGATCTATACGGACGATGGCCGTCCCCTCGTGCGCGCTGTTGCGGCATTGGTCGGCCTTCCGCGACGCTTGCCGGCAGCGGACACGTTGCGCACATATGCCCGGCGCCGGCCAAGCCTTCTTCGGAATGATCTCACCGTGCAGGAGATGAAACATGGGCGACGAAGACGCGGAACTCGATCGGCTGCAGAGCGCCTACAAGGCGGCGGTCGACAGTTGGATCACAGCCATCCGCGCTGAAGAGGCGTTGGCGTCGGTTCATCACAGGGTGGCGGAGGTCGACGCCTGGGAGAACGCCCACTTCCTGGCCGAAGAAGCCCGCGGCCGAACGGAGGCGGCGAAGGCGGCCTACGAGGACGGGTTGCGGTCGCGGCTCTTCGACATTCATTAACCAGGCGCCCCCTGCGTGTCATCGCTCGGCAGCGCCCAGGGGCCAGTGATTCCTGGCGATAGGTTCTGATCAACCGGGGCATTCAAGCATCACGGGTCAAACCTGTTTCGGAAGTCCTGCCGATTCCAGTCAGCAGAAAAATGCTCTAGGACCGGTGCATGGACATCGATCGACTGGGCCGCCGCGCCGCGCTCGGGCTGCTGGCCGGAGCTCTCCCCGCGCCGCGTGCGTGGACCTATATCGCGCCGGGCGCGTGGGCCGCCGATCCGCTGCGCCTCGGCCTGCTGCAAACACTGTCCCCGGCACCGTTCTACATTGCGCAAGAACGCGGCTACTTCCGCGACGCCGGCGTCGAGCTGACCTTCACGTTCTTCCAGGCCGCGCAGCCGATCGCCGCGGCGGCGGTGGCGGGCGGCATCGATGTCGGCGTCACTGCGCTGACCGGCGGCTTCTTCAACCTGGCGGCCACCGGCACGCTGAAGGTGATCGGCGGCGCCCTGCATGAGGAACGAGGCTATGGGGGTTCCGCCATCCTGGTGTCCGACGCGGCGTTCGAGCGAGGCCTGACCTCGCCCGAACAGCTCGCCGGGCACAGTTTCGCGATCACCCAATATGGCTCCTCGTTCCACTACATGCTGGGCCGCATCGCCGAGGCGAAGGGCTTCGACTTCAAGAGCGTGATGCTGCGTCCGGTGCAACAGGTGGCGAACATGATCGCCGCGGTGCAGAGTGGCCAGGTGGACGCGACGATCGCCATCGCCTCCATGGCCAAGCCGCTGGCAGCGATGGGGCTGGCGCACATCATCGGCTGGGTCGGCGACATCGTGCCGTACCAGATCACGGCGCTGTTCGCGACCAACCGCATCATCGTGCGCCAGGCCGACCTGCTGCACCGTTTCGCCGGCGCCTATCAGAAGGGCGTCAACGACTATCGCGATGCGTTCCTGCGACTGGACCGGCAGGGGCGGCCGATCATCGGCGCCAGGACCGACGCGGTGATCCCGCTGATCACCAAATACGTCTTCACCGGCGATCGGGACGCGCGCGCCAAGACCCTGGAGGGTGTCGGCTATTACGACGTCGGCGGCGCGTTGGATGTGGCCGACGTCGAGGCGCAGTGCAACTGGTTCGCGGCACAGAATCTGGTGAAGCGCGGCATCGACCCGGCCAGCCTGATCGACACGCGCTTCCTGCCCACGCGCTGATGTCCGGTCTGCGGCTCGTGCTGTCGGGCATCAGCCACGCCTATCGCGATCTGCCGGTTCTGGACGGCATCGATCTGACCGCCGAGCCGGGCGAGGTGCTGGTGCTGGTCGGTCCCTCCGGCTGCGGCAAGTCGACGCTGCTCAGCATCATGGGCGGATTGCTGGCGCCGGGCAGCGGGACGGTTCGTTGCGAAGGTGCCGTCGCGGACGACTGCCTCAACCCGCTGACCTACGTGTTCCAGGACTTCGCCCTGCTGCCATGGCGTACAGTTGCCGGAAACGTTTCGCTGGTGCTGGAACAGCGCCTGAAGCGGGCCGAGCGCGCCGTCCGCATCGCTGAGGTGCTGGCGCTGACCGGCCTCACCGAGTTCGCGCGGGCGTGGCCACGCCAGCTCTCGGGCGGGATGCGCCAGCGGGTCGGCATCGCGCGAGCGCTGGCGGTGCGTCCGGCCTGCCTGCTGCTGGACGAGCCGCTGTCGGCGCTGGATGCACAGACGCGCGACCTGCTGCTGGACGAGTTCGCCGCGCTGATCGCGCGCGCCGGCACCACAACGGTCTATGTCACGCACAATCTGGCCGAGGCGGCGCGGCTGGGCCAGCAGATCGTTGTGCTGTCGCGCCGACCCGGGCGGGTGCGCGCGGTGCTGCGCATCGACCGTCCGCTGGCCGGGCGGCAGGCGGGCGATGCCGACCTCGCGCGCGTTGAAGCCGAACTGTGGCGCATGATCCGCGACGATGCCGCGGCGGCGGAACGGGAGACGCTCGATGCCGCGCATTGACGGCCCCGTAACATTCCGTGGTGGCGGCTTCGCGCCGCGCAACCATGCACTGGCTGGCGCCGCGACGCTGATCGGGCTGGTGTTGCTATGGCAGCTCGGCGCGTCACTCGGCGTGATCCACAGCCTGTTCCTGCCGGCGCCGGTCACCATCGCCGCCGCGCTGTATGATCTGACGATCAGCGGCGAGCTGTGGCGGCATCTGTCGGCTTCACTGGCGCGGTTGGCGATCGGCTGGGCGGTGGGCACGGTCTGCGGCATCGCGGTGGGGCTCGCGGTCGGGCTGTGGTCGGTGGCACGCTCGCCGGGGATGGCGGTGGTTTCGGCGTTGTTCCCGATTCCGAAGATCGCGCTGGTGCCGCTGTTCATCATCTGGTTCGGCATCGGTGAGGGCTCGAAGATCGTTACTCTCGCGTTCGGCGTGTTCTTCCCGACGGTGATCGCGACGGTCGGCGGGGTGGACAACGTGCCGCGCGGGCTGATCCGCATGGCCCAGAGCTTCGGCCTGTCGCACGCGGCGATCGTGCGCAAGATCGTGCTGCCCGGCGCGCTGCCGGCACTGCTGAGCGGCTTTCGCGTCACCGCCTCGATTGCGATCATTCTGCTGGTCGCCGCCGAAATGATCGGCGCAGACCGCGGCATCGGCGCCTTCGTGCTGGCGGCGGGGAATCTGTATGACACCGGCAACCTGCTGGCCGGTATCGTGGTGCTGTCGGCGCTGGGGCTGGTGGTGGCGTGGCTGATCGGGCGCCTGGAGCGGTTGCTGCTGGGGTGGCGATAGCGGCGCGGCGTCTGCCGTGACAGGATCATCGGTACACCGAGCAACGGAGACAGGGATGGCGCAGACCTCGACCCATATCGTCCGCGTGTCGCCGATGGGTGCTGCCAAGGTCTATCGTGACATCGAGATCGCCAGCAACGCATCGCTGCATGATCTCGCGGAGGCAATCGTAGCGGCGTTCGAGTTCAATCTCGACCATGCCTTCGGTTTCTACAGCGGCAAGACGCGCGCGACGCTGCTGCGAGCGGAACCGAAATACGAGCTGTTCGCCGACATGGACGAGACGGAGACCGACGCGTTGAGCGTCAAACGGACCACGGTTGCCACCGCGTTTCCCAAGCCACGCCACCGGATGACGTTCCTGTTCGATTACGGCGACGAATGGTTGTTCCAGGTGACGCTGACTGGCACGGGGCAGAAAGCGCCCAAGACACGGTATCCAAAGGTGCTGGCGACGCAGGGTGCTTCTCCGGAGCAGTACCCCGACGCGGAAGAGGCGTAACCGTAACAAGCGATGCTCGCAGCGCTACCCGACCGACTTGCCGCCATCGACGTTGATGATCCCGCCGGTGGTCGCCGGCAGGTGCAGCACGCAGGCCATCACCGCCATCGCCACCTCGTCCGCCTCCACCACGCGCTTCAGCGGCGTGCCAGCCGCCTGCTTCTCCACCATCTCCGTCGTGCGACCATCCGCGCGACCTCGCGCAGCACCGCGGTGTCTTGCATCGGCATGAACGCGGCGCGATGGCCGGTCCCCGGCAGGGTATCGGCGACGTGCTTTGCCTCGACCGCACGGCCATTGCAGCCGACCACAACCTTGCAGCCGGTCTCGGCCAGAAGCCGCGCGCAGGCGGACTCGATGCCACCCGAGGCACCGGCGACGACGGCCACTTTGCCTGCCATCGTCGGAGTGTGCGCGTGCGGAACGGTCATCGCGGCCTCGCTGGGGCCGTCGGCTCATGCACCGAAAGCCTCGGCGACGGCGGCACGGCGGTCAAGCAGGCTCCAGCGGCGACAGGGCGTAGGCGTCCTGCACCAGTCGCATCGCCTCAACCATGTCGTCAAGCCCGGCGATCGGTTTTTCCCCGTGCTCCAGCCGCCGCAGCGTGTCCGCAACGAATATCGGATAGAGCGGTGCGTTGATCAGCACCATCTCCCTCGCGTGCCGTGCGCGCATGTCATCGCTGATTTCCAGCGTGGTTGCGTCGCGCGCGGCGAAGTAATGGCGCGCGGTGCGGATGCTGTAGTGCATGTCGAACACCGAATGCGGCGCCGGATACAGGTATCCTGTTTCGATCACGCAACGCGCGCCGCCGCCTTGCAGCAGGACCACCGCGTGATCCTCGATGGACAGGCCGGCCTGGGCGTTCGACATCATTGCGGCGGTGACCTCGAACCGCGCCCCTGGCAGCAGCACGCGGCAGAGATCGAGGAAATGCACGCCCAGATTGATCAGCGGGCCGCCGCCGGCGGTGGCGCGGTCCAGCATCCACGCGCAGCGCGCCTGTCGGTAGCGATCGACCAGGCCGCCGACGAACTTGAACGTCATATACTGGACCGCCTCGCCGGCTGCCTCTTCGCGCAGTGCGTCAACCAGATCGCAATAGCGGAACACGAAGGGGATTGCGGCGAAGGCGCCCGCTGTGTGCGCCAGTGCCGCCAGCGCATGCACGTCGGCGAGCGACGTGCCGCAGGGTTTTTCCATTGCGAACGGGATGTGCGCCTCGATCAGGAAGCGGCCGAGCGCCGGCATGTCGCAGTGCCGGCCAAGCGCGAAGGCGAAATCCGGCCGCAGCCTGGCGCACATCTCGCGATAGTCGGCGAAGGCCGGGCAGCCGGCCCGCGCGGCGACTGGTTCCGCCCGCGAAAGGTCATCGTCGCTCACGCCCACCACGGCGACGCCCGGCAGGTCCAGGCATGGATCGAGATAGAACGGCACGTGCCAGTGTGAGACGCCGATCATAACGATGCGCATGCTGCCTTTTTCTCCCCCTCGCCTTGCGGGAGGGGGTAGGGGGAGGGGTTGGTGCCAGGATCGCACCGAAGCCTCCCACCGTGGCGACCCCTCCACCCAACCCCCTCCCGCAAGGGGAGGGGGAGAGACTCTCTTTTCGCTTTCCGACCCACTCAACCTAAACCATGCAGCCAATCGCGCAGCGGGCGCCAGAGCACGCGCTCGGCGGTGCCGCCGGCGGCCATGCCGATATGCCCTGCCGCCGGTTCATGCAGCACCGCCCCCGGGATCAACGCGGCGAGCGGGCGCGCGCTCTCCGGCGGCACGATCCGGTCGCGCGCCGGCGCGGCAACGAAGGTCGGCAGCCGCACCGCCGCAGGATCGACCGGCATCCCGGCGATGCGCCAGGTGCCGCGCGCCGGACTGTTCTCGCCATACCACCCGGCAAGACACTCGCGCGCCACCGGCGCGGCCAGCGGCACGCCGTCGTTCAGCCAGTCCTCCAGCGCAACAAACAGTTTTCCGCGCGCGCTGTCCTGATCCAGCCGTGCGAAGGCGCGATACTTATCCGCTACGCCCCAGGGATCGAGCAGCGAGAACAACACCTGCAGCAGGTCGATCGGCAGGGTCTGGTTGAACGCCATCGCCGGCTCGAACAGTGGCAACGCGCGGGCCAGCGTCTGGGCCTGCTCGCGGTCGGCGGCATGGAAGTCCCACGGCGCCGCCAGCAGCCCGAGGCCGCTGAGCAGCTCCGGCCGTCGCTCGGCCGCCGCGACGGCGAGGGTGCCGCCCATGCAGTAGCCGACCAACGCCGGCTTCCCCCCGGTCGCGCCGACGGCCGCCACCATCGCCCGCTCCAGCCGTCCCGCCACGTAGTCGGTCATGGTGAAGCGGCGCTCTACCTCCGTGGGCCAGCCCCAGTCGAGCAGCAGCGGGCGCACGCCCTGCGTGGCCAGCCAGCGCAGCATCGAGTGCCCCGGCGCCAGATCGAGCACATACGCGCGGTTCACCAGGCTGGGCACGAATAGCGCCGGCACGCCCCTAGCATCATCCGGGCCCTCACCATCATTCGGGCCATAATCCAGCAGGCGCGTCTCGCCCTCCGCCCACACCGCCGGTGGGTCCTCCAGCGCCCGCGCATAGGGATGGCGCCGGTAGGCCGCGATGCCGCTGATCAGATCGGCATTCTGGCGCAGCGTCTCCTCGCCCACCGCGCGGGGGAAGGCTTCAGCGGCGCTGCCGGCGTGGGCCGGGTCCCGCAGTGCCGCGGCGATCGCTGCCGCTGCCTCGGCGAACGCCGTGCTCGAGGTCGGCGAGCCGGGATTCGAGCTCGGCGACGTGGAGCGCGAGACGGTCGACCTCAGCATCGCGAGGGTCAGATGCAGCAGCAGCGGCCGCGGCCCCCGGCGGCGCAGCGGCGCCGGCGCGTCCGTCCGCGGGCTCATGCGCGCCCGGAGTCGTTGAAGGTTGCGCGCGCGCAGACTGGGTATCCCCCGCATGGGCATGTGACGGCCACGCCCGGGGCGCGGCGGCCAGCATAGCACCCGCAGCGCCGGCCCACAGCGCAACGATCGCCTGCCAGCTTTCCTGCGCTTCCCGGTCGGCGGCGATCGCGGCCAGCTCGCTCTGCCACAGCGTGACCCAGTCGCGCGCCAAGGCTTGAAGGTCTGGCAGTGGTCCGGACTCGGCCATTCCTCATGGGTCCCCTGCCCCGACGCGCTGCGGACCATAGGCCCGGCGGGCGATCCACGGAACGGCCAAAGCGGGGCAACCGGCCGAATAGGGCTTTCGCAGGTGCGGCATAGGTCGCATTGTAGGCTCGGAATCGCGCGGGAGAGACGTATGTCCGAAGCCGTTCGCACCCAAGCCGCCGCCAAGCAGGCTGACCGAGCAGCCAAGGCAGCCGACACATCGCAAATCGTGGTGGTGAAGAAGTACGCCAACCGCCGCCTCTACAACACGGAGAGCTCAAGCTACATCACCCTCGACAACCTGGCCGAGATGGTCCGCCAGGGGCGCGATTTCGTGGTCTACGACGCCAAGACCGGCGAGGACATCACCCGCGGCGTGCTGACCCAGATTATCGTGGAGGAGGAGGGCAAGAAGGGCCAAAACCTGCTGCCCACCGCCTTCCTGCGCCAGTTGATCGGCTTCTATGGCGACCAGATGCAGAGCCTGGTGCCAAAATATCTGGAGCAGGCGATGGGGGCCTTCGCGCATCAGCAGGAGCAGATGCGCGCGGCGGTGCAGAAGACCATGGGCAACCTGTTCCCGTTCGGCAACATGGAGGAGGTGAGCCGGCAGAACATGGCGATGATGGAGCGCGCGATGAGCTTCTTCACGCCGTTCTACCGGCCGATGGATCCTGGTGCCTCGGGTCCCGGTTCCGGCGCCGCCGATGCCGCCGGCGAGATCGCCGCCCTGCGCGCCGAGGTGGCAGCGCTGCGCGCGCAACTGGCGGCGCAGAAGAAGTAGGCGGTTGGCGACTGCTGGGGTGGAGGCATCGTCTTCCGCCCCGTACACCTCTCCCGCTTTTTGCGGGAGAGGTCGGCAGAGCGGAGCGATGCCGGGTGAGGGTGCTGCGCGCGGCACGACCTTCACCCGCGTCGCAAACGCTCCGCGCCCCCGGGTCAAGTGCCCCACCGGGTCAAGCCCCATAGGCGCTAACTTAATTTCCTTGCGTGAGGGAA
>PLXO01000235.1 GCA_003151425.1 Acetobacteraceae bacterium
TGACATGTGCGCATGCCCTAGCCTCGAAGGGGAGGGGGAGTAGCTTACAAAACCCTCAATGCCCCAGCGCCTGGACGATCTCTTCGGTCATCTTCTTCGCGTCGCCGAACAGCATCATCGTGTTCGGGCGAAAGAACAGCTCGTTGTCCACGCCGGCATACCCCGAGGCCATCGAGCGCTTCACGAACAACACCGTCGCCGCCTTCTCCACGTCCAGGATCGGCATGCCGTAGATCGCCGATTTCGGATCGGTCTTCGCCGCCGGGTTGGTCACGTCGTTGGCGCCGATCACATACGCCACGTCGCAGGTGGAGAACTCGTTGTTGATCTCCTCCAGCTCGAACACCTCGTCGTACGGCACGTTGGCCTCGGCCAGCAGCACGTTCATGTGCCCGGGCATGCGCCCCGCCACCGGGTGGATGGCGTATTTCACCACCACGCCTTCCTTCTTCAGCGTGTCCGCCATCTCGCGCAACGCGTGCTGCGCCTGCGCCACCGCCATGCCGTAGCCGGGCACGATGATCACCTTCGACGCGTTCTTCAGGATGAACGCGGCATCCTCGGCGTTGCCGCTCTTCACATGGCGGTCGCCCGCCGCCCCGGCCGCCGCCGTCGCGCCGCCCGTGTCGGTGCCGAAACCGCCCAGCAGCACGTTGAAGATACTGCGGTTCATGCCCTTGCACATGATGTAGGACAGGATCGCGCCCGAGGAGCCGACCAGCGAGCCGGTGATGATCAGCGCCAGGTTCTGGATGGTGAAGCCGATGCCCGCCGCCGCCCAGCCGGAGTAGCTGTTCAGCATCGACACCACGACAGGCATGTCGGCGCCGCCGATCGGGATGATGATCAGGAAGCCGATGGCGAAGGCCAGCAGCGCGATCGCCCAGAACACCACCTGGTGTCCCGTGAGGACGAAGACGACGATCAGCACCAGCAGCAGGATGGCCAGCCCGAGGTTCAGCTTGTGCTGGCCGGCGAACGTGATGGGCGAGCCGCTCATCAGCGCCTGCAGTTTGGCGAATGCGATCACCGAGCCGGAGAATGTCACGGCGCCGATCGCCAGGCCGAGCGACATCTCCACCAGGCTCTCGGTGTGGACGTGGCCCAGCGTGCCGATGCCGAACGCCTCCGGCGCGTTCAGCGCAGCCGCGGCGACGAACACGGCCGCCATGCCGACCAACGAGTGGAACGCGGCAACGAGCTGCGGCAGCGCCGTCATCTTGATGCGCAACGAGATGAACGTGCCGATCGAACCGCCGATGGCGATGCCCACGACGATCAGCCCGTAGCCGGCGACCGCCATGTCCCGATGCAGCAGCGTCGCCAGCACGGCGATGCCCATGCCGATCATGCCGAACCGGTTGCCCTGGCGGGAGGTCTCCGGATGCGACAGGCCACGCAGCGCCAGGATGAACAGCACCCCGGCGACGAGGTAGGCGAGCGAGGTCAGGTTCGCGGACATCTTCGCCCCGCCCTATTGCTTTTTCTTGAACATCGACAGCATGCGCTGCGTCACCAGGAAGCCGCCGAAGATGTTCACGCTGGCCAGGGTGACGGCGATGAAGCCGAAGCCCATCGCCCAGTAATTGGTACCCAAGCCGGTCGCCAGCATGGCGCCGACCACGATCACCGAGGAGATTGCATTGGTCACCGACATCAGCGGCGAATGCAGCGCCGGCGTGACGTTCCAAACCACGTAGTAGCCGACGAAGCAGGCCATCAGGAACACGGCGAACAGGTAGACGAACGGCTCGACGACCGGGCCCGCCGCGGCGACACCGGCGCCCAGCGCCTGGATTTGCACGGCCAGCGCATGCGCGCGCTCGGCGAGCCGCTGCGCTTCTTCGGCCAGTTGGGTGGGATCCATCGCGAGCTGTCTCCGTCAGGCGGCTTGGGGTGGGGCGGCTTCGGGTGGAGCGGCTTGGGGTGGGGCGGCTTGGGGTGGGGCGGCTTGGGCGGGCAGGAAATTCGGATGCACCACCGCGCCGCCGCGGGTCAGCATCACACCCTTCACGATATCGTCGTCCTCCGGCAGCTTCGGCACCTTCGCCTCCTTGTCCCAGAACGTGCTGAGGAAGGTGAACAGGTTGCGCGAATAGAGCGCCGAGGACGCCACCGGGATGCGCGCCGGCCAGTTGTACCAGCCCAGCACCGTCACGCCGTTGGGTGTGGTGATCTGCTGCCCGGGCACGGTCGCGGCGCAGTTGCCGCCGGCGTCCGAGGCAAGGTCGATGATCACGCTGCCCGGGCGCATCGAGTCCACCATCGCCTGCGTCACGATCACCGGGGCCTTGCGGCCCATCACCAGCGCGGTGCAGATGATGATGTCGTTCTTCGCCACGGTCGCGGCCAGCAGCTCGGCCTGCTTCTGGCGGAACGCGTCGCTCATTTCCTTCGCGTAGGCACCGGTCTGGCCGGCGGTCTCCGCGTCCTCGACGCCGATGAAGACGGCGCCGAGCGACTTGATTTCTTCCTTTGCCGCCGGACGGACGTCGGTGGCGGAGACGATGGCGCCGAGGCGGCGGGCGGTGGCAATCGCCTGCAGGCCGGCGACACCGGCGCCGATGACGAACACGCGGGCCGGCGGCACGGTGCCGGCGGCGGTCATCATCATCGGGAAGCCGCGCTGGAAGGTGACGGCCGATTCGACCACCGCGCGGTAGCCGGCCAGGTTGGCCTGGCTGGACAGCACGTCCATCGACTGGGCGCGGGTGATGCGCGGCAGCAGCTCCATCGCCGCGCAGTCGATGCCGGCCTCGGCCAGCGACGGCACCAGGGTGGGGTCGGCGAACGCGCCGGCGGTGCAGACCAGCAGCGCGCCGCGCGGGATCAACGCGCGCTGCTCGGGCAACGGGGCCTGGACGGCAAAGACGATGCCGGCACCGGCCAGCGCGGCGGCGGGATCGGCGGCCAGTTCCGCACCGGCGGCGGCGAACTCGGCGTCCGGGATGGCGGCGGTGGCGCCGGCGCCGGTTTCGATGGCGACCGTCAGGCCGAGGGCGACCAGCCGCTTCACCGTGTCAGGCGTCGCCGCGACGCGCGCTTCCGATCCGCGTCGTTCCTTCAGCACCGCAAGGCGCATCCGCTTGATCCTTATCCTTCACGCAAGGAAACCCGGGCCTTCACCCAGGGCAGCCGGGCACGCGAGCAGCCGGGCCGCTCCGGTGGCCCGGGTCGAATGAGCGGGCACCCAATGCACCCCGAGGCAAGCCCGCGCAAGGGCCAGCTTGCCGATCTTCGCTGATACCAGCTTGCCTCCCGGCGCGCCGTTCCGCCCGATGCCGCCGCCTCAGGCGCCCCCGGAGCGCCGACATGCGCGTTCCGCCCTGTTCGCCAGCCTGGCGGCGGTGTGGCGGCAGGTGAGCCAGGATCTGCCGCCGATCCACCGGTGGACGCCGCGCAGCATCGCCGCCGTCGGCAACCAGGTCACCGGGTTCAGGCTGTTGGCGGATGGGCTGTATCGGCCGCAGGACGCGAAGCCGGCGCCGTAGCGCCGGGGACAGGGCGCTTGCAGCCGCCCCGTGCGCACGATCGGTTGTCCGACCTCGTGCTGCGAGTCGCTCGGCAGGGTTGGCCGCCCTCTCCTATCGTCCAGGCGACGTCGCTTGGTGCGCCTTTCCGGAGCGGGAGAGCCCGGCACAGCCGGGTCCGCGGCACTTGGCCTATGCAATTTTCGTCTCTGGGGTGACCGCGCCTATCGGGGGACTCAGGTTTTGCAGGTGCCGGAGTGCGGTGCCCTGGCGCCGGCCCGGCTATCGGGGAGCGCCGTAACGAAGATCGCCCATTCAACAGCATCACGGCATATTATCATGGCATTAACGCCGCCTTCCGTAACCCTATGATTCAACAGATCTCTTTGACGCTCAGCTTGCTTTTCTCTGGCCGATGTGCTCGATATGATAAGGAGTATGGGCATGAGCGACGCACCGACGACGATTATTGGCGAAAGGCTTGAGCGGATCGAGGCCGCGCAGGAGCGGATCGACGCCAAGTTGCAGCAACTGGAAGATGGACAGCAGCGCCGGGCCACCGAGCTGCAGGGCCTGACCACCGGGGCGCAGCGCCTGATCACGGAAATGCAGCGCGTCGCCACAGAGCAGGAGCGGATCGCCACCGAGCAGGAACGTATCGCCACCGATGTGCAGCGGATCGCCACGGAGCAGAGCCGCCTGAGCGAAACCCTGGACCGGCTGCGCATCGACGCCGTGGCACGGATGGACCGCCTGGACAACAACCTCACCCTGCTGCGCGACGATGTCGGCGCGAGCCTGGGACGCGCCCAAAAGGCCTAGCCCGGATTTCTCATTGTCGCGCGGGTGCTGGCTCGGTCCTTGCCGTGCCCCAGGGTCCCCCAAGGTCCCAATGTGGGCCGTTTCGCGCCTTGCCAATGCAACCCCGGAATTGGCGGCGGCGCTCAACGCCCCATTGGTCCCTTGGGGCGCGCCAATGCCCGTCGCGATCGTCCCGCGACAGTGTGGAGGAGTCCGGGCTAGCGCGCCTCGGTCCAGCTTTCGGAGAAGGCCAGCGCGCAGGTGCTGAACGGACGGCCCTCGCGCTGGGTTGCAAACGGGCGGCCGGTGGCCTGCGCGCCATTGCGGGTCAGGCGCGCGCCGAGTGCGGGAATGAGCACCGTGCAAACACCGTAGGGACGCCCCGGCACCGCGTTCGGCTGAGTGTGGATCAGCAGCGGTTCGCCGATGTCATACCAGGTGAGCTCGATCTCTTCGTCGTGCGTGACCAGGCTCTCGGTCCAGAAATCCCGCACGTCGCCGGAGCGGCTGAACTCCGCGTCGATCACCGGGACGCTCTGGTCGGCGGTCTCGGCGTTGAGCATGCCCTGGACGGTGGCTTGCAGCCAGCGCGCCATGGCGATGTTGTCGGAGTAGATGCGCCAGTGGTCCTGGGTGAGTTCGCTTTTCAGGTACAGCACGTGGCCGGGCCCGGCGGGGCTCAGAATGATGCGCCAGAAGCTGGCATTGGTGGTGGTTGGGCCGCCATCGGTCTCGCTCAGGCGGATGAACGGGTTTTCCCCGGTCAGGATCAGGCGGTTGGGATCGGCGGACATGCTGCGTGTCTCCCGGGCGTTGGGTCTGCGGGATGTTTTACGGCAAGTGCGGGGCGGACTGCCATGGCCAATGAGCCGGTTCGGCGATGGTACCTATTGAGTATTTTGCCCTGAATGCCATTTGGGACTAAGCTGGCTTTCATGGACCAAATGGAAACAACGACCCGCGTATCGGATACCGGCAAATTGAGCCTTCCAGCAAAGCTGCGCCGCATGGTTGGGCTCGAGCATGGCGGACCGGTGATGGTCCGCGTGGAGGACGGTNNGATGTGCTCGCCGGGTTGCAAGCCGACGCACGCCGTGTGTTCGCGGGCTCCGGCGAGAGTGTCGAGGGCTTTCTGCGCGAGCGGCGCGCGGAAGCCGCGCGCGAGAACGACCAGCCATAGTGGTTCTGGATGCCTCCGCGGTTCTGGCTTTGCTGCTTGAGGAGCCGGGCGCCGATCGGGTGACCGAGGCGATCCTCGCCGGCGCGGAGATGACGACGGCGAATTTTGCCGAGGTCGCGACCAAATACGTGCTGCGCGGCGCGGTGGCGGAGGCGCGGGCATTGCAGGCGCGGTTGCCCGTCACATTGGTGGCGGTCGATCAGGATCTGGCACTGCGGGCGGCCTTGATGGCACAAGCGACGCGACCGGCGGGGCTGTCGCTTGGCGATCGGCTCTGCCTGGCCCTGGCACAGCGCAGCCGCAGTGCTGCGTTGACAGCCGATCGTGGCTGGCTCGCGGTGGCCGAGGCAGTCGGCGTCGTTGTCGAAATGATCCGGTAACGCAAGACAAGGTTCTTGCCCGACCGCTACCCCGCCGGCGGCACCTTCGCCTCGGCCAACGCCGCCGCCTGACGCTCCGCCAGCACCGCCGCGTCGAAATCCGCGATCAGGCCGTGGAACAACCGGCTCCAGTTCA
>PLXO01000358.1 GCA_003151425.1 Acetobacteraceae bacterium
CTCCGGTTAAATGGACACCCCAGAGAGATGTTATAAAGGACAACCAGACCGCACAAGTCACTTGGAGAATTGTGGTACTGACCGGAGGGGCCGGCGGCCGTAAGATCGTTTGGATTGTAACCGCCTTTTTCAAATGACGCGTGATCGATCTGGCAGGGAATATTCGATTTGTAGGCAGCATTAAACTGATCATCACAGTGCTGCTTATTAAATCTGTCTGCATCATCCCACACCAATTGCGCAGCTGCGCTCTTAGGCAACAGGCAAGTGAAAACCAATAATGCGAGGGCGAGGAGGCCAGATTTTGTAATCATTTTAATAGCTCATTGGTTCGAGGTTGGCAGCCATGAAGTAATCACCATTCTCGTGGCATTCTTGCTTTGCCCAAACCGAGTGCTTCTGTCAATAGATCATTTTTCCACTTTACTCGGATAAGTTATCCTTCAGCTAAAGTTGAAACAGGGCGGTTAATAAATAAGGTGCCATTCTTCATCCGCTGTGGCACCCCACTGCTCATCCACCGACTTCAAGCAGGAAGACAAATCAGAACTACGGATATGAAATGAAATCTCCTACCGCATCGCCGGTTGCCCGCCGCAAGGGACCGGCCTGCGGCCTCGCGCCAGCGGCGCGCCCTTGCCCCGGTCAGCCGGGATGCGGGGCGGGAGGGGTGTTCCAGAAACCCATGAGGGAAGGACACCCCGATGAACAGGACAAGCACCACAGCGAGAACGGAGAACCGCGGCGGCAAGATCAGCCGCACGCCACGCGACCACTATCAGGAAGTCACCGACAGGATCATCGCCGCGCTGGAAGCCGGCACGCCGCCCTGGCGCAGGCCGTGGGATCCCGACAAGGCAGGCGGCCCGGCGATGCCGCGCAACGCGACGACCGGGCAGCGCTATCGTGGCATCAACGTGCTGACACTTGGCATGTCCGCGCTCGCCTTCAGCAGCGGCGATCCGCGCTGGGCGACCTACAAGCAGGCGGAAGACCGGGGTTGGCAGGTCCGCAAGGGCGAGCGCGGCACGACCGGGTATTTCTTCAAGCGGCTTGAGGTGCGCGACGATTCCAGACCGGAGGGCGACGAAGACGCAGTGAAGCGCATCCCGCTGCTGCGCGCGTTCACCCTGTTCCACGCCAGCCAGATCGACGGCATTCCGGATTTCGTTCCGCCCACGATCGAGGAAGCGCCGTGGCGCGCACCGGAAGCCGCGGAGATCATTCTCGCCAACAGCGGCGCGGTCGTTCGGATCGGCGGTGAAAAGGCATTCTACTCGCCCTCGACGGATCACATCCAGATGCCGCCGCAAGGGGCCTTTGCGACAGCGGAAAGATTTTGCGGGACGCTTGTTCATGAGCTCGGTCACTGGACGGGGGCAGAGTCGCGGTTGAACCGTGATCTGCGCAACCGGTTCGGCTCGCATGATTACGCCCGCGAGGAGCTGCGGGCGGAGATCGGCCAGATGATGGTCTGCGCCGAGCTTGGCATCGCCGACTGCGATTTCAGCAACAACGCCGCCTACGTCGCGTCCTGGCTGGAGAAGCTGCGCTCGGACCGCAAGGAGATCTTCCGCGCGGCGGCGGATGCGCAACGCATCGCCGACTATCTGCTCGCCTTCCACCCCGACTACGCGAACAGCCAGGCCGGACCGCCGGACAGCGTGTCCATCGCCGACGACGGCGATGCGGCCGACGCGCCGGAGCCGATGCCGGCCGCAGCGTAACCAGCCCTTCCGACCAATCCAGAGCCGACCGGCTCGACCGCTTCCACGCGGTCGGGGCCGCGCGGCTGCCCGCACCCCTGCCACCACGAGGAGACCACCATGCCGAACGATACCGAATTCACACACAGCCTGTTCGACAACACCGCTTTGTCGAGCTGGAGTCCTGACACCCTGCAAGCCGTCGCGGAGCCGGACGAGGTTGATGAGGCCGACACCGATGACGCGGATCAAGACGGCGACACGTGCTTGCCTGCGGCTGATGCTGTCGTACTCGGCAGCAACTTCCATCTCACCGGCGACCGCGAGCTTGCCCGTGGCTGGCCTGCGCGCGCACGCGGCAACATCGCCGCGATCAGCCTGTCGAAGGCGCTTGAGCAGTCGGGCCGCGCGCCAACCGCGGACGAGCAAGCGGAACTGCTGCGCTTCACTGGCTTCGGCGCTTCCGAGCTGGCGCAGAACTGCTTCCGCCGCCCCGGCGAGGATGAATTCCGCCCCGGCTGGCAGGAGATCGGCGCGGCGCTCGAAGCCGCCGTTACGCCGGAGGAATATGCCGCCCTGCAACGCGCCACCCAGTATGCCCACTACACGCCGGAGACGATCATCCGTGGACTCTGGCGAGCCGCCGAACGGCTGGGCTTTAGCGGGGGCCGCGTGCTGGAACCCGGCATGGGCACCGGCCTGTTCTTCGCGCTGCTGCCCATGGCACTGCGCGAGACCTGCCACCTCACCGGCATCGAATATGATCCAATCACCGCCCGCATCGCGCGCCTGGTGCATCCCGAAGCGCGGGTGCGATGCGAGGACTACACGCGCAGTCCTCTGGCCGGGCGCTTCGACCTCGTCATCGGCAATCCGCCATTCTCCGACCGCGTGGTGCGGGCCGATCCCGTCACGCGGACCCTGGGGCTGCGGCTGCATGATTACTTTATCGCCCGCTCGATTGAGCGGCTGCGCGCCGGCGGCCTCGCGCTGTTCGTCACCAGCACCGGCACGATGGACAAGGTCAGCACCGCAGCACGGGAACATGTCGCCGGCATGGCTGACCTGGTGGACGCGGTGCGCCTGCCCGAGGGCAGCATGCGCGCGGCGGCGGGCACCGACGTGGTGATCGACGTGCTGGTGTTCCAGCGTCGCGCAGACGGCCAGCCCCCGGCCGGCGCGGCCTGGATCGACCTCGCTCCGGTTGAACGTGCGATGACGGATACGGATGATGAAGGCGACGACACCGACAGCCCGGAGCACGGCCATGGGTCGCCCAGCATCAAGGTGAACCGTTACTTCGCCGAGCATCCGGAGATGGTGTTGGGCGAGCATGCGCTGCGGCGCGGTATCTACGGCCCTGCGCCGGTCTACACCTGCCGGCCGCGCCAGGACGGCACGGCCCTTGAGACCTTGCTGACCGAAGCGCTCGACCGGTTGCCAGCCGGCATCGTCCCCGCGTCAGCAGAGTTCCCGACTGACGTTGACAGCGACGCTGAATCCGGAACGGTCGCGCGCGCGGGCACAGCGGCAGAGGGCGCCACCATCAAGGAAGGCTCCTATCTGCCCGGCACCGCCGACCGGCTGGTGCAGATCGTGGACGGCGAACCGCGCGCCGTGGCAATCAAGGAAGGCAAGGGCAGCGGCGGCATCTTTGCGCGCGACGCGAAGATCATCCGCGCCCTGCTGCCGATCCGCGACGCTGTGCGCGATGTCCTGCGCGCCCAGGCTGCCGACCAGCCCTGGACGGAGGCGCAGGTCCGCCTGCGCATCGCCTATAGCAGCTTCGTCCGCAGCTTCGGACCGATCAACCACACCGTCGTCTCGGTCACCACCGACCCGGAGACCGACGAGGAGCGGGAGACTCATCGCCGGCCGAACATCGCCCCGTTCGCCGACGATCCCGATTGCTGGCTGGTCGCCAGCATCGAGGACTACGACCTCGAAAGCGACCTCGCCCGCATGGGGCCGATCTTCCGCGAGCGGGTGATCGCGCCGCCGTCAGCACCGCTGATCGCGACCGCGGCCGATGCGCTCGCCGTCACCCTCAACGAGACCGGCCGGGTGGACATCGACCATTTGGCCGAGCTGCTCGACCGCGATCCCGAGACCGCGCTGGCCCAGCTCGGCGACGCGGTGTTCCGCAATCCATGCACGGAAGCCTGGGAAACCGACGATGCCTACCTCTCGGGTTCCGTCCGCACCAAGCTGGCAATGGCCGAAGCGGCGGCGGAGCGCGACCCGCACTATGCGCGCAACGTGGAAGCGCTGCGGCTGGTGCAGCCCGAGGACCTCCGGCCATCGGACATCACCGCGCGTCTCGGCGCACCGTGGATTCCCGCCGCCGATATCGAGACGTTCGCCGCCGAGGTGATGGGCACAGCGACATGCGTGCGGCACACCGTCGAGATCGCGTCGTGGTCGGTGGAGATCGCGCCGTTCGTCGGCACCGCCGCCGGCACTTCCGAATGGGGCACATCACACCGCAACGCCGGCTGGCTGCTGCACGACGCGTTGAACAGCGCCATGCCGCAGATCTTCGACACCATCGTCGAGGACGGGGTGGAGAAGCGCGTTCTCAACAGCGAGGCGACCGAGGCCGCCAAGGAGAAGCTGGCGCGGATTAGGTCCGCCTTCTCCGCCTGGGTGTGGACCGATCCGGACCGCACCGACCGGCTCGCGCGCCTCTATAACGACCGCTTCAACAACCTGGTGCCGCGCCGGTTCGACGGACGGCATCTGACGCTGCCCGGCGCATGCAGCATCATCCGCCTCTACGACCACCAGAAGCGGGTCATCTGGCGGATCGTCGCGTCCGGCTCGACCTACATCGCGCACACCGTCGGCGCCGGGAAATCCTACGCCATCGCTGGCGCCATCATGGAGCAGAAGCGGCTCGGCCTAATCAGCAAGGCCATGTTGGTGGTGCCCGGGCATTGCCTAGCTCAGGTGTCGCGGGAATTCTTGCAGCTCTATCCGACCGCCCGCATCCTGGTCGCCGACGAGACGAACTTCGTGAAGGCGAAGCGGTCCCGGTTCCTGGCGCGCGCCGCAACAGCGAACTGGGACGCGGTGATCATCACCCATGCGGCCTTCCGTTTCATTCCGGTGCCGGCGGGCTTCGAGCGCGAGTTGATCGAGGAGCAGATCGCCTCCTGCGCGGACCTTATGCTGCGCAGCGACGACGGCGACCGCGTCACTCGCAAGCGCCTCGAGGCGATGAAGGAGAAGCTGGGCGAGAGACTGGCGGCGCTGAAGAGCCGGCGCGACGACATGGTGACGCTGGAAGAGATCGGCATCGACCAGATCATCGTCGATGAGGCGCAGGAATTCCGGAAGCTCAGCTTCGCCACCAACCAGGTGAACCTGAAGGGCGTCGATCCGGACGGCTCGCAGCGGGCCTGGGATCTGTTCGTGAAGGCGCGCTATCTCGACCGCAAACGGCCCGGCCGTCTCGGGCAGCCCGGCCGCGCGCTGATCCAGTCACCGGGAACGCCGATCACCAACACCTTGGGCGAGATGTATACGCTGCTGCGGTTCCAGGCGCCGGAGGCGCTGCGGGAGCGGGGCGTGCATGAGTTCGACGCCTGGGCGTCGGCTTTCGGCGACACCAGCACGGAGTTGGAGTTGCAGCCGAGCGGTGCCTACAAGCCGGTGACCCGCTTTGCCGCGTTCATCAACGTCGCCGACCTGATGATGATGTTCCGCTCGATAGCTGACGTGGTGCAGAAGACCGACCTGCGCGGGCTGCTGACGCTGCCGCGCATCCGTGGCGGCCAGCGCCAGCTTGTCACGGCCGAGGCGAGCCCGGCCTTCAAGGATTATCAGAAGCACCTGGCGCGACGGATCGAGGCGATCGAGTCGCGCAAGGGCAAGGTGCAGAAGGGCGACGACATCCTGCTTTCCGTCATCACCGACGGGCGGCACGCCGCGATCGACCTGCGGTTGGTCTGGCACGGAAGCGACGACGAGCCCGAGAACAAGCTCAACAAGCTGATCGACAACGTTCATCGCATCTGGAGCGAGACCGCAGAGCAGAGCTACCTCCGGCCCGACGGCACGGAGTATCCGATCCCTGGCGCCGGGCAGATGATCTTCTCCGACCTCGGCACGATCAATGTCGAGGCGACGCGCGGCTTCTCGGCCTATCGCTGGATCAGGCAGCAACTCATCGTCCGTGGCGTTCCCGTCGGGCAGATCGCATTCATGCAGGACTACAAGCGCTCGGCGGACAAGCAGCGGTTGTTCGCCGACTTCCGCGCCGGGCGCGTGCGGGTGCTGATCGGCTCGTCCGACACGATGGGCACGGGCGTCAATGTGCAGCAGCGGCTGAAGGCCATGCACCATCTCGACGTGCCGTGGTTGCCGAGTCAGATCGAGCAGCGCGAGGGCCGCATCGAGCGGCAGGGCAACCAGCACGACGAGATTTTCATCTACGCCTATGCCACGCTTGGCTCGATGGACGCCACGATGTGGCAGAACAACGAGCGCAAGGCGCGGTTCATCGAGGCCGCACTATCCGGCGATCGCGCCATCCGCCGCCTGGAGGATGCCGGCAGCCAGGCCAATCAGTTCGCTATGGCCAAGGCCATCGCGTCCGGTGACAGCCGGCTGATGCAGAAGGCGGGGCTCGAAAGCGAGATCGCCCGGCTGCAACGCCAGCGCGCGGCGCATGTGGACGACCAGCACGCCATAAGGCGGCAGATCCGCGACGCAACGTATGATCAGGCACATGCCGAGGGGCGGATCAAAGCGATCACGATCGACCTGACCCGGCGGCAATCGACACGTGGCGAGATGTTCACCATCGAGGTCGAGGGACGGACGATCACGCAGCGCAAGGCCGCTGGCGCTTCGCTGCTGACGAAGGTCCGCCTTGCCGCGCGGGAACGTACCGAACGAAGCTGGACGGTCGGCCGCATCGGCGGCTTCGACCTGAGCTGCGACATCCAATGCGACATCCGATCCGGCCGGCATGACTTGCGGCTGGAGCCGCATCTCGCGTTGGAACGCACGGACTTCGCGCAGCCGATCGGCATCGACGCCGAGACGACACCGGTCGGAATCATTGCGAAGCTGGAGCACGCCCTCGACCGGATGGACACCGAACTCGAAGAGAATCGCCGCCGCGTCATCGACGCGAAAGCGCGGCTGGCCGGCTACGAGCCGCGTCTCGGCGAGACGTTCCCCTTGCAGGGCGAACTGGACGGCAAGCTCGCCCAGCTTGCCGAGATCGAGGCGGACCTGGCCGGCACGGACGGCGTGATCGACGAGCACCGTCCGGCACAGCCCAAGGCAGCCTGAACCTTCCCTGCCGCATCAGTCGTCACACGGCGGCTGAGCAATCGGTTTCCAAAGAATTCGCGCCTGTCACTTGGAGACGAGTGGCAGGCGCAACCGTCGCGCGGCCAGCCGCAACCGCGCGCGCGTTTTCGTGCGGCATCACGCTCAGCAAAAGGAGACCCATCATGGGCTGGCTCTACAAACACGATCCGATCGACGATCCCGTCGTCTTCCCGAGAATTACAGGAATTAACCAAAAGTTTCATTAAATACTTTCATCTTCCTGTGCTACATTTTATATATGAATTTAAGCTAATGGGAGGATTACGATGTCTATTCTTTTCAAACCTGAGTCTCTTGAGGAAGCTTTTGTAAGTTTTTCTCCTGCAGACAAAGCGAATTTTCTGAATCTTTATCATGCGGCCTGCGCGGAAGCAGGCTGCCCAAAGAGCGACCGGCTAACGCAGATCATTTTGGATGCGGCCACAGATCCAAACGCAGGACCGGAAGTGGCCCAGCCAGCGCTCGCCATTCTTCAAACGCTCGCTCTTCAAGGATTTGCAGTCAATCCGTTCTCCTGGCAGGCTGTTGCGCCGACACCGTCGCCCACCACAGGGTTGCGGATTGGGTATAAGTTTGGCATCGAAGACAATCCCTATATTCGTGCGGAAGACATTTATATGGGCACCTACGCGCCGACAGATGCAAAGGGCAATAGCCTTGGAAAGACTTATCATCTTTTTGCGGCTCCGCAATTACAAGGCTCGAGGACGTTCAATGAAACGTCGGAATATCTTGGGGCGGAAAAGGATGGATTCAAGGCCAAGAATCCAGTTTTTTATCATAAGGATTTGGAAACAGCCCTCGCCAAGGGTGGCAGCAGCATCGAAGGCAAGCGGTTCATTCCGGCACTGGATATTGTGAACGGCAGCGATCCGAACAAGCTCAACGGGGGAAAAACTCGCCCTGGAATCAATATGTTTGCCCTTAAAGAAACAGGCGATTTCAAAGGCAGTTATACGCTTACTGGTTCCGGCACTGCCCTATGTGTGTTGTCGAGCTCGTCGCACCCCGACGATCCATACGGTGTGAGGCTTGCCGACTTCTCGGACGGCCGCGACGTTTGTCGCTTTAGCGACTACCTTCGTTGTAGTGGCCGGCCTTGTCGTGTGGTGGAGGTTGATCGTTTTACCCTTTAATCATTTCCTGTTCTGTCCGCGCGCAGCACGGTCGCCGGATTTTTGGAATCAACGGGCTGTAGGGTGGCGCAGTACCAGCATCTTCCGATGTTATAAGCAGACTTACGATATTCTGTTGCGAACGAAGCGCGCGAGTCCCGGCCCTGCAGCATCGTGACGCTGGAACGCGAGGCATCCTTCCGCGACGGCACGACTGCTGCCGCTTTCCGCATGCGCTTCGTCAGACGTAAGATGCCGGTCTTCGAGCCGCTGAACCGTCCCAGATTCTTGTGCCGGCTCTCCGCCGCGAGCCTCGCCGCAGCCCACCATCACGCATACTGACGCGACAACCACCGCGGCACAGGCCGGAGGCTGAGCCATGCACTTCTGCATCACGCATCGTGCGCTGCGTCACCATCGGGAAGGTGTCGGACTCTGCTGACGCACTGGCCGTCTCTGGCGTCAGGGCAAGCCAGAACGGGAGAACAGGAAGAAGCAGGGAGCAACGGAGAAAAACGAGAGGCGGGAAACGGCTGCCGCATCGCCGTCCGCCGCCGCAAGGGACCGGCCTTTGGCCTCGCGCTGCGCGCGCCCTTGCCCCGTCGGACCGGGATGCGCCGCACGGGAGGGGTCTTCCCGAAGAACAGGGAGGATGAAACCCGAACTCAAAGGAGCCAGCCATGGCAGACTATTTTACGCAATTCAGCTTTGTCATCCCGGTGACCCCTGAGCAGGGAAACTGGTTTGCGAAGGTGCATGCACTTGCGACCGAGTTGATCGGGCACGCCGAAGACGGCGAGGTGCGGGAGAACATCGAAGGGCCGCAGGATATGGTGTTGGCTGCCCTGGGGCTGGCCGAGAAGCGCGACGGTGATCCCTGCCTACAGGTCGTGCACGATGACAAGGAAGGCACGGTCTGGGTGCGCTCCGAGGATTCGGGTAACGTGGATTACACCGCCGATCTGGTGCAGGCGTTCCTGAGACGCTTCGATCTCGATCGGGTCATCAGCTTTCAGTGGGCAAACACCTGCGACCGCCTTCGGCTGGATGCCTTCGGCGGCGGCGCCCTGGTTATCTCGCGGCGGAACGCCGACTGGCTCAACACCGGCACGTTCGTGGAAACGGCGGCGAAGATCGAAACCGAACAGCTCAGGCTCAAACCTGACGACGAGCTGGAGGACACCGATCTCGACGACGTCGTTCACGACATCGCTTCCTCTTTCGCCGCTGACGCGAACAACGACGGCATCGGCGCGCAGCTCGACTTCCTGCTTGAGCACGGCTGGCACCCGCCGGAGCACCTGCTGCGGGAGTCCAAGCCATGACGGGCGGCATCGACGCGAAGCTGACGCTTAACGTCACCGTCCATGATCCGCGTGCCCTGCGCCGCACCGCCTGGGAGCGGGCCAAGGAAGGCGGCACGACGGCGTGGGAGCACGCTGATTTCCGCCGGCGTGCGGGCGGCGTCGAGGCTGACCTGCTGACCCTGCTCGACGATCGGATGTCACCGCCAGGCGCTTCGATCGATAACTCCAGCGCGGAACTGTTCCGGTTGGAGTCGGTGCTATGACCGAGCCCGAAGTGCTAAATCCCGCGCGTGACAAGACGTGCGTCATCCACACTCTGCTGCATTACACGCCGGAGGACGCCGCCGTCGGCTATGCCTATCGCCAACGCGACGACGCCCTCACGGCCGCGCGCAACGCAGCCGAAGCGCACGTGGCTGATCTGCGCCGCGCCGAAAGCGCCTTCCTGCGCACCACGGTCGCCGACGATACCTACGAAATCGTCGTCGAGGACTTTCGGTCCTGGGCCATCGTGTCCCTGCGGCATCGGCCAACAGGAGAACCCGGCAGCCCCTGGCGTTGGATCATCCAGGAGCACGAGGTCGTTGAAACTCTCCGTCGCGAGGAGACGGCTGTTCCGGCGCTGCCGGAGCGCGCCGTGAGCCGCACATGATCCGGCAGTATCACGCGCAACGCCGGCGCGGCGGGCCGAACCCGCTCGGCGTCGGCGTCATCCCGGTCGGCGCCATCTTCTACATCCAGGACGAGGGGTGGTGGCGCGACCGCTATCGCGGCGCGGCCACCTGTCGCAATCCGTGGATCGTCGAGGCCTTCCTGAACGGCACCATCGGCGCGGCGCGCCGCAACCGCCAGACCGGTCTATGGGAAGACGTCTATGCCGCAGGACGCTCCGACATGGCGGTCGTCCGCTCGTTGCGCGACGGCCGCCGCCGCCAGGTCGCCGTGCGCACCCTCATCCTTCACGAGGAGCACGGGTTGTCGATCGGGCCGTGCCCCTATCCGGATCTGCCCGACATGCGTTTGTGGCGGCTGCCCGATCCTCGTGGGCATAGCCTGAACCGCCGCGCAGGCCCCGGCGGTTCTCAAGGGAATGAGCAAGGAGGTGATGGAAAGAGGACAAGAGGGAAGGCGGGAGAAATGAAACGGCTGCCGCATCGCCGTCCGCCGCCGCAAGGGACCGGCCTCTGGCCTCGCGCTGCGCGCGCCCTTGCCCCGTCGGACCGGGATGCGCCGCGCGGGAGGGGTCTTCCCGAAGAACAGGGAGGATGAAACCCCAACCAACAGGAGCCAACCATGGCCGAACTTCGCAGCGTAGACCCCCGTACTCTCCAACCTAACCCGAACAATCCCCGCCACGCGCCGGTGCCGCCGGCGATGGATGAACAGCTCGTCGCCTCCATCAAGGCTGTCGGCATCATCCAGCCGCCTTGCGTCACCCCGAAGGACGACGGGCTGATGATCGTCGTCGGCAACCGCCGGGTGAAGGCTTCAATCAAGGCTGATCTGCCTTTGATCGACGTGCTGGTTTGCGATGCCGACGAGGCCGCCGACGCGATGCGCTCGGTCGCCGAGAACCTGATCCGCGCTTCGATGTCGAGCGTAGACATCTGGCGCGCGATTGAGCGGCTCGAAGCGCAGGGCTGGAACGAGCAGGCCATCGGCGACGCGCTCGCGCTGCCGGTCCGTACCGTCCGCCGCCTGAAGCTGCTGGCGCATTTGCATCCGGCGATGCTCGACGTGATGGCGCTCGGCAGCATGCCGAACGAGGATCAGTTGCGCACGATCGCGGCCGCCACGCGCGAGGAACAGGCCCAGGTCTGGAAGAAGCACAAGCCGAAGAAGGGCCAGACCGACGTCATCTGGTTCGAGGTCGCCCGCGCGCTGACCAAGCGTCGCATGCCGGCCTCGGCCGCCAAATTCGGCGACGATCTGGCGAAAGCTTACGGCATCGTTTGGGAAGACGATTTGTTCGCACCGTCGGGCGAGGACAGCCGCTATACCACCAACGTCGAGGGGTTCTTCGGCGCTCAGCAGGAGTGGCTGCAGAACAACCTGCCGGAGCGCGGCACGCTCCTGCCGGTAAATGAGTACGGCCAAGGCCAACTGCCGAAGAAGGCCGAGCGCGTCTACAGTAAGCCCGGCAAGACCGATCTGGTCGGGCACTACATCGACGTGCGCACGGGCGAGGTGGAAGCCATCGCCTACCGGCTGCCCGTGCCGAAGAAGGCCGGCAAGCGCGCGGATGGCGCAACGAGCACGACTGGGGCCACGACCGGCGCGACTGGCGGCGGCAGCGATGACGAAGATATGCCGACCGTGCGGACCCGACCGGACGTGACGCAGAAGGGCGTCGCCATGATCGGCGATCTGCGCACCGATGCGCTGCATCAGGCGCTCGCCGACACGCCGATCGAGGACGACACCCTGCTTGGGATGCTGATCCTCGCTTTCGGTGGCGACAACGTGACGGTGGACAGCGGCAGCGACCTGCGCGGGGATGACCGTCAGGCAATCTGCCGCGCGCTCACCGAAGGCGGCGTGCTGACGGCCGATCTCGATCTGCTGCGCCAGTCGGCGCGCAAGATGCTGATCGGCGCGCTGTCCTGCCGGGAGAACCGCTCGCAGAGCGGGCCGTTCGCCCGGATCGCCGGCGAGGCGATCGGCGCCTCGCTCCGGCTGCCGAGCATGGCGACTGAGGAGTTCCTGTCGTGCCTGTCGCGCGGTGCTTTGGAGACCGTCACCAGGGCCGAGGGCGTCAACATCGCGCCCCGCGCGAAAGACACGCGGGCGCGCATGGTCACGCGCTTCAAGGATGGCACCTTCGTCTATCCGGGCGCGCTCTTCCGGCTGACGCCGGAGGAGCAGGACGCAGCGGAACGCCCGCGCGGCCGCGCCGGCTGGGTCAACCCGGTGACCGGCGAAGACAGTGAAGGTGGCGAAGACGACAGCGCCGAGCCGGAGGCCGGCGACGAAGGCGAAGCCGACAACACCGGCTTTGACAACGACGATCCGGCGGAACGCGAAGCCGCCTGACCCCGCAGCAGCGCCTGCCCCGGCACGACGGCCGGGGCAGGTAGCCTTATTCCGAAGGACACCGTCATGGCCCATCTTTCTTCGGCTGGCGGGGCCGTGTCACCGCCACCAGCAAGGCTCAGCCGCCAAGCGCTGGACATGCAGATCGCCCGTCGCCGTGCGCGTCTAGCCGAACTTGAGGCCGAGATGATCGCCGCCTGCGAGGCGGCGGCCCATGGTACGCTCGCGATGCCGAACGCGGGTTTCGAGCGCGAGCACCGGGACCGCACGACCTGGCGACGGTATATCGCCGCAGCGATGCGGCTGGAGGCGACCTACGGCCCACGCATGCGCTGCCTTCGCCGGGAAATCGGCCAGCTCGAACGGCTGATGACCTTGCCGATCGCTGCCTGACCGGTGGTTGCCACAACCTGTGCTCCGACCCGCCAGCGCCGCGCGCAGGCAGCGAAAGCGCCTCGGATCGGCCAAGCTACGCGGGTCCGCGAGCCATCGTCGGGCGTCGAGGCAGGCAAGGCTCGTCTTGCTCTTTGCCGGCACATCTGGCGAGTCGGCGCGATCGTCACGATCAGCTCATCCGCGCGCATCCACCAGTCCGCCATCCGGTGCGACGCCGCTGGAGCGGCCAGGCAGAGCACGACGACGCCGGGACGCCGCGCGGCACATCTGCGAGCCTGCGTTCTGGCCATCCCTCGAACCGCGGCACACTTGGCAGTTTCCCTTGATCGCGCCGCTGCCGACAGCAGTCGAACGGATATGGTCAAAACGGAGCGGTTCGGTATCGGCGGCCTGACGCCGGGTGGGCAACCAACCCGTCGGTGTGGCTGATCCGCCGTACAGGGTGGGAGGCCGCGTGGCTGCGCTTCCCGGGCTGGACCGGCCATGAACCCTCGATCTTTCTCTGTCTCGCGGGGAGAGCCGACGTGCAGTGTGAGGCGTCACCCCCTCGGATGCGTGCGGTTTAGGCCGGTCGGCGTCCTCCGCGAAAGGGTGGGTCCTCGCCATGCTCGCTCGCAAGGGCGAGCTGCGCGTGGCTCTGGTCCCGCGCAAGGGCGCGCCTTTCTCTCCGGCCGCCTATGCCCGGCCAAAGAAACCGCACCCGAGGGGGCGGACGCCGGCACAACGCCGGCGGGACCTCCCGGGCAGAGAGAAGGATCGAAATCATGACCAGGAAACCCACCCAGAAAAACGCGAAGACCACCACGAAGCCCGTCCCACTCCGCAGCCGACCAGATCGCAAGTCGATCACCTTCGGGATGGTCGCCCAACTCACCCCGCATCAGGGCCTGGCCGACAACCTCGTCCGCACCTTCGGCCTCGATCCCGTTGACTACGACGGCATCCGCGACGCGACCAAGGAACACATCGCCCGCGCCGCCGAGGCGTTCGGGACGGCGCTGAACGAGAAGGCCCTGCAAATCCACATGCAACGGATCACCGGCGCCTTTGTCAGCTCGGCTTTCGGTGCCGCCCAGTTCTACGGCAACAAAAAGTCGGCCGCGATGGAGCTCACCAGCAAGCTACTCAACGACGACCGCGACGAGGACCGCGACGGTCCGCTCGGCTTCGAGAGCAAGGCCGAGCGCGCCCGCCTGTTCGCCGCCGAGATGGCCCTGCAGTCCTTCGCGCTGATGGCCGCCGCCGAGGGTGCGATCACCGCCTACGCCGACATCACCGGCGAGAACTGGAAGCCCTACGAGGCCCCCGCGGCACCCGCCGCCAGCGTCGCCCGCAAGTCCGCCGCCGTCGAAATGGCCGCTTTCCAGGCGGCGTGACAGACCACGGCGAGGGGCGGAGCCGGTCGAGGCTCCGCCTTCCGCCGGAGGCGGCAACCGTCGCCGCCTAAGCGCAGATGGTCGGCGAGACGTGGAAACCCTACCCCGTTGCGATGTCTCCATCTTGATGACATGGGTATGCGGCTCCGCGCGTTCTTGCTGGCTGGGCGGAGAAATCATAACGTCAAATGATGCTATGAAAGTAAAAACAAGATAGATTTGAGGGGAGGGCGTCTGATACAATAACCTCACGCGAGGGGATGAAAGCCCAACCTTTGCTGATCGTTCGATGAAGACGCTGGGTTGTGACTAGTTTTTAACACAAAGTGCAAAGAGGAAATTATGGAAAATGATATTCGCAAGGCTACGCATTTGTTTAGCCTAGTGCGCTCAGTTGGGACCCTCAGAGAAGTTGCTGACTGGTCGGTGGGCGATTTATGCAGGCTAGCTTCCCATGCTATCAACCATCATGCGGCCGAAGGCAGGGACCCGGCACTTAATTTGATGGCTGATCTTTGGGAGAGGGTTAGGGACGAAGATACCCCCGATGAGGCACGGGATCGTTATCTACAGATACTCGATAATATACTGAAGCTGGGATATGCGCCGGCTTTTGAATCAGGGATAAAGGAAATGCCGCCAGGAGATATTCCCCCGTCGATCTTTGGGCATTACGTCACTTATGCGAAAATGCTCGTGGACGTAGATGACCTTTTGATCGATCCATCCACTGCCGAGGTTATGGACAAGGGCGGTATTGATACGGTCTTGAAGCGTGTCGAAAGAGCATGCGGCTTGACTCACGGCAAAGCAATCTTGGGATTAGCGCCAAGATTATAGTGCTTTTGATAGCGGCGGGTCATGCGAGCTGATAGCGCCTGCGTTCGGCCTCAATTACCGTTCGCCCAATGGCAAAAAACACAAATGACCGCTTGGTCACTTCATATATCGTGCAGATTGATTATTTACTTTCAACCTTTGATGTTATTGTTCTCTCAGAGCTGAGATTTAGGCGAAACCAGATTTTGAAAGGAATTACAGTATGCATGAACCGACGATCGCTGATATGAAGCCGGGAGATGAGGGTTGGATCCAACCATCGGCAGCTCATCGTCCGAAAGGGCTGTTTTGCCGGTCCATCGACTATTATCTGAACGCCGACTACCCGGTAAAACGTGAACCGTTTGGAACTAGCACGCTAAGGGTATTCCGTGACAATGCGGGATACCACGTAGATGACTCTAGATTCCACAAGGGAATTCCCGATAACACCCCAGATCGATATCACAGTTACTGGCTCGGTGGCCGATCAGTATGGGTAAGGAGCGTGACGCTGTGAGTGAGAACGAATCGGTATTTTCATATGTGGCGAGTAGTCCCGGGGAGTTGCCACGCGGAGGTGCTCGCCGAACTCGCCGATTGCTGACATAGAGAACTTCCCACTCGGCGGTGCCTCATCAGAGTTTGAATGTCGCTTCCCGACCCAAAACAGCGGTTGCTGGGTCGCGCTGGCCGAACCGCCGAAGCGACCCTTCTCGGACATTCAGGCCAGGCGACCGAATGGCAGGTGCTGGCCGTAAGCGGACGGTCCGCTGTGCGCAAACCGCTCGCTAAAGCGGACCTTCGCGTCCGCACTGCCTAGTAGCAGCTTTCGACCCCAAAGCGGAGGTTCGAGGCCCTATGTCGATAGGCCCGCACGTGACCCAGAGCGGCCATGTACTGATGTAAACTCAGGATGTGGCCAGGGCACAAAAGCAGACTTGGGCGTCTGTGCTCTCAAGCCTCCTGAGAAGTGAGCAATCGGCTGAAGTATGAGCTTGCTCGGCCGTAGAGGTTCGGGCGACCGTGGGGTTCTGCTCACCGCCTTCGTCGCAGGCGCATGATGTGCTGCTCTACCTTCGCCGGAAGCTCGGCGTCATCGGCACGGAGAAGTATCTTAACGAAATCCCTGTGCTGCTGGACAATCTGCGATTGGCCTTTCTCGGTCAGAATCTCGCGGCCGAAGATCATCAGCACATGACGCGCCAAGCCCTGCCACAGGGTAAGTACGGTGTCATTGTGCGAGGCGAGGCAGATTTGGTGGTGGAACGCGAGATCGGCCCTGTTGACTGCCGCCCAGTCGCCACGCCGGACCGCCTCTTCCATGTCGGCGATGGCGGCATTGAGGTGATGGAGGAGCACCGGTTCCGATCGATAGGTTGCAACCGCACCGCGCGCTGCAATCGTCTCAAGCGCTGCCCGTACCTCGCAGATCTGGTCGATTCGCACGGCGTCGAGTTCGACGATGCGCACGCCCCGGTGAGGTTCGCGCTCGACGATGCCCTGTGCTTCCAGCGTCTTCAGCGCTTCGCGCAACGGGACACGGCTGACGACGAACTGGCGTGCAAGATCAACCTCAATGAGGCGCTGGCCCGGGCTCAACGCGCCCGTCCCGAGCCCGTCGACGATGGCGTCCGCGATCTGGTCAGGCAGGCTACGCGACTTGACGAACGGCAAGCCCGGGGACGCCACCGGGCGGCTCTGTAGTAGCGTCTTTCTCTCCACCCTCATCATCGACACGCAGGCCCTCGAGCACCCGTCCTGCTAGATTGTATACAATTATACTTGCGCCTCGCAACGCTCTCGCAGACAATGCCTACCCGTGCGTGTGAGCGCCGAATATGGGGAGAGGGAAGCCATGTGGTGGAGGAGAGTAAAGATTGTCGCCTGCGCGGCGCTTACCGCGTCGTTGATCTATGCCGGAACGGCGCAGGCGGCCGACACAACCGTGCCGGCCCCAGGCCAGAGCAAGAAAATCGACGAGATCAAGAAGCGCGGCACGCTGCGGGCCGCGGCGATCGGCGAGTTTCCCTGGCTGCCAGAGAATACCAGCGGCAACGGTCCGCAGTTCTCGGGTCCCGCCTGGGTCCTCGCGAACGAGATCGCCACGCGCCTGGGGGTCACGCTCGAGATCGTGCCGGTGAGCCATGAGACCAAGGTGCCGATCCTCGCGACCGGTCAGGCCGACATCAGCATTGCACCGCTCTCGATTACGCCGGCGCGCCAGAAGGTGGTCGAATTCGTGCCCTATTCCGGCTCGAGCCTGTGCTTCTTCGGCCTTGCCAGCAATCCGAAGCTGCAGAAGGCGAAGTCGGTCGACGACCTCGACGCGTCCGACATCACCATGGCCTATTTCACCGGGACGCCGCCGGAGACCTGGGCGCCGACCCGCTTCCACAAGCTAAAATACCGCGCTGTCGCCGGTTCGGGCGCCAACGCACCGGTCGAAGAGATCATTTCCAAGCGTGCGGATATCGCGCCGATCGACAACGTCGCCTGGCCCAATCTCGACGCCGCGGTCAAGGGACTCACCGTCTTCCCGCAGGGAGACGCCTGCCTGAAGAGCCACGAAATGGAGGCGCAGACCGCAATGGCGATCGACAAGGGCGATCCAGTGTTCCTTGCCTGGCTCACTGCGGTCAAAAATGAGGTGCAACCGAAGCTCGATGCCGAGGAAATGCGCGTCCTGAAGAGCGTCAAACCGGCTACCTGACCCTTCAGGGACGGCCCCGACCACCAAGGTGGGTCGCCCATTCGGGCGGCTTGCCTTGGGGTGCCGGATCGGACCTTGCCGGAACCGGCCGATCATGGACATCGACATCCGCCCGCTGGTCGAAAATTGGCGATTCATGTCGCAGGCGGTCGGCATGACGCTTTTAGTCAGTGCGCTCTCGATCTGTCTCGGACTCGCTATCGGCATCGTTTGCGGGACGCTGCGGACCTATGGCGGCCGGTTCATTGGCATGGCGCTCGGCCTCTACGTCGATCTCGTCCGTTCGATCCCGGTGCTGGCGATCCTGGTCTGGACCTATTTCGCCTTCCCACTCTTCATCGGTTATTCGCTGACGCCAGTGACCGGCGGCGTGCTCGCCCTCGGCTTCCATCTCGGCGCCTATGTAACGGAGGTGATAAGGGCCGGTCTCACCTCAATCCGGGCGGGACAGATGCGAGCCGCGCTCGCCCTTGGCATGTCGCGGTTCCAGGCGATCCGCAAGATCATCTTGCCGCAGGCGCTGATCCGCATGCTCCCCCCTCTCGGCTCCCTCATCGTCATTGCAGTGAAGGACAGCGCGATTGCGTCGGTGATCGCCGTGCCGGAGCTTCTGCGTCAGTCACAGGTTCTGGCGGGCAAGACCTACCGTCCTTTCGAGATTTATACCGCGGCCATGTTCGTCTATTTCATGATTTGCTACCCGATTGCGCGCATCATCGATCGAATTTACCGGCGTTTGGCGCCACTCGGCGCTTCGTGAGAGCGGCGTGACCTTCGACTGGTCGGTCATCTGGGACAATCGCTGGCGCTTCATTGACGGCGCCGAGGTCACCGTGATCCTGACGGTCACGACGATGGCGCTCGCCCTGCCAGGCGGCATGCTGCTCGCCCTGTTGCGCCTCTCGCCGATCCGTGTCGTCAGCAGCGCCGCAACCGGCTTTGTGGAGTTCTTTCGCGCAACCCCGCTCATCCTGCAGATCTATTGGGTCTTCTATGTCCTGCCGGCAGCTTTCGACATCACGCTGTCGGATTTCACCACGGCGCTGGTCGGACTTACCCTCAACGTCTCGTCCTTCAACTCGGAGACCTTCCGCGCCGGCATCCTGTCAATCCGGCGCGGGCAGTGGAACGCTGCCCTCGCGCTCGGAATGACCAAATGGCAGGCGCTGCGCAAGATCGTTCTGCCTCAGGCCGTGCTACGTGTCCTTCCGGCGCTTGCCAGCACCTGGGTGTCGCTGTTCAAGGACACTTCCCTCGTGTCGATCATAGCCGTCGCCGACCTTAGCTACGTCTCGCTGAAGATCCGTTCCGAGACCTATCGCGTCCTCGAAGTCCTGACCGCAATGGCGGGGCTCTACTGCCTCATGGGCTATCCACAGGCGAAGCTCGCGGACTGGGTCCATCGTCGCCTCAAGGTGGCCGAGTGATGGCGGTAGGCCCTGGCTGTCTCGCAGGCAAGCTGGCCTCCCGTGTCGGAGCCGACGCGGCCCCGATCCTCGCCTTCGACGGCGTCGCCAAGCGCTATGGCACGCTCCAAGCGCTTGCCGGGGTCAGCTTCCAGGTCAACCGCGGCGAGGTCGTTTGTCTCATCGGTCCCAGCGGCTCCGGTAAATCGACCTTGCTGCGCTGCGCCAATGCGCTCGAGGGCATCGACGCCGGGCGCATCGCCTTCGATGGCGTCGGTGTAGACGACAAGGCGACCGACGTTCGCAAGCTGCGGCGCCGAATGGGGATGGTGTTCCAGAACTTCGAACTGTTCCCGCACCTGACGGTGCTCGGCAATGTCGCGGTCGGACCGGTCACGGTGCTCGGAATGCAGCGCAACGCCGCAGCGGCGCGCGCCATGGACCTGCTGCGCAAGGTGGGACTCGCCGACAAGGCGCAGCAGCACCCGGCCGCGCTTTCGGGGGGACAGCAACAGCGCGTCGCCATCGCCCGTGCACTGGCGATGCAGCCCGACGTCATGCTGTTCGACGAACCGACCTCGGCGCTCGATCCGGAGACGATCGGCGAGGTACTCAGCGTCATGAAGCGGCTTGCCGACGAAGGCATGACCATGGTCGTCGTGACTCACGAGATGGATTTCGCCAAGCGCGTCGGCAATTGGGTCGTGGTCTTCGACCGGGGCCAGGTCATCGAGCAGGGACCTCCGCGGCAAATCTTCGAACGGCCGACGGTGACGCGTACGCGCGAATTCCTTAGCCACCTCGGCTGGCACGGCGAGAGCCTCGCTACGGAAGCGCCGCTGGTCGAAAGGCAAGCCACGGCGGGTAGAGATTCGTTCGAGGCGCAACTCATCCCCACCGGGTCCGGTGGGCATCCAGGAGCAGATGCACCATGAAGATTACCGGCATCGATTGTCACGTCCTGCTCGCGCCGAACTACGATAAGACTCTGACATCCTCGGCGCAGGACAGCTTCATCGTTGTCATTCAAACCGATGCCGGCATCCGCGGCTACGGCGAAAGCGATGTCAATCCGTGGATCGCCAAGGCCTGCATCGAAGCGCCTGGCACCCACACCATGAGCCTGTCACTGCGCGATATCCTGATAGGCTCTGATCCGCTCAACATCGAGGAGCTATGGCAGCGCATGTATGTCGGAACCTGCATGCACGGCCGCCGCGGCGCCGGCATCCATACGATGGGTGCGATCGAGATGGCTCTGTGGGACATCAAGGGCAAGGCTGAAGGCAAGCCCGTCTACGAACTCCTGGGCGGCGCCAAGCAGGAATCGATCGTGCCCTACGCCTCGCTGCAACCTTCGGGAAACAGCTTTGCGGCGTATCGGGATTCGCTCTGTGTCTGGGCCGAGCGGGCGAAGGGGCTGGGCTTCAAGGCCGTAAAGGCCGAGGTGACGATGAACGGGCCCTATGCGCATAGCGGCCTCAACGAGAGCTTCGACCGTCACACCGAAGTCGTCGCCGCGGTACGCAAGACACTCGGTCCAGAGATCGCCCTTATGGTCGATGTTCAGTACATGTGGAACGATGCCGCAACGGCGCTCGAAACGGTCGGGCAATGGAAGGAGTTCGATCTGTTCTTCCTCGAGACGCCTATCTGGGTTGACAATCTCGACGAGTACGCGCTGCTTCACGATGCCGCACCAATGAAGATCGCCTCGGGTGAGTGGCTGGCGACGCACTGGGAGTTCGAAGAACTGATCGAACGAGGCAAGATCGACGTTGCGCAGCCGGACGTGGGGCGTGTCGGCGGTTTCATCGAAGCAAAGAAGGTCTGCGACTTCGCAGCCTCGCGCGGCCGCGTCATCGTGCCGCATTGCTGGAAGACAGGCCTCTCCGTCACCGCAACCGCGCATCTCGCCTTTAACACGCCGCATTGCGCCTTCATCGAATACCTGCCGCCGCATCTGTGCGTTGAAACGCTGCGCCGTGAACTCGTGCAGGAGGGCTTCGACTTCGTTGAAGGGCGCATCCTTCCGCCGCAGAAGCCGGGCCTGGGCATCGAAATGAACGACGAGGTGCTGCACCGCTACAAGGTCGCGTGACCATGCGGCTCACACCGGAGGCAAGCCGATGAATCATGCCGGGTTGTTTTCACTGGACGGCCAGGTCGCGTTGGTTCTCGGGGGCTCGAGCGGCATCGGACGCGCCATTGCACTTGGCTTCCATGACGCCGGAGCCATCGTCGTGCCCGTCGGCAAGACGGCGGCGAAGGTCGCCGAGGCGGAGGCTGCGCTCACCGCGCAAGGCGCGTCAGCGCTTGGTTATTGCGCCGATGTGACGCAACCCGAGGCGCTGACCGAAGTCGTGACGCAGACGATCGCTCGGCACGGACGTATCGACATCCTCGTCAACTCGCAGGGGGTGACTATCCTGAAGCCGGCTGAAGAGTTCAGCCGCGCCGACTACGACCGGGTCATGGCGACCAACCTCGCCAGCGTCTTCTTCGCCTGCACCGAAGTCGGCAGGCATATGCTGGCGCGCGGCGCCGGCAGCATCATCAACATCGCCTCGCTTGCGGCCCATCGCGGCTTCCAACTCAGCGCCCTCTACACCATGAGCAAGCACGGCGTCCTCGCGCTGACGCGGACGCTGGCCGCGGAATGGGCGACCCGAGGGGTCAGGGTGAACGCCATCTCGCCAGGCTTTTTCATGACGGCGCTCAATCGAGACAAGATGTCGCCCTCTCGCAAGGAAATCGCGATGCGGCGCACGCCGATGAAGCGCTTCGGAGAGGTTGAAGAGCTGGTCGGCGCCGCGATCTATCTGGCCTCACCCTCAGCGAGTTACGTCACAGGGGAAACTATCGCCGTCGACGGCGGATATCTCGCCGCCGGGCTCGACTGAGCGCCGCATCAGTGGCCGGCTTCGCGTTCAAGGTGGCATCGATTCACCCGAGGTTCATGCATGCCCAACGCAGACGATTTACCGAACGACCTCGCGGCCGCCCCTGGCGCATTTGCGTCGCTCGGCTTCGGAGGCACAATGGGCCGCTACCCACCCGTAGTGATCTCTGAGTAGCTATCGCCGCACTTGGCCGAACGTCTGCATTCGAGTGTCGGCGAGGCGACCTGGAACGACCGCCGCGGGCGCGATGCAGACCTCGACGCGGCAAAGCATCTACGTCCGCTTTCCTTCCACCCCTTGCAGACATTCAACCTGCAACACTACGCCACATTTTGCAACCAGACACCGGCAGCGCCCCGCCGCTCGCCCCGGCCATCCGAATCACCGCACAGACAAGCCGACGCGTTTCTGGAACGATAGCACGGGCCGTTCTCAGCCCGTCCAGTAAGCTGCGCCGTCAGCCCCGCCCTCATCGGCTGAGCAACCATGCCGTACCGCTTGCCGAAATGCACACCCGCAAGACTGCTTCTCCCTGCGAAAGCCTCAGGCCACACCCCGGCCTTGCTCGCGACGAAGGTTCCTCCCTGCCACAGTCGCCCTTTCAAACCGAAGGTTTTTGGCATGAGTTCCTTTCGGGGAGACCGCCTCACCCCATTGCGGCCTCTTTTGACGCGCAACCTGACGCCTTGGCCCTTGTCGCGTTGCGACGACGCCGTTCAACAGAAATTTTCCCCTGCCGCTCTGCGGCATTCCTCGCGATCGCTGCGCTGCAAAATTCCCAAGCCCCCCGGAAGAGGGCGGTGTTGATCGACGCCGGCCGGCGGCGTCGGGCGGTGCGCTGTCGAGGCCGCAAGGGGCGGTCTCCCGCATCGAAAGGAACACACATCATGCCGACCATCGGTTCATTCAGCCAGGACGACCTCTTCGGTCAGGAAGGCACCCTCGAAACCGTCACGCTCAAGGCCAAGGTCAAGTTCGTGCCCCTCAAAGACCGCAGCGAGAAGCAGCCAGACTACCGCATTCTCGCCGGCAAGCGGGAAATCGGCGCGGCCTGGTCCCGCACCTCGAAGAAGGGCAGCGCCTACCTCTTCCTCAAGCTTACCGATCCGAGCCTGCCGGACCCGGTGGTCTGCAACCTCTACAGAAACGCGAACGGTCCCGCCGTCCTCTGGACCCGCTGAACCGGATGGCCCCGGCGCAAGCCGGGGCCTCTCTCGTCTCAACCCGGGTTTCCCGGATGGTCCGAGATTTCCTCGCACGTATCAGCCGAATCTGTTATGAACATCAGCGTGCGATCGTCGGTCAGGACACGCACTCATGGCGCACCGAGCAGCTGAAGCGGATGCGGGATCAAGTTCGATGGGGCCAAGATTCGGACCAAGGCGCGTCCTCTGACCTCACCTGCGGACGGCTTTGTCTCAATTGGGGGAAACGCCTTCCCCTGCCTACGACCGTCCCGCGACCAAGCCGCGGACCGTTCTCCGTCACCCCTTCTGCGGGGACACCCGCAACGCCCCGTTGACGCCACGACAATCAGCCGCGCTTCCGGTTTCGTCTGATTCAGCACTCCCGTTCGCTCATCGGCGAGAACGGCGAAGACGCCCGGCAAATGAGCCGTAGCTTGCGGGTGTGCGGGCCATGACCGGTGCGCAGGCGCGACAGATCCTCGCGGAAGGTAGGACTGCGCACAGAAGGACGCGGGCGCGGCCCGCGATGGAGGAACCTCAAGGAATGCGAGTTTGTCGAAATCTGTGAACGAGTCGGGCTGAGCGCTTGACGAGCGCGAGCTTCCGATTGTTCGAACCCCTCGCTTCGATCGCGGTCCGCATTGAATCGGACAGGCCGACGAGTGAGCGCATCGCCAGAGCGCCTGACACGTACCGATGCACCCATCCTCGGCCCCCCATCCTTCGGCAGGCTCCTCTCCGCCTCGTCCCCGATGAAAGCAAGCTGGCTCACGATCGTCTCGGATCGAAATTCGCATTTCGGTATGCCGCGAATATAGCGGCGCGTGAATTTTCTAGGAAGTTCACGAGCCGCTCGGCTGCAACCAGCCAGGAGCGCGAAACGGGCGCTGGTTGAGGGATCGCGACCGTTGACAGCTGGTATGATAGGTAGATAGTAATGCCACTACCAAGCGTCGGGTGGGGGAGGAACCTTTGGCCGCGGAGACCCTACAGTCCGCAATGCCCGAGCGCGCCACGCCGGCGGTGCAGGACCGGCCGGCGACTGCCACATTCACGTATGCCGCCCGCGCCTGGTGCCGTTCTGGTTGCACCCAATGATAAGGGCTCGACGAGTTCCGGGGCCCAGTGTGCTTCGGTTGGATCGCGGCACGGTGCCGGCTTCCACAATCACCACAGACGCAGTCCAAGAGGGAGACCAAAATGCGCCTCTTCCGGAATACCGGAGACAGATGGATCGTCGCCGCGCTTTTCGTGTCGGGCTTGCTTGCCGGGCTTGCATACTCCGCCGCGGCACAGTCGCGACCGCCGGGCGTCCCGGAAGCTGGCAAGAGCGAGCGCATTGACGTGATCCTGAAACGCGGTACGCTCAAGGTCGGGGTCACGCCGGCGTTTCCATGGGTGTTTCGCAACAAGACCGGCAAAGGGGACGAGTATCGCGGCTCCTCGTGGGTGCTGGCCAAGGCCTATGCCGAGGCGTTGGGCGTCAAGCTGGAGGTCGTTCAGGTCTCCAACGAGACAAAAATACCGATCGTGATCTCCGGTGGTGTCGACATTACAATCGCCGCGCTTGCCGAAACCGACGCGCGCAAGCAGGTGGTCGATTTCGTCACGTACTCGCAGGGGACGTTCTGCGTCTTCGGGCTGACGACCAACCCGAAGGCGGCCGCCATCAAAACCGTTGAGCAGCTCGACGATCCAAACCTTACGTTCGCTGCTTACATCGGCACGAATCAGGCCGCATGGATTCCGAAAACCTTCCCGAAGGCGAAGATGCGCGGCGTGACCGGCAGCGGGCAGGCGCCGGTCGACGAACTGCTCGCCGGGCGGGCGGATTTTGTCGTTGGCGACTCCCCGGTCGAGCCGATCTTCAAGAACGCGTACAAGGCGATGTTCTCGATCCCCGCCGACTGCACGAAATCCGAGCTGAACCCGGTGCCGGACGGCCAGGCGATCGCGAAGAACCAACCCGTGTTCCTCGAATTCCTGCGCAGCGTCGAAAAGAAGGTCGAAGCGCAGGTCAAGCAGGAAGAGCTCGACAGCATCAAATTTGCCTTTGAGCATTCCGACCAGATGTGATCCGGAATGTTCGACGCGTTCGAGATCGTCCGCCGGAACCTGCCGCTGCTGGGGCAGGCGTTTCTGGTCACGATCGAGCTGAACATCGTCTCGGTCGCGCTGGCGTTGGCGCTGGGAACGTTGATGGGCATTGGCCGCGTCTACGGCGGCCGCTGGGTGGACCGGGGTCTCGGGTTGATCATCGACGTGGTCCGCTCGATCCCGATCCTGGTCATCATGGTGTGGGTGTTCTTCGGGCTCCCGCTGCTGTTGGGGGTGCAGAATTTTCCCGCGTTCCTGGCTGGCGTCCTGGCACTCGGCATCCACTCGGGCGCTTATATCGCCGAGATTGTCCGCGGCGGACTCGCCTCGGTTCGCGCCGGACAGATGCACGCGGCCCTGGCACTGGGGATGAGCTGGTCACAGGCAATCACTCGGATCATCCTCCCGCAGGCGGCGATCCGCATGATGCCGCCGCTCACTACCCGCGTCATCCGCAACATCAAGGATTCGGTGCTGGCCAGCACAATCGCTGTCCAGGAGCTGTTTTGGGCAGCCAATCTGCTCGAAGGGGAGACGGCCAAACCGTTCCCAATCTACACAACGCTGATGGTGTTCTATTTTCTGATAATCGTCGCGATCGCGCGGGCACTCGATCGCGTGTATGTCAGCGTCTCGGCACGCGGCGCCGCGTAGGTCTCGCGCATGTTCTACTGGCCCGCCTTCTTCGATGCCTTTCCGGCCTTGTTGCCGGGCCTGATGGTGACGATCGAGCTGACCGTGCTGGTGATGCCGTGCGCGCTGATCGTCGCGTTGGCGCTCACGCTGGCGCGGCTCTATGCACCGCATCCGGTGGCGCGCGTCGCCACCTGGTGGGTCGAATTCTGGCGGGCCACGCCACTCCTGCTTCAGCTCTACTGGCTCTACTACGTGATGCCATCGGAGACCGGCATCCTGTTGCCGGGTTTCGCGACTGTCGCGTTCGGATTGGTCTGCAACGTCTCCGCCTTCTTGTCGGAGAACTTCCGCGCCGGCATTGTCTCAATTCGGCCAGGCCAGCGCCACGCCGGGCTAGCGCTTGGAATGTCAGAGAGGCAGGCTTTCTTCCGCGTCGTGATGCCGCAAGCCTGGTCGCGGGTGATGCCGGAAACCGCGAGCATGTGGGTTGAGTTGTTCAAGGAGACCTCGCTGGTATCAACCCTCGCGGTCGCCGACCTGACCTATCACGCTCTCGCCCTGCGCGAGGAAAATTACCGGACACTCGAAGTGCTCACCGCGTTGGCGCTTTCCTATCTGGTGCTGGCATATCCCCAGGCCAAGTTCTGCGACTGGCTCTATCGGCGCCATCGGGTCAGGGAATAAACCGCCAATGATCACGCGATGAGCGGCGACACGGATGGCGCGCGCGAAACCGAGCATGATCGCCGCCATCGCGCCGCCGCCGGCCCGGTGCTCGTGCGGATCGAGGATGTCTTCCGCCGCTACCCGAGCGGGGTCGAGGCGTTGCGTGGCGTGTCGCTGGTCGCGCATGAGGGAGAGGTCGTCTGCATCATCGGGCCGAGCGGCTCGGGAAAATCTACGCTGCTTCGCTGCGTCAATGGCCTGGAACCGATCGATCGCGGACGTATCCTAATCGGCGGTCGCGAGGTCCGGACCAAGGGCCGCGAGGCGCGCCAGATCCGCCAACAGATCGGCATGGTGTTTCAGAGCTTCGAACTGTTCCCGCACATGACCGCCCTATCCAACGTCCGCGAAGGCCCGCGTACCGTGCTGCGCCTGCCGCGCGAAGAGGTCGAGGAGCGGGCACGCGCGTTCCTGGCCAAGGTCGGGCTCGCGGACAAGGCCGACTCCCTGCCAGCCCAGCTTTCCGGGGGCCAGCAGCAGCGCGTGGCGATTGCGCGCGCGCTCGCCATGCAACCGCGGGCGATGCTGTTCGACGAGGCAACCTCCGCACTCGATCCGGAGACCGTGGGCGAAGTCCTGAATGTCATGCAACAACTCGCGCGCGAGGGTATGACCATGCTGGTCGTGACTCACGAGATGGCGTTCGCCCGGACTGTCGCCGACTGGGTGGTCGTGATGGAGAACGGCCAGGTGCTTGAGGAAGGCACCCCCAGGCGCATATTCGGCGCGCCGCGCCTGGCACGCACCCGCGAGTTCCTCCAGCGCGTCGAACACGCGCCCTTGCCTGCAGCGCACTGCCCCGAGGTCGGACCACGATGAGTAACATACTGGTCACACCGGCGGGGCCGGATTCATCGATCGTGCACTCGCCGAAGCCATCGCCGCCCGCGGCGACCAGGCGGTGGCGTTCGACCTGGCGTTTCCTGCCGGCGTCGCGGCATCGCCACGCCTACGGACGGTGTGCGGCGACGTCACCGATGCGGCTGGACTCATCGCCGCCATGCGCGCCAACGACATCGATTGTATCATCCATGCAGGAGCCATCGTCGGGATCGTATCCGGGATAAGCGAGACCCGATCGAATTGGAGCGGACATCCCGCTTGTAGCGGACCAATGGAGGATTCCAGCCGCTGCCATTGCCGCCCGCTCTCTTGCTCGTCTCGCCCGCCCTCCTAGACCTCGACGACCCCAAGGACGACTGCATAAGAACCGTAGATCGCGCCCAACGGAGCGGCGCATACCAGGGACGCCATTTCGCGTCAGTCATGGCTTTTTTCCCTTCCTTGCGGCTTCCAGGTAATCCTGGAAGCAAACATCAGCTTATTTCGCTACCGGCCCGGACAGCCGACGGTTAGTCGCGGTCAAACCCGTACACCTCCGGCAGCAGGAGCTTCGCTGCCAGCAATCCGGTTAGCGGGAAGATGCAGACGAACAGCGTGGCATTGGCCTGGCCGATCGCGGCGAACAGCGACGGGAACAGAAAGATGCCCAGGAAAAGCGGCAGCTTGGCAATCATGTAGGAGAAACCGCCCGCCGTGCCGCGGTATTCCGGCTTCGCCACCATGGTCGGGATGGTCATGCAGTTCGAGGCGGCTGTGTAATGCCCCCACAACATTGCCGCCGCCGCGAATGGCAGGATGAAGGAATGCCCGGTGTAAAGCGCTCCTGCGGCAACCACGAGTGATGCCAGCACGGTTCCAAACCCGGCCATACCGACGCCACGATGGCCGATTTTTGGCAACACCGCCGGCGCGATCCAGCCGCCGACTGCGCCGAAAAGGTAGACACAGATCAGTATCAGGCTGGTGCCGAGCGGCGTGGACACGCCCACCATCACGAACAGCACCGGGATGTAGAAGGCGAAGGTCGAGAACTCGCCGCCCTGGTCGAAGCAGGCGGTCCAGCCGTAGAGGGTGGCGCGCCAACGAACCGGGTCCTTGCGGAGGTCGGCCAGGAACGCGAGGGGGCTCGGCCTGGTCACCACGACGTCCGCATCCGGCAGCATGTCCAGGTCGTCGTTGTACATCCGCCGCGATATCACCTTGGCCTCGCGCAGGCGTCCCTGGCGGATCAGCCACATGGCCGTCTCCGGCAGGTCGCGACGCAGCACCAGGATGATCAGGGCGGGAACCGCTCCCAGTCCCAGCATCACGCGCCAGAGCCAGACGTGCGGCATGCCGGCGGCCAGCAACACCGACACGACCACCAGCGCAATCACCTGGCCCACCGCGAACATGAATTGCCAGCGGTTGCCCATGACCTCGCGACGGCCCTTCGGCAGGTACTCCATGATGTAGGTGTAGCCGGTGGTGATGTCGCTGCCGAGCGGAATGCCAAGCACGAAACGGACCAGCACCAGCGCGCCGACGCTCATTACGAAAGACTGCGCCAGGCCGAGCACGATGAACATGACCATGCTCGCCAGGAACATCACCCGCCGCCCGAGCTTATCGGTCAGCCAGCCGCCCAGGATCGCCCCGACGAAGGCACCTCCCTGGGTGGCTGCACCGGCCAGCCCCAGCAGCAGAGGATTGGGAGACAGATCGTCCCGGATGAAGATGAACACCAACGCGAACACGTTGAAGTCCCAGGCCTCCACCAGAATGGAGGCCAGCATCAGCCAGCCGACACGATTACCCTGCGGACTGTAATTCTTCACCAGGTGGCGGATGGCACCGTCCATTGCCTCCTGCTGCGACATCGCTATCGACACCTACGTCTCTCCCATCCGATCTTTCCCGGTTTGCCTCTTCTGATCGGGGCGTGTCTTCCGGCGCTGCAAGCGCCTCCGGCCCTCCCAGGCCGCGGTACGTTTCCCGGGCGGGGGGAGAGAACGCTCACAATCCGGACATGCCAGCCATCCTGTAGTATCCGTGGTCTTGCTAGTCGACGTATCATACCAAGCGATGTAGGATGCTGGCAAGGGGCTCGTTTGCCGTCGCGGGCCCGATCGGGAGCAGAACTCTCATCGGGATCGCCTGGCGCCGCGTGATAATGCAGGGGGACATGTGACAGGCCACGAAACAGCCATGCAACCCACCAGGCCAATCCGGCGCCGCAAGCTTTACGAAGACATCGCCCAGCAGATCGAGGAAATGATCCTCGCCGGGCGATACCGCGATGGCGACCAGTTGCCATCCGAGCGTGAGATCAGGAAGGCTTTCGACGTTGGCCGGACGTCGGTTCGCGAAGCGCTATTTGCCTTGCAGAAAATGGGTCTGGTCGAGATCGTCAGTGGCGAACGGGCGCGCGTGAGCCGCCCGACAGCCGATCGGCTGATCAATGAACTGGCTGGTGCCGCCCGGCACATGCTGGCGCAGACGGAGGGCGTGCGCTGGTTTCAGGAAGCTCGCATGCTGCTCGAGACAGGCCTTGCCCGCCAGGTCGCCGAAACCCGGACGGAAGAGGATCTGGAGCTGATCGAAAAGGCGCTGGAGGACAATCGGCGAGCTATCGACAACCCGGCGGCCTTCGTCGCTACCGATGTGCCGTTTCATTACGTATTGCCTACCATCTGCCGTAATCCAATCTTCATGGCGCTGTACCGCGCGATGAGCGGCTGGATGCTGGAGGCGCGCAACATCACGATGCAGATCCCCGGGTCGACCGAGCGCGCCTACCAGGCACACAAGCGCATCTATGAAACGATCGCTGCGGGCGACCCCGACGCTGCAGCAAAAGCCATGCGGGATCACCTCGAGGAGGTCGACCGGCAGTACTGGAACGCCGTAACGGGCCGTACTGGCGCGCGCAGCGAGAAAACGAAAATCGCGGACGGTTCGATAGCTTCGCGCGGATCGCCGCAACGGCGGTCTGCCGACAACCGCCGCAGGAACGGAGGAACCCATGGCTGAACCGAAAGAACTCAGAATCGGCGTCGCGGCACTGCAGAATTTCGGCGAGGCGGCGTTCGCCAAGGTGGGGTGCGGGGCTGACGAGGCGCGTCTGCTGACGGAGATCCTGGTGCTTGCCGATCTGCACGGAATGCACTCGCACGGCGTGATGCGGATTCCGCAGTATGGCCCGAAGATCGCCGTGGGCGGGTTCAAGCCAGGCCGCAAGGGCCGGATCGTGCGCGAAACCGCCTCGGCCGTCTTTCTCGATGGCGAAGGTGGCATCGGACAGACCATTACCGTTCGCGCCATGCAGGAAGCGATGCGCAAGGCCCGCGAGACCGGCGTCGGCATCTGCGGGGTCACCAACAGCAACCATTATGGCGCCGGCGCCTATTACGGCCTGATGGCCGAACGCGAGGGTATGATCGGCGTGCTGACCACCAACGGTTCGGCGAACATGCCGCCGTACGGCGGCGGCGGCAAAATATACCTGACCGGACCGTTGCCGATCACGGTTGCCGTGCCGACAGGACCTGGCTCGCGTTGGCCGTTCCTGCTCGACATGGCCATGGGCGTGGCCTCCAAGGGCAAGATCGTCTATGCCGCCGAGAAGGGCGAGAAGATCCCGCTCGGCTGGGCCGCCGACAAGCATGGCCAGCTGACCGACGACCCGAAGGCGGTGATCAATGGCGGATGGGTGCTGCCGATCGGCGGCTACAAGGGCTTTGGCCTGACCTGCGTGCTGGAAATCCTGTCGGGAGTGCTGACCGGCGGCGCGCTGGGCAACGAGATCGGCAACCTCTTCACGTCGCCGGCCGCAACGCCGCAGGACCTCGGCCATTTCGCCATGGCGATCGATCCGGCCGTTTTCATGCCGCTCGATGCGTTCCGCGCGCGCATGGATATCTATATCGCCATGATGAAGGCCGCCGACCTGGCCCCCGGGGTCGAGGAGATCACGATGCCGGGCGAGCCGGAATTCCGGCGGGAGGAAGACCGGCGCCGGAACGGCGTTCCGCTCGATGTCAACCTTATCGCGCGGCTCAACAAATACGCGGCGGAACTGGGCATCGGGCAATCGCTCTAGCGCCGTTCCGACCAGCCAATCCAGGAGGTTACGATGGAAGAAACCAGAAAGGCGCTGTGTGCGCGGTTTGAAAAGCTCCAGTCGGCGGTCATCAGCGACGTGCTGGACGTCATGGGGTGGCCCGACCAGTGCCTGTCGTCGACGATGGGCCTCAAGGCCGGCACTAAGATCGCCGGCCCCGCATTCTGCCTGCGCGGCACCTCGACCGTCGGGGCGGGCATGCCGGCGCAGGTGGGCAAGTCGAAGCCGGTCTACGAAATGGACCGTCAACTCTATGACGGCTGCGTGGCGGTGATCGAAACCGGCGGCCACAACCAGGGCGCCGTGGTCGGCGGCAATCTCATTCTCAGCTTCAAGCTGCGCGGCTGCCGGGGGATGATCATCGACGGCGGCATCCGGGACGGCGCCGAGGTGGTGGAGATGGGCTTCACGACCTTCTGCCGGTTCGTCACGCCGCGGGCGAACAAGGGGCTCTGGGAGTTCACGCAGATCGAGGTTCCGGTGCGGCTTCCCGGCCAAACTTCCGCGACGGTCGTCATCAATCCGGGCGACTTCGTGGTCGGCGATTACGACGGCGTGGTGGTGGTACCCCGGGAGGTCGCGGAGGAAGTCGCCACGGCGGCGGAAAAGACCGAGGCTCTTGAGCACCGCATCAAGGACGAACTGCTGGCCGGCGAAGATCGCGAGAAGGTCTACAAGCGCAACGACCGCTACGCCCACATCGCCAAGCGGCCCTGACCGAAGCTGATTTGGCACCTGCTGCCCGGGGAGACCATGCAATGAACTTCCAACTGTCAATCGGCATGCAAAAGGGACCCCCTATCGGCGTCAAAAACGGTCTGACCGCCGTCTGGCCACACGGCAACAACAATCTCGGCGTCCTGTAGAGTGTCCAGCAGTTCGGCGCGAGTTGACTTTCGACAACACGGCGGCTGTTCCGCCCTCCACGTAATGACTGCAACGCACCCGCGCAACGGAGATCACCATGGACAGCATTCTTGATCAGCTCAGTGACTACGCCACTGAGCTGAATTACGACGAGCTCTCCGCTGACATGGTTCACGAAGTCACAAGGCGGGTCGTTGATACGTTCGGATGCGCCATGGGCATCTAACACGACGGGCGCTGGCATTACCTGGCGCTTCCCGCAGTCGCCGCCTGATCGAGCAAGCGTGGCCCGCATTAGCGTAGCGTAATGCCGGGAAAGGGCAGCGCCTAACTCTTCCTCAAGCTTACCGATCCGAGCCTGCCGGACCCGGTGGTCTGCAACCTCTACAGAAACGCGAACGGTCCCGCCGTCCTCTGGACCCGCTGAACCGGATGGCCCCGGCGCAAGCCGGGGCCTCTCTCGTCTCAAGGAGATTGATCGGAGCATCATCGGGAGAACCGCATAGCATCGGCAGCGAGCATCACGCCCGCGGCTGGCCGCAAAAGAAGGTTGCCTGCTGGTCGCGGTCCAGCCCTTCGTCATTCTCTCCGTTTTCGGGCGGCTTCTGCTATGGTCCCGCGATGGCGAAAATGACCCTTTCCCGCGCCCGGAGCCTCATAGGCGAGATCGTCCTGGCGCAGCTCGAACGCGACCTCGACCCGGTGGACACGACCAACTCGACGGCTCGTACGCTCATCATCCGCTGGCTTGTCGATGCCTTGGACGCCGGGCAGCTCAAGGAATTGGCCGCCCTGCTGACCATCGACTTCCTCAGTTGGCCCGCCTTGCGCAAGGGAATGCTGGAAGGCGATTCCCCCGGCCACCGGTCGGGTGTTGTCCTGACTACCGTGCCGCGCACCGCCACGGACGACGGCAGGCATCTCACCGCGCGGACACTCTGCCAGCCGGGCGAGAGCGGGACCGTTTTCAGCCAGGACGCCCTTGTGTGGCCCTTGCCGCCGGATAGCGACAAGGGAGATGGCTGGAATGACCTTGAAGCCACCAGGGCGGCGTTGCTCGCTTTCCTGGACGCAGTCACCTGGGGACCGTCGGGCAGCACCAGCGACGAGCGGAAAGCCCTTTTCGAGCGGATTGCCGCGCGGCTGTTTGAAGTCGGTGCGCTGATAGTCGCAGGATACAACGAGGCAGAAGACGAGATGGCGAAACAGCTGGATGCGTTCGAGAAATTGCCGCCGCCACCGCCCGAGGATAACGATATCCCTTTCTGACGGCAGCAATGGGCCGCGCGTGTCCCAAGCCCCTTCGCTACGCTGTGGGGTGTTGATCAGCGCCGGGCAGTGTCGGGCGGTTTGCTGTGGAGGCCGCATCGGGCGAGCCCTCTGGCCTCACCTGCGGACGGCTTTGTCTCAAGTGAGGGGAACGTCTTCCCCTGCCTGCGACCGTCCCGCAACCAAGCCGCGGACCGTTCTCCGTCACCCCTTCTGCGGGGACACCCCGCAACGCCCCGGTAACGCCACGACAATCAGCCGCGCTTCCGGTTTCGCCTGTTTCAGCAGTCCCGTTCGCTCATCGGCGAGAATGGAGAAGACGTCCGGCAAATGAGCCGTAGGTTGCGGGCGCGGCGTAGGCGGAACGCCAGATATTCAAGACACGACACGTAGTTTTCACACAATATGAGAGACTTATGCAAATAAATTACGGTACCGATAATAACGGGCTTTCCCTTTCCATAGGTCACCGCCATAATCGGGTGATGAAGTCACCTCCTCGCACCATTAGAATTGCCTGGTACCGGAGTGAGGACGGAGTCCCAGGCATCCACTTCCCGCCCGCGCTTTGGGACATGGTTTGCACAGCCGTTGAACGGCACGGCGGGGCGTTGCCGCAGGACGTGATAGCGACCTATATGGACGCGCTGATCCGCATGAATACAAAGGTCAGGCCGGCCGAGCGAGCGCTGATCAATCTTGAATGGCTCATCTACGGCGCGACGACGGCGAGGAACCTCAGGCCGTCCTCGCCTTTCGAGACGACGCGGTGGCGACAATTGCGCGGCGTTGGGATACTTCCGAAGAAAAGGTGTGCGAGGTCATCGCCGACTCGCTTCTCCAATCCATCAACGAACAATATGAAATGTCCTGTCTATCATGAAATACGGCTACGCATGGATATCGACGGACGGGCAGAGCGTTGACGGCCAGGTGCGCCAACTGACCAAGGCCGGATGCAAGAAATTGATCGCATCTGGTACATCCCCGAGCGCGCGCAAGGCGCAAATGGGCGTTCCTACCGCGATAATTATAAGACACGAACGGCTTAGGGACGCTAACCGAGCGTCTTTTTCAACGGGGATTCGGAACCATTCCGTTCAACGTATGGCCACCAATAGCCGGACGCCTAGCGGCTTCAGCAACATCCTCGTCCATCGACGCAAAAGCATCTGCCCCACCGTAAATCGGATTTTCTTTCAATTTAGCCGCCTCGGCGAGCTTAGCTTTCTGTTCAGCCAGCGACTTGGCGCGGTCTTCGCCACGCAGCCTCTCGTTGAGACGAGTCATATTTTCCGCGTTCACGCCTTCCTGTATATTGTTGATGGTCTCAACCAGAATACCCAACGGTGCACCTACCACCAGCAAGGCGAGCGGTAATTCTTTATCACTAAACCACTCGCGTGCACCTCGTCTGAAGTCGTCGATTATGGACGCCATGATTCCCTCCATTGTTAAAATCCGTCTCGAATACAATAATATAAGATCATGAAAGAATACTTAAGTGCGCGGAATCTATAGTTGATTTTTCTTTAACCATCCATGTCGCGGCGATTGCTGTGATTTTTCGGCTCCGGCGCAATAGTCAGTCTTCGAGGCCGCCGCCGTAAGCAGGATCATCGTGGCGCCTCCTGTGATCGTCCGAAGCCGCGGGATGCGGCCTCGGTAGCGCGGACCAGGACGGCGCCGGCTTCCGGGGCTCAACACGCCCGGGTTTCCCGGGCGCTTGGGAATTTTGCAGCGAAGCGACCGCGAGGAGGCGCGCCCCGCTGGGGCGATGGCCGGGGAAAATTTCTGTTGAACCGCGGAGGTCCGAAGGACCGAGAGCCAAGCCGTCATCCTGCGCTCGAACGAGGCTTGCATCCTCACCCTGCGGCTTCGGCACAAGGAGGCGCGATCACCGTGGCAGGGCATTCAGAGGGAACCGCATTTCAGGGCTCGTCGGGTCCGCAGCCGCTCCGGCACATCGGTCGCTTGACCGGCGGGTGCTTCACGGAATCCGGTGGTCGCCGCGATCGAGAGACAGCCTGATGGCAGGGGGCGACAGAAGGTCGGTCCCGTCGCGCTGCGCGCGAACGCGCTCTACGCGCCTGCCACCATCGCGTCAGGCTTGCCGAGCCGCGCCTGACGTGAAGGGGCGCGTCTCGGCCATCCGGTCACGATCACTCGGGGCCGCGACAGCGGCGGCATGGGCAGCGACTCACCCGCACGCGTTTGCGGGTCGTCCGCTCGCGGTCACGAGCAATGCCGCGGCCATGCCGCTCATGGCTACCGTCGGGTGATGCAGCGGCCCAGGCTCGCACCGGGGCCGGTGGCTGCGGGGAACGGGTGATGCTCCACCCTGTCGCTTCGATGCAGCGGGCAATGTTTCGGCGCTCAAATCATCCTCTATCGCTGCCCGAGTTGCCGGCGTTGCGTTGCGGTGCGTGACGGCCTCCGATGCCGCCCGTCCTGCGCGAAACCATCCAGACCTTATGTTCGCAGTCATCACCTGTCTAACGGCGAGAGAACCCCGGTTATAATCGGGCAAGCTCAATCCCTGATGGACGGAGCAATCCTTAACGAAGGAGATGACGATGGATACACTGTATATTGGACTTGATGTCCATAAAGCAACTATCACAATTGCAACCGCTGAAGAAGGTCGTGATGGCGAACTTCGATCTCAAGGAACGATAGAAAACACGCCGGCCAGCGTTGACAAGCTCATGAAGAGATTGGCAAAGCAAGGCCTCACGCTTCATTTCTGCTACGAGGCCGGATGTTGTGGTTATGGGCTGCATCGACAGATTACGGCTGCCGGACACCTCTGCAGCGTTATTGCACCGAGCCGAATCCCAAAGAAGCCAGGTGAGCGCGTGAAGACAGATCGACGCGATGCCCTGAAGCTAGCCCGTCTTCTGCGTGCAGGTGAATTGGATGTCATATGGGTGCCCGATGTCGCCCATGAGGCGATGCGGGATTTAGTCCGCTCTCGCGCTGATGCCTGCAACCATCTGAAAGCAGCCAAACAGCAGCTGCAGTCTTTCCTATTGCGGCATGGCCGGATTTACAGTGGTTTATCCTCATGGACCCGCACGCATTACAAATGGCTTGCCGAGCAAAAGTTTGAGCACACGGCACACCAGATTGTCTTTCAAGATTATATCAACGCCATTCATGATGGCGAAAAACGAGAGGGGCAACTTATCAAGCAGATTGAAAGGTTGCTGCCTCAATGGAAGATGAGGCCTTTGGTTGATGCCAATTGTCTGATGAAAGGCCTTAATCTGGTTGCTTCAGCAACGGTGCTTTCCGTGACAGGGGATCCACGGCGCTTTCCATCACCGGCACAGCTCAGCAGCTATTTAGGGCTCGTTCCATCCGAGCATTCGAGCGGGAACAGTACGAAACGCGCAGGCATCACTAAAGCAGGCAATAGCGAGGCCAGACGCGTTTTGGTTCAGGCTGGCTGGTGTTATCGTTTTCCGGCCAGGATCGCTACGCCGAAGGAACCAAAACTCACAGCTGCCGACAAAGCCATTCGTGATGTCGCGTGGAAAGCTCAGGTCAGACTATGTGCCCGCTACCGCCGCTTTATCGCTGGCGGCAAGCTGGCTCCCGTAGCTTGTGCCGCCATCGCGCGTGAACTGGCAACCTACATCTGGGAGATGGGACAAATCGTTCCGATCTCCAGCTGACGCGAAAGCGCTTGTGCCCTACATTCTGGCAAACACAGCGAAAGAGCCGGGCTCCGTTTGGGTAGTACTCGAAGGATCTGTGGGCAGATCTACGACGATTGGCGCCCGATTCCAGACTGAGTTAGACCCGCGACGACACATGATAATGCGGTAAATAAGCCCGCGTATAAGAGAATGATCACACGACGCTTTGCGCCCGACTCTTTCACCTGGTTTGCCAGTTTATAATTTTTTGTAAATGCCTTCAACAAGAAGAAGCGCTAACGGAGGGACTTGTTTTTAACTCTTGACTACGAACATAAGAGATCCTTGCGTCCGCAGATTCGCGCGGGGTGTTCAGCCTTTGTGGGACCGGTGGGATCGGCCGGTCTTGCGTGTCCCCTGTCGTGATGGCGATGGACAGACGCCAGCGTCTCCTTGGCAGAAGCCCGCACCATCGATTGCAGCCTCTCCTCAGCGCAACCTGACCCCTTGGCCCTTGTCGCTGCGCGACGACGCCGTTCAACAGGAATCTTCCCCTGCCGCAAGCGGCATTCCTCTCGAGGCAAGATTCCCAAGCCCCTTCGCTGCGCTGCGGAGTGTTGATCAGCGCCGGCCAGCGGTGTCGGGCGGTTTGCTGTCGAGGCCGCATCGGGCGGCCTCCGCAAGCAAAGGAGACTACCAATGGCGACCATCGGCACATTCACGAAGAAGGACGCGACCTATCAAGGCACGATCGCCACCCTGACCCTCAAGGCCAAGGTGAACATCACCCCCGTCGCTCGCGACAACGACAAGGCCCCGGATTTCCGGGTCTACGCAGGATCGGCAGAGATCGGAGCGGCCTGGTCCACCACCGCCAAGAACGGCAACGCCTATCTCTCGGTCAAGCTCGACGATCCCAGCTTCGCAGCGGCGATCTTCGCCCGCCTGGTCGAGAGCGACGGATCCCACGTCCTCGTCTGGTCCCGCTAATCCAACCGGCCCCGGTGCAAGCCGGGGCCTTTCTTTTTCACTTTCGACGAAAGGAATTTCACCCATGACACATCAACAAAGACACCCGACGCTCTTCGATCTTGGCCAGATCGTCGCCACCCCTGCCGCGCTGGCGGTCACGAGCCACGAATACCGGCTCGACTGCTTGAGGCGGCACCTGACCGGCGATTGGGGATGCGTATGCGCCGACGATCGCGCCGTTAACGACGACGCGGTCAAAACTGGCGAGCGCATCCTCTCGGCCTATCCGATCGATCCCGCCAAACCGTCCAAAGGCTTCGGCGACAACACCCTCTGGATCATCACCGAGCGCGACCGCAGCGTAACGACGTTCCTCTTGGCGCCAATATAGTGGCTGCGCATAGACATGTCCTTCGACACGCCCATCGAACATCTGGTCGCGGCGAACCGTGCCTGCCGACCGCCAATTGAGGCCGGGGACAATGTAATTGCCGGCGCGATCGGGCGCGCCGTGATAGAAGGCGACGGTCGTGTCGGTGGGCGTCGCACCGAAGGCTGGCGTCGCGACCAACATCAGGGCTAGGAGCGGGAGCTTCATCCGATAATTCCCATCCATCGTGCCAGAGCGACCGGGGGGTACCGTCAGTCTTCACGCGGCCTGCTCAATGTTAGGCGCCGCCCCCGAGGCCCGCTATGGCTCAGCCCCTAACAGTCAAGCGCCGGCCGCCGAGGGGCCGGTTCCCTTCCGAAGCGGCACCAGCGGGTCGCTCGGGCGGGAACCGCCGAGTCCGATCCAATTCAGCGGTAGCCGGCGCCGCTTCGCCTAGACAGCCGGATTCGACCCAAAGCGGTCCTTCGGAACACCGCTCCGGGCTTCCGGGTTCAATCGATCGCTGCGCACCAGACTTCTGCACCATAGCGTCCGCTAGTCGTGGTCGCAGCAGTCCTCGCCGCTCCAAGCCTCGCGCGCTTCCTTGACGACGAAACCGACAATTGCCAGCGAAGTCACCGCGTCCACCCACCACGCGCCCAGCACGACTTCGGCCAATAAGCCGACAACAACGACGAGCGACAGCCACCCGCAGGTGATGCTCTCGGCAGCATCGGCCCGCATGGCGCGGCTGCCGAGCTGCGTTGCAATCGCGATCTTGCGTCGCGCCAGCAGGATCATGATCGGCATTGCCAGCAACGCAACGATAAATCCCGGAAGTGAAAATGCCTCGCCGTGGCGCGTCCACAGACTCCATGCGGCTCCCGCGACGATGTAGGCCGCGAGCACGAACAGCAGCGCGCCGCCGATCCTACTGGCGGTTCGCTCGGCACGTTCGGAAAACGCCCGTCCGTGACGTAGTTCGACAGTGAGACGCCAGATCAACACGCCCGCCGATGCCAGCTCGATCACGCTATCAAGCCCGAAGGCCATCAACGTCAGGCTGCCCGCTACCAAGCCGGCTCCGATCGCCACGGCACCGTCGATCACCATCCATGCCACCGTCATCCACTCAAGGCGAAACGCCTGCTCGATCAGCGCTGTGCGTTGCGGCGTCAGCGCCGGGGCGGAAGGGGCGGAGCCGCAGCAAGCATCCGTGCAACTGTCCGCCACGCCAGCTTTCACGAGGTCACCATCCATCATGCTCAAGGCTCCTCTGCATCGGCCTGTTCGCCCACATGGGCCACCATGTCGGTGATCGTGCATCGCACGTGCTCGTCGGCCGGTGAATAGAAAACCTGCTTGCCCTGCCGCTCGCCGCGCAGCAGACGTGCCGCCCGCAGCAGACGCAGGTGATGGCTGACCAATGATGGCGAAAGTCGCGTCCGTGCCGCCAAATCCGAAACGCAGATGGGCGCGGTCAAGCAAGCCAGGATGATCCTCAATCGGCTTGGATCACCCATCAGCCGAAACATCTCAGCCAATTCGATCGCCTGATCGTCGGTGATTGACGGGCTGGTAATCACGTCGGCATATACCTCACGCATGAATAGCTGTTCATGCGACGCTATAACGTATCAGGCCAGCCGTCTAGCGCGTTTGGATCGAAAAATGCCGGATCACGATCATCATCACGACCACGGGCACGAGCATGACGGCCACCACGGTCATGGTCATGGGCACGCACACGGCCACGGCGGCCACAGCCATGCACCGGTGAGCTTCGGGCGTGCCTTCGCCATCGGCATTGCCTTGAACCTCGCCTATGTGGCGGCGGAAGCGTTCTACGGGGTTGCGGCGCACTCACTCGCCCTGCTGGCCGATGCCGGCCATAACTTTGGCGATGTGCTCGGCCTCGCCGCAGCGTGGGCCGCCGCTCTGCTCGTCAAAAGGCGGCCGTCCGCTCGCTTCAGCTACGGCCTCGGGCGAACGTCGGTGCTGGCGGCACTTGGGAACGCCGTTGCCCTGTTGGTCATCACTGGCGGCATTGCCTGGGAAGCCATCCGCCGTCTGATGGAGCCGGAACCAACAGGCGGTGCCACGATCATGGTAGTCGCTGCCGTCGGGATCATGATCAACGGGGCAACGGCCCTGCTGTTCATGGCCGGGCGCAAGGATGATCTGAATATCCGAGGCGCCTTCCTGCACATGGCGTCGGATGCCCTGGTGGCATTTGGTGTCGTGGTTGCGGGTGGGCTGATCTTGCTAACGGGCTGGCAGTGGCTCGATCCGGCGATCAGTCTTGTTATCAGTGCCGTTATCGTCGCGGGCACCTGGTCGCTGCTGCGGCAGGCCGTGCATCTCTCGCTCGATGCCGTGCCGCCCGGGATCGACCGCGCGAAGGTCGAAGGCTACCTGAACGAATTACCCGGCATTGTCGAAGTCCATGATCTGCACATTTGGGGTCTAAGCACCACAGAGAGTGCCTTAACCACGCATCTCGTCTGCGCGGATGGCACCGGACATGAAACCTTGCTGCTCCTTGTGTGCAGCGAGATTCGCAAGCGCTTCGGCATCGGACACGCAACCATCCAGTTTGAAACCGCTGAGATCGCACGCCTCTGCGCCCTAAGACCCGATCACATCGTCTGAGGGGACGAATCCGGTAAACTCGCTGTGTTTGTCGACGTATTTCTCCGTTGTGTAATTCTTGCAGACCGTGTGAAAACTCGCGGCCGCACCGGCGCTCCGCAACTTTGATTCGCCCCCGGCCGGCGTATCGCAATAATGCTTTTCTACATGGTTCCGGGACGCATCGATATTGCGGCAGCCGAGCGTGCAACCGAGTTTTCACACAGTCTGCTTGAATCATGCAACAGAGACATGCCCGCCGCCTGTGCAGATTCCGATGGGGTCACCAGACCGCCGAACCGCCGCTTTCCACCCGAAGCGGCGGTAGCTGGGACATCCGGCGGGAACCACCGAGTGCGACTCGTTGCTGACGATCAGGCTGAGGCGCTACCGCGTGCAGGCGCGAGTTTCTGAAGCGACCAGACCGTCGCAGACTGCACAGGCCGTGCGGCCCACGGGCGATCGTCATCGCGGGCACGGGGATCTCGCGGAAGTCACCTTTGGTGAGCGCTCAGTCGCGCCGCGGCAGGTCGAGATCTGACTTGCCCCGCGCCGCGTCCAGCATGTCAACCGTCGAGATTGAACTGTGTCTGCTCGACACCGCGAGCCAGATCGGCAGCCGAAGCGCGGGTGTAGACCGCGGTGGTGTCGAGGTTTTCATGGCCCAGCAGCTGCGCCAGCTCGACCAACCTGCCTGGATGCTGGCGCAGCCAGGCGAGCGCGAAGGTGTGACGCAGGCGGTGGGCGCTGATTTCGGACGTGGTCAGCCCGGCCCGGCGGACCAAGGCAGCGATGACGTTCTGAATCGAGCGCACCGGCATGACCGGGCTGCGACCCGACCGGAACACCGCGGCCTCGGGCCGCGCCGCGGGCTCCTGTTCGAGCAATTGACGCAACGCGCGGCGGGCGGTGGCGTTCAACGGCACCTCGCGTTCCTTGAGGCCCTTGCCGTTCCGTACCCGGGCCGCGACGGTGCTAACGCGGTTGATGGCGGAGGCGCCTCAACAGGCTTCGGATCAGCAGCCTCGGCCGGAGACGGTGCAGGTGCCAGTTCGACCTCGGCAAACCGCGGCGCCGCGCGCGTGACCAGCGCGGTCTGCACGCTCAGGCGTTGCTGCCGCCAAGTATAGAGCTGACCGGTGCTGATCCCATGCTTGCGGGCGACCTCCGTCGGCGTCAGCTCCGGACCGAGGCTCTCCGCTACGATCTGGTCCTTCTGCTCAGCCGACCAAGACCGCCGCCGTTCGCCGCGCGTGATGACCTCCACCCGCAGGTTGCGTGCGCTCCTACGACTGGTCGTATGAGCGCTCTCGTCGATCGACGGAACATCAAGAGGTTCTTCCATCGCACACTAGCAGCACACCAAAGCCTCGCGCCGCAATATGTCGCCGTCGCGACGCTTACGAAGGGCGCGAAACTGTCGCCCGATCTGCGGCTGCGCGCCGTCCGTCGCGAGGGCAACGCGTTCGTCGCCGAATTCCGCAACGAGTACACGCTGAAGACGGAGACCCGCGAGGTCGACCAAGTCGTCGCCGAGCACGGAACGCTGCCACGCGACGATCTGTATTTTGCGCTGAAGCCACTCTCGCGGAACCGCGGCGAGGTTGACTACCACGCCCTGGTCGGCGGCCGCGCGCAGGCGATCGTTGCGAATCCCGCCGGCGGTTTTCTGCTCTATCGCGTCGGCGACGCGGTGGCGAGCCACAACATTCACGCCGCGATCTTCGATTCCCCGCGGCTTTGCAACGACCTCTAACGCCGGCCGGCCCTGTCGCCTGCCGCGGTGCGCATCATCCCTTGCTGAACCTGGAGTCGCGCCATTCGAGCGCGGCCTTCAGACCCACCTCGCGACGCAGGCGGTTGAACTCGGTGCGCTCGGTGCCGCCGCCGCTCTCGATCAGCGCGTCAGTGTCGACCGCGGCGAGCAGCGCCTGGCGCATGCCCATGATCTCGTAGCTGCGGTTGATGGCGCGCTTGGTCAACTGCACCGACCGCGGCGCCGCGGCGGCGATGTCGCGCGCCACCTGCAATGCCGTTTCTAGCTCGCTCCCCAGTGGCACCACGCGATTGACGATACCCATCGCAAGCGCGCGGGACGCGTCGATCTGGTCGTTGCCCGTCAGCAACAGCTCCTTTGCCAGCTTGGGCGTGGTCATCCACGGCAGCAGCAGCGCGACGATGCCGGACCCGAAGCGCACCTCCGGCTCACCGAAGCGGCTACCCTCCGCGGCAATGGTGATGTCGCAGGACAGCGCCATCTCGAACCCGCCGGCCAGCGCGAAGCCGTGCACGGCCGCGATGGTCGGCTTCGGACAGTCCCAGAACTGCATCAGAAAATCGAAGTCAAAGCCGAGGACTTCGCGCCACTGGTCGATATCGGTGATCGTCTGCTGGGCCGATTCCTTCATGTCGAAGCCGGCCGAGAAGGCGCGGCCGTTGCCGTGCAGGACGATCGCATAGACCTCAGGATCCGCGATGAACAAGGTCATCGCCGCGGTCACGTCCTCGATCAGCGCGCGATTGATGGCGTTCAAGACCGCGGGGCGGTTCAGCGACAGGACGGCCACGCGCCCTTCGACGCGGGTCTCGATCGTCGTATAGGTCTGGCTCACGCGGCATGTCCTGATCGGTTAGAGGTTGCGAAGCGGCAGAAACAGCGCATCGACCGCAAGCGCACCCGAGGGTGCGGCGATCACCGGATTAAGGTCGATCGCAGCGAACAGCCTGCCGATCGTCGCGCACAGCACGCTGAACCGCTCGATCGCCAGCGCCAGCACGTCGAGATCGGCCATGGGACGCCCACGATAGCCCCGCAGCAGAGGGTAGCCGCGAAGGCGCTCGAGATAGCCACGCGCCGCGGCCGCACTGACCGGCGGTTGAAATGTCACGGTGTCGGCGAGGATCTCAGTCAGGACGCCGCCCAGCCCAACAGTCACCATCGGTCCGAATTGCGGGTCGTTGGTCATGCCAAGCAGCACCTCGGTCCCTGCCGCCACCTGGGCCTGCACCTGGACCAGCTTCCCGCACGAAGCGGCGATGCGCGTGTAGGCGTCGGCGACGGCAGCGCGATCCCGCAGGTCAAGGGCAACCCCGCCGGCATCGGTCTTGTGCAGGATGTCCGGCGCCGCGGTCTTCAGCACCACTGGGAAGCCAATCCGCTCGGCGGCGTCCACGGTGGCGGCGACATCGGCGGTGACGGCGCTGGGCGATGCCGCAATGCCAAAGAGTTCAAGCAGACGCAGCGACTCTGCCAGCGGCAGTGCATCGCTCGCAGCGTGCGTCCGAACCAGGGCGCGCGCTTCGTCCAGCACCTGTTGCGTGGGCAATGCAGGCGGCTCGCCGCGCGGAGCGTCCCGTCCGCGCTGCCAATCGATCAGGTGGCGCATCGCCATGAGTGCCGTGGTCGTTCCCATCAGGACCGGCACGCCGAGTGCACGCAGCCGCGTCGCCTCTTCGCGGCTCACGGCGCTGTGGAGATTGCCGAAGACGAGGGCGGGCTTGGCGGTCGCTGCGAAAGCGTGCTCGATCGCGGTCGAACCGGCGCGCGCATAGGGGCGGCCGGCTACCAGATTGGTCGAAAGTGCCACCACGGCAACGCCGGGGTCGTCGGCAAGCGCCCCGAGACACTCCTCCATGAGTGTGCGACCGTCGCCGTAGGAATCGACGGGGTTCTGCGGTTCCATTCCGGGATCGAGAATACCCGTGAGCCGCTCGCTGGTCGTCGGGGTGATCTCGGCCAGCGGTGCACCGATGTCGGTGGCCAGATCAACGATGAGCTCGCGTTCGCCGCCGGAATCCGTGACGATGCCGATGCCGCCATTGGCGCCCGGCCGGCGCGGTGAGCGCAGCAGTTCCACCGTGTCCATCAGCTCGTCCGGCGTGTAAACGCGGATCACGTTGTGACGCGCGAAGATCGCACCGTAGGCGGCGTCGGACCCGGCGAGCGCGCCGCTATGGGCAAGGGCGAAGCGCCGGCCGCGCTCGGTTCGGCCGAGCTTCAGCACCACCACCGGAATACCCTGCCGATCCGCATTCTCGATGGCGGCGAGGAAGCGGGCGGGCGCGCGCACGGTCTCCATGAGGCAGGCGATCACCCGAGTCTCGGGCGCGGCCAGCAGAAATTCGATGTAGTCCGCCATGGTCGTCACGATCTCCTGGCCGGCGGAGATCGCATGGTTGAAGACCAGGTCGCGCTGATTGCCGATCAGGGCCGACCAGGTCGAGCCGCTGTGGGACACCAGGCCGACGCTGCCCGCGGTCTCCGCCATCGGCGGCGAGTAGCCTGACATCTTGATGCCGTCGACGAAATTGAAGAAGCCCATGCAGTTGTTGCCACAGACCGCCATGCCGGCATTGCGGGCAATCGCCGAAAGCCGCTCCATCTGGCAGGGCCCGCCGCGCACGGGCGGTTCGTAGCCGCGGCCGAACAGCACCGCGCCGCGCACGCCGGCTTCGGCGGCATCCGCGAGTCCCGCCTCGACCAGGGCGTCGGACACCGCGAAGGCGGCGCAATCCACCGGTTCGGGCAGCGCCTTGAGGCTGGGATAGCAACGGTGGCCGGCGATTTCCTCGTAGCGCGGGTTGATGGGGTAGACCGCGCCGCGATAGCGGCCGCCGGTGATCGAGTTCAGCAGGCGCAGGCCGAAGGAATCCTCGCGGGTCGAGGCGCCGACGATGGCGATCGAGCGCGGACGCAGCAACGCCTCGATCGGCGCGCGCGGCGTCTCCGCGCCCCCGGCCATCATGCCGCACCCCCGACCCATCCGGTGTAGAGGCCGAGGCCGCGCTTCCTGATCTGCCCGCCGATCACCGCGCGCTGGATCTCCGAGGTGCCCTCCCAGATGCGGTCGACGCGGATATCGCGATACAGCCGCTCGACCGGGTTCTCGCGCATGTAGCCGCGGCCGCCGAGGATTTGCAGCGCCTTGTCGATGACGCGTCCGGCCATCTCGCTGGCATGCAGCTTGACGACGCTCGCCATGGCGTGGGCACGCTTGCGGTCGCCGCTTTGCGTCAGGTCCCAGGCGACGCGATACAGCATCGACTTCGCCGCCATGATCTCGACCGCCATGTCGGCGAGCATGAACTCGATCGCCTGGAAGTCGCGGATGGCGCGGCCGAACTGGATGCGCTCGCCGGCATAGGCGTTGGCGATCTCGGCGGCGCGGATGGCGGCGCCGACGCAATGCGCGGCGATCTTGAGCCGGGCCTCGACGAACCAGTCCTTGGTCAGCTCGAGGCCGCCGCCGACCGGGCCGAGCACCGCTTCGTCGCCGAGCTCGACATTCTCGAAGGTGAACTCGGGGTGTTCCGAGATGTAGTTGTGCATGAATTTCGGGGTCCGCTTGACCCGAATGCCCGGCATCGTCTTGTCGAGCAGGAACAGCGTCGGCTTCTCCGGATCGCCGTCGGCCAGGGCGTGGACGATCATGAAGTCGGCGACATCGCCATGCGTGACGAACCATTTCTCGCCGGACAGCACCCAGCGCCCGTCGCGGCGCGTCGCCGTCGTGCGAACGCGGCGCGGGTCGGAACCGGCGCCCTCCTCGGTGATGGCGAAGCAATAGAAGCGCTCGCCGCGGCAGCTCGGCAGCAGGTAGCGCTCGCGCTGCGCCGCCGTGCCGTCCTTCAGCGGGATCGCGGGTTGCCACGCCGCGCCCCAGATGCCGCCGGTCGCCTTGCCGAACTGCTCGTTGACCAGCATCTGCTGGAACAGACTGAGCCCCTGCCCGCCATGCTCGCGCGCATGGTTGATCGCGTTGAACCCGGCGGCGAGAACCTGGCGGTGGATCGTCGCGAGGATCGGCTGCGGCAAGTGACCGTGCTCCTCGATCGCCATCTCGTTCGGGAAAAGCTGCGCCTCGGCGAATTCGCGGGCCCTTTGCTGCAGGGCGCGATCCGGCTGCGACAAGTCGAAATCCATGGATCAGCCTCGTCGGGAAGAAGTGGTATCGGAGAGGATCGGGCGCACCAGATGCTTGATCCCCAGCGGTTGCAGCGGCGCGTCTTCGGCCATGAGCTCGGATCTTTCCCTATGAAGCGATCGCGGCCAGCGGCACCGCGCGCGGCACGTCGTCATCGCTCGCCAATTCCCCCGCCAGCGCGGCGCGCCGCCTCGCCGCTTCCTCGAGCCAACCGATCCGCAGCTCCGGCACCGAAGCGAGCAGCAGCCTCGTATAGGGGCAGCGCGGCTCCGCCAGGAGCGCCGCGGTCGGGCCGCGTTCGATGATCTCGCCGCGCCGCATCACCAGCACCAGATCGGCGAGCGTCGCCACCGTCGCGAGGTCATGGCTGATGAAGACGACGGCGAGGCCGAGCCGGTCGCGCAAATCCTCGACGAGCCTGACGATCGCGGCGGCGACGATGGTGTCGAGAGCCGAAGTGATCTCATCGCAGATCAGGACCTCGGGCTCGGCGGCGAGGGCGCGGGCGAGGTTGACGCGCTGCTTCTCGCCGCCCGAGAGCTCGGCCGGCCGACGTCTGGCGTAAGCGGCGGGCAGGCGGACCATCTCGAGCAATTCGGCGATGCGCTGCTGGCGCTGGGTGCGGGGCACTCGGCCGAAGAAGGCGAGGACGCGCCCGAGGATGCGCCCGACGCTATGCCGCGGGTTGAGCGCGGTGTCGGCCATCTGGAAGACGATCTGGATGCGCCGGCGCTCGTCGAGGCTGCGGCGGGCGACCGATGGGGCGAGCACCTGGCCGGCGAGGCGGATCTCGCCTTCGCTCGGCGGATGCAACCCGGCGATGACCTGGGCGAGCGTGCTCTTGCCCGAGCCGGACTCGCCGATGACGGCGACGACCTCGCGCGGCGCCACCCGCAGCGCGACGTCGTCGACGGCAAGGATGCTCGGTCGTCCGGTCTTCGGATCGCGCGGACCGAAGCCGGCGACGATGCCGGCAACCTCAAGGCGCACCGGCGCGCTGGCGAGCACAAGGGTGCGCGTCGGCCGCATGCTGCGCTTGTCCCAGCGCCGGCAGGCCGCGACGAGCTCCTTCGTATAGGCCTCGCGGGGCGTCGCCAGGATCTCCTCGGTGGTGCCCTGCTCGACCAGCCTGCCGTGGCGGAGGACGATGATGCGATCGGCCATCTGCGCCACCACGGCGAGGTCGTGGCTGACGAAGAGTCCGGCGGTGTTGCCGTCGCGGATCACCGCCTTGAAGGCCTTCAGCACCTCGACCTGGGTGGTCACGTCGAGCGCGCTGGTCGGCTCGTCGCAGACCACCAGCTCCGGCCCCTCGATCAGCCCCATCGCCACCATGAAGCGTTGCAGCTGTCCGCCGGAGACCTCGTGCGGGAAGCGCTCGCCGATATGCCGGGGATCCGGCAGATCGAGCCGGCGGTACAGGTCGTGTGCGCGTGCGACCGCCTCGGCGAGAGGGCGCAGGCAGTGGACGCGCGAAGGCTCGGTCACCTGGAAGTCGAGGCGTAGCGCCGGGTTGAACGCGGCGGCGGCGCTCTGCGCGACATAGGTCGCGCGGCGGCCGCGCAAGTCGCGCAGCACCGCCTCGCCGGCGCCCAGTAGTTCGGTCGCGCCGAGCCGGACGCGGCCGCTGCGCACGGCGAGGCCCGGCCGGACATGGCCGAGCGCGGCGAGTGCCAGCGTCGTCTTGCCCGAGCCGGATTCGCCGATGAGCGCCAGCACCTCGCCCTTCGACACGGCGAGCGAGATGCCGTCGACGACCGGCGCGCCACCGGCTTGCGGCGCGACGATCAGCCGGTTGATCGCGAGGACCGGCGCGAGGACCGGCGTATCACTCATCGCGCGCTCGCACCGCTTGGCGGCGGTCGCCGATCGCATCGACGAGGAGGTTGAGGGCGATCGCCACCGAGGCGATGGCGAGCGCCGGCAAGATCGGCGCCCATGAGCCGACGGACAGCCCCGATAGGTTCTCGCGCACGAGGCCGCCCCAGTCGGCTCGCGGCGGCTGCACGCCGAGCCCGATGAAGCTGAGGGTGCTCATGAACAGGATGGCGAAGCTCATGCGGATGGCGAAATCGGCGGCGAGCGGCATGATGATGTTGGGCAGGATCTCGCCGAACAGCAGCCAGAGCGGCCCCTCGCCGCGGGCCTGCGCGGCGCGCACGAAGTCGAGCACCGCGATGTCCGCGGCAAGCGCCCGCGCGATGCGGAAGACGCCGGCGGCGTAGACGACCCCGGCGATGGCGACGAGGACCGCCATCGACGAGCCGATCGCGGCGACGACGACAAGGCCGACGATGATCTTGGGCAGCGATAGCACGATATCGACGGCGCGGCTCAGGACGGCGTCGACGAAGCCGCCGCGGATCGCCGCCAGCATGCCGAGGGTGCCGCCGAGGAGATGCGCCAGAAGCGTCGCCAGGAAGGCCATGAGGAGCGTGATCTGCGCGCCGCCGATCACTCGCGACAGCAGGTCGCGGCCGAGATAGTCGGTGCCCAGCCAAGCGATGCGGCCGGGCGCGCTGAATGCGTCGTCGGAGACGAAGTCGGTCGGGTCGTGCGGCATCAGCACGGGCGCGAAGACCGCGACCACCGCCCACAGGACGATGATCGCAGCGGAAGCCCAGAGCAGGATGTGCCGGGCTGGGCGCTGCGGCGCAGCCAGCGCGTCGCTCCCCGCGCTCATGCGCCGGCTCCGCCGGCACGAGCGTGGCGCCTGCGCCGCGGATTGAACAGCACCGCGAGGAGGTCGGCGGCAAGGATCAGGATGACGTAGACAAAGCAGAACACCATGGCGCAGGCCTGGACGACCGGTAGGTCGCGCGCCTGCACCGCGTCGACCATCAGTCGGGCGACGCCGGGAAAGGCGAAAATGGTCTCGACCACGACGACGCCGCTGACCAGATAGGCGATGTTGAGCGCGACGACATTGGCGACCGGGCCAACAACGTTGATCAGCGCATGCACCAGCACGATGCGCAGGCGCGACACGCCCTTCAGCGTCGCCATCTCGATGAACGGCAAATCGAGCAGATTGACGATGGTGGCGCGAGTCATGCGGGCGATCTGCGCCGCGATGACGATGGTCAGCGTGCCGACCGGCAGAAGAAGGGCGCGGACGAGCTGGCCGAAGCTGCCGCCGGTCGAGACATGGGCCACGGCCGGCAGCCACTTGAACGTCACCGAGAACATCAGCACGGCGAGCGTGCCGATGAGGAACTCCGGCGTCGCCGAGAGTGCGAGGACGACGATCGAGGCGACGCGGTCGAAGCGCCCGCCGGCGCGCAAGGCCATGAGCAGGCCGAGCGCCAGCGCCAGCGGCACCGCGATGAGCGTCGTGATGCCGGCGAGCGTCGCGGTATTGGCGAGGCGCTCGGCGAGCAGCCGCGACACCGGCGTCCTGGTCGTGATCGACACGCCCCAGTCGCCGCGCAGGATACCGAAGAGCCAGTCGAGATAGCGCCAGGCCGCCGGGCGATCGAGGCCGAACTGCACGTGCAGCGCGCGCACGGCTTCCGGCGTTGCGAACTGGCCGAGCGCGACCTGCGCCACGTCGCCCGGCAGGATCTCGCAGCCGATGAAGATCAGCAGCGAGACGGCAAGGAGGATCATCAGCGCGACTGCCAGCCGCCGGATGCCGAACCGCAGCATCGGGTGCGCCGTCACGCTCGCTGCGTCATGGGTTGAGGATCGATCGTCAGGCTCCTCGCGGCAGCCGGCGCGGCTGGTGCCGCGCCGGCATCGCTCCTCAGCTCTCGAGCCAGACGCTGTCGGAAAAGTTGAAGCCAGAGAGATTGCCGACCGGCACCGGCACCAGCCCCTTGACCTTCTTCGAGATGCCGTCGACGTAGCTCATGAAGCACGGCAGGGTGATACTCCCCGAATCCTGGATCGACTTCTGGATTTGGCTGTAGATGTGCAACCGTTGCGTCTGGTCTTTCGTCGACCGCGCGTCGTCGATCAGTTTGTCGAGCGCGGGGTCGTTGATGTGCGAGAAGTTCCATGCCGCGCCCGCCTTGTAGGCGAGGTTGAGCAGCATGTTGTAGGTCGGCCGCGGGTTGAAGGTGATCGAGGTGTAAGGGCGTTGGCCGGCGACCGCGTTCCAGTAGCTGTCGGCGGGATCGCGCTTCAGTTCGATGGTGAGGCCGATGCGCGTCGCCTCGCGTTGCAGCAGCTGGCCGATATCGACGCTGAACGGCGCTGCGTCGCTGACATGGATCTCGAGCGTCGAGGTGCCGAAGCCGGACTTGGCGAAATGGAACTTCGCCTTGTCGTAGTCGAGCGCGCGCTGCGGCAGGTTGTTGTCGCAGAGCGGGCTCGTCGCCATGATCGGGTGGTCGTTGCCGATGACGCCCTGGCCCTTGAGCACGGTGTCGAGCAGCCGCTTGCGGTCGATCAGGTAGGAGAGCGTGAGGCCGAGATCGGGATTGTTCGACGGCGCCCGGTCAACCGCCGCCTGGATTGCGGTGTAGCGCGGACACGGCGTCGTAAAGACAGCGAAATTGTCCGACGAGCCGACCTGCTCTATCGCCGTGCCCTTGAGCTCGGTCACCATGTGCGCATCGCCCGAAAGCAGCGCGTTGGCGCGCGCCACCGCGTCGAGCACGTGGAACATCTCGATCTCGTCCACGTAGGGCTGGCCGTTCTTCCAGTAGCTCGGGTTGCGCTTGAACGAAGTGCCGACGCCGGGCTTGAACTCCTTGACGGTGAAGGGCCCGGTGCCGACCGGCTTGGAGAAGTCGGTGGTGCCGTTCTTGACGACCATGAACTGGAACGTGCCGATCATGATCGGCAGGTCGACGTCGGGCGCGTTCAGCTCGATGATGATCGTGCTGGGACCGTCGGCCTTGACCTCCTTGATGTTGGCGACCAAGGGTTTGGCGCTCGAGCCGAGCTTTGCGTCCTTGTGGCGCATGATCGAGAAGATGATGTCGTCCATGGTGAGCGGCGCGCCGTCGGAATAAGTCACGCCCTTGCGGATCTTGAAGACCCAGTGCGTCGCCGTATCGTTCGCCTCGAAGGATTCGGCGAGCTCGGGAGTGGCCAGGCCTTTCTCGTCGAGACGGGTCAGCGAGTTGTAGACGCTTGTGCCGCGGATATAGTCGTTGCCGTAGATGTATTTCGCGGGATCGAACGTATCGTTGGTGCTCTGCGAATGCGTCGCCAAGCGCAGCAGCCCGCCCCTGGTCGGCGCGGCGCGCGCCGGTTTCGGCGCGCCGATCAGCGCGGCGCCGCCGGTCGCCATCGCCAGGCCACCAACCAGCGTCGCGGTGTTGAAGGCACGGCGCGTCAGGATGCTGGGGCCGCCGTCGCTCTGGTTCCTCGACATGATGCTCTCCGTCCGTTTTTTGTCACGCTACAGCAATCGACGCAGATCTTTCAGGACGCGTTTCGCCGCGTTGTGCCCGGGCGCTCCGGTCACGCCGCCGCCCGGATGGGCGCCCGCGCCGCAGAGATAGAGCCCGGCGATCGGCGTGCGGTAGCGCGCTGCCTTGGGGTGCGGGCGCAGGCTGAAGATCTGGTCGAGCTCGTGGCGGCCCTGGAAGACGTCGCCCTCGGTCAGGCCGAAGATCCGTTCCAGATCCAGCGGCGACAGCACCTGCCGCCCGACGATGATGCGGCGCAGGTTCGGGAAGTGCCGTTCCGCCTTGGCGATGATGCGGTCGGCGACCGCGTCCTTTACGTCGTCCCAGCTCTGCCCGCCGGCGAGCTGGTAGGGGTAGTACTTGCAGAGCAGCGCCATGACATGATGGTCCTTGGGCGCCAGGCTGTCGTCCAGCGCCGAAGCGATCTGGATCGTGACATAGGGCTCGTCCGACATCTCGCCCTGGCGCGCCAGCGCGTAGTTGCGCTCGACCGTCGCGATGTCGGGCAGCATGTGGATGATCGCGCCGCGCGCGACCTCCGCCTCGGCGCCGTCGAGCGCGGCAAACTCCGGCGCGGCGTTGAGCGCGAGGTTCATGCGCAGCGAGGCGGTTCCCATGCGGAACCCCTCGATGTCGGCAGCGAACTCGGGGTCGAGATGCTCGCGCCCGACGAGCTGCAGGAAGGTGCGCTTCGGGTCGGTGTTGGCGAGGACGACGCGGGCGCGGATCTCCTCGCCACTCTCGAGGCGGACGCCCGTCGCTTTGCCGGACGTCACCAGCACTCGCTCGATCGGCGCCGAGGTGCGGATCTCGACGCCGTGGGCGCGCGCCGCCGCCGCCATCGCCTGGCTGACCGAGCCCATGCCGCCGCGGGCGATGCCCCATTTGTTGCGCACGCCGTCGAGCTCGCCGAGCACGTTCATGAAGAACGGCACCGCCGAGCCCGGCCCGTGCAGGCTGGCGAAATTGCTGCCGACGCAATGCACGGCATAGATCTGGCGGATCGTGTCGCTCTCGAACCAGCGGGTCACCAGGTCGTAGGCGCTCGAGGTGAACATCTTGACGAGGAAATGGCGGTCTTCGGCGCTGAGCTTGTGCAGTTTGCCGCCGATGCGCAGCATGCCAAGCAGCGTGTCGAGCCCGCCGGCGAGGTCGGGCGGCTCGCGCAGATACTGATCGCGCACGATGTCGCCAATGCGCAGGAACCGCGCGCGCAGCTCCTTGATCGCCTGGTAGTCGCGGTTGGAGAAGCGCCCGACCACCGCCTGGTCGTGCGCCTCGTCGCCAGTGAAGAGGACGGCACGCCCGTCGCTCAGCAGCTCGAGCGCGCCGCGGTAGGGGATCGCCTCGAGCCCGTAGCGCTTGAGGTCAAGGTCGCGGATCACCTCGGATCGCATGAGGCCGAGCGAGTAGGAGGCGATCGAGTTGCGGTAGCCGGGGTGGAACTCCTCCGAGACGGCAGCGCCGCCGACGACGTGCCGGCGCTCGAGGACCAGCGTCTTGATCCCGGCCTTGCCGAGATAGGCGGACGCGGTCAACCCGTTATGGCCGCCCCCGATAACGATCGCGTCGTACGATGTCGCCATAGACCCTCGCTTCCCCGTGGCCCCCGCAGTGGCCTCTCATGGCCCCGTCTCTGTGCATCCGCGCGGCCGTCGCGATCGACAAGTATCGCAACACGGTTTTCGATGCCAGGGCGGCGGCGACTATTGCGCGGTCATGCTCATCGGTCGCAAGCTCGTCGGCTGGGTCGGGCGCAAGAGCAACCTCGCCTTCCTGACCGCGAGCACGCGCGTGCAGCTCACCATGGGGCAGGAGTTGAGCGCGGCCGTCACAACCGTGAACGAGGTCGGCCAGACGATCATGAAGTGCCTCAACCGTGATCCGGACTGGGTCGCCTGGCTCAGCCGTCCGCGACCCAAAGCGGTCCTATGATGCGCAAGACGGATCGCCCGAGAGACACAGACGGGCATTCTCGCTGGAGGAATTCGGATAGTTCGTCACCGAAGCGTGTTCACCGTATTGCGCCCTTGCGCGGCCATGGAGGACGGATCAGGGTTGCACTTGATCGGTGACCGGCGTTCAAACCGCGAACGAAAGCGGCAATATCGTCCGCGTGCGTCTGATGCGAGTATTTTGATCCATCGTCGGGCCATGGGGCTGTCCCGTGATCACGCAAGTTGAGACCGATGAAGCGATAATGCGGCGCGATTGCCTGGCGTTGCGCATCCCAGGCCCGGTAGTCCGTGCAGCAACCGTGAACGAAAACCACTGGTGCGCCATCCCCCTGTTCCTCATAGAAGAGCGTAACGCCGTTGACACTGGCCTGCTTGATCTGCGGAGCACTGGGCGTTCCCGCCGACCAGGCCTGGCCGACGGCCAATAGGAGCAAATCACAGGTCAAGGCCAATTTGCGGGAACTGGACGTAAGTGCTTCGTACCAGCAGGCCACGGCGCATCTCCCTGATCCGGGATTCCCCCGATGAACGGCCAATGCCGGCGCCGCGAGGGCGGGATAGCCACCAATATGAGTATTCTGCAACGGCTGGACGCCTGGAGCCTTGCCGATTGGCCGACGATCGCTGTGTGGGCGAGAGTCTGGTCTCGGAAGCCTGCATCGGGGACGCACGTCTCCTGCTGATAGCCCGATAGGCCCAGTCTGGCGCCGATCCTCAACTTCGGGCCGGCGGCAACAGCCGGAGCGCCGCGATGGCGGTCAGGATTTGCTGGAACAATGCGCACGGCACCGCGGTCTCCGCCATCTGGAAGATAACTGACCGATTGTCACAAACAATTCTGGCACTGGTCTCAAACAGGCCGTCGTGCGGCGCGGTGAACGACACGGCACCAGCCAAACGACAGTGGCGTAGGTCCGTCATCGGTCCAGCATCGCCGAATGACCGCTTTCCACCCACTGCGGACATTCATACTGAGACACTCCCGGGGGGCACTCCTGGCCGGCGGAAGATTGGCCGGCGGGCTTACCTGGATCGCAGTCATGTGCCGTTGATTTGCGTGCCGAACCTAGTACACCTCGCCGGAGATTTGAACCCCTTTGGGATGTGTCGTGCGACAAGCGTGCGGCCTTCATGGTCGAGCGGAAACGAGTCGTCATATCCGGCGAGGTGTACTAGCTTCCGCCTCTCACTGCCTGGCCGGCGTGGTGGCGCTCCCGGGCATCGGCATGGTCTGCATGTTCATCGGTGCGGCCGGGGCGGTCATGGCCATGCCGCCGCCCGCTATGAAGGTGGGCAGGACTTGCGGTGCAACCAGCACCACCGCACCATAGGCCACGAGCGCAATCGCCGTGGCACGGGCAACCGGGCGTCCCCAGGGCAGAGTCTTCTCGGCGAAGATGACAAGCGTGACCACCGCCATGGCGGCGATATTCATGAGACCGAGCGGGAACAGGATGACGAACAGGAGCCAGCAGCAGCCGAGGCAATAGGCGCCGTGCAGCAATCCCATGCGCAGCGCGCCCGCCACCCCGTCGCGCCACGCGGTCATAATGAAGCTGATCGGCGTCCGGCACTTCGACAGGCACAGGTCCTTGAACGGCGTGAGCTGATAGAGGCCCGCCGCGACGAGGACCGCGCCTCCGACCCGCGCTGCGGTGGCCGGGGATAGCGCGGCGCGCGTGGCGATCGCCTCGGCTGCGGCGGCACCCGCATAGGCGGCAACCCCCGACAGCGTCCACACCAGCATGTAGGCCGCCACGAACACCCAGGTTGCAACGAAGGCCTCACCGCGCCGACGCTTGCCTGCCTGCACCTGATGGAAGATGAGGATCATGGGTGCGGCGGTCGGAAACATCATGGCCACCATCATGACCACCCAGACTGCGAGGAATAGCGGGGCGTGCATGCCCATGGTCGGCGCGGCCATCGCCATATCCGCTTCGGCGCCCGCACCCTGCCATGTGAGGAGCGCCCAGGCAGCCGCCGCCAGTGCCAGGAGCAGGCCCAGGATGACGTTGCGTTGCACCAAGAGCCGATTGGTCTGGGTGCGTTCCATGGCAGCTTCTCCCCACGACTGCAGGCCGGCGCCGCGGCAAGGGTCGAGGAAGCAGCGAGCGGAGACCGGCGCTCCGCTAATTCGACCAGTTGATCGGCGCGTAGTGGCCATTCTTGCCGGAATTGTCCCACCGCATGCCGTGGTCCGCGAAGGTGCTGCCCTTGCTGCCGACGCCGAACGCGAGCTTGTCCGGCGCGACCGGATGGCCCATCGCGCCCCAAATCTCGCCGCCCGGGTGCATGCTCGGCAACGGCTCCACCGCCATGTGCATGATGCCGGGGATTTCCGCCGAACGGCTGATGCCGTTGATGGCGTATTTGATCGCCACCTTCTTTGCGCCGAGATGCGTACCGACCAACGGCGCGAAGGCCGCCATGGGGCCGCCCTCGGCACCGCCGAAGATGGCACCAAGCGCCGCGGTCTGTTCGTCGTCCGCCCGCTCGTCGATATAGGCAGCAAGCGTCCAGTTGCCGTCCGCCATGGGTCCCGGCGTATGCCCGACCACTGCAACATTAAGTCCGTCGAGCGAAACCTGGCCGTAACTGCCTTTGTCGATGTGAAAGACCAAAGCCACGTCGCACACGCCCTGGCTCGGCCGCGCCGTCAGCGGTGCCGCAGGCGAGACAAGGCACGGACACACCACGTCGCAGTTGCAGTTCTCGAAATAATCGCCGGTCAATCGCCATTTGGGTTGCGCAGCCATTTTTTACCTCTCTGCGACGATGGAACCAACATCAGCCTAGTCCAATCATTCATCGGCCACCATCCCACGGTTGGTCCTTAGCCGTACCGGACTTATGCAATTCCCGAAGGTCTTGAATTACGGAAGAGCGGCAGCCTTCAAGCCTCGCTGATCCCGCTGAAGCGGCCGGGTTTCTGAGAGTCCGGAATCCACCCATAGTGGCGGTAGCCGGACCGCCCGGGCGCGGTACCGCCGCTCCCCGGGGCAAGTTCCCGCCCCGCGCGCCAAGCGACACGCTCCCCCGCCATGGCCCCCGCCCCTTCCCCGATCCGCGTCAACCGCGCCCCGATCCTGACCCTCTGGGCAACCGTGGTCGCCGAGCGGCTGGGCGAGCACTTCGATCGGTCGGGGCACGTCGTGATGCGCAAGCCGCCACTGGTCCGGCAAGGGGCGCCGGGGACCCACTCGCACCGCGATGGGAAAGCGGTTAAACACGCATGGACCTTCATTCGACGCAAGCCCCGGTCTCGACCCAATTGAGAATCGTCTCGCGCCGCAGCGCCGGCGGCATCCGGTGACACGGCAAAGAGAAAGAAAAGGTTGGCTATGTTCATTGAAACGGAAACCACGCCCTATCCGGCGAGACTGAAATTCCTGCCCGGTTGCCCGGTCATGGAAAAGGGAACCGCCGATTTCACGGATGCCAACGACGCCCGGCGTTCGCCATTGGCCACCACCCTATTCGGCGTCGAGGGGATTACTCGTGTTTTTTTGGGCTCCGATTTCATCACCGTCACCAAATCGGACGACAAGGACTGGGACATCATGAAAACGCGGATCTTGGGCACCATCATGAAGCACTTCCTATCGGGACAACCCGTGATCACGGGAACCGCCGCGGCGACGGACCCCGCGGAATCGGGTGGTGAAGACCCCATCGGAGCGCAAATCAAAGACCTGATCGATACCCGCATCCGGCCAGCGGCGACCCAGGACGGTGGCGACGTCACTTTCCGCGGCTTCAAGGATGGAGTGGTCTACTTGGAATTCCACGGGTCCGCGTCGGGCCTCATGAATGGTATCGAGAACATGCTTCGCCACTACGTGCCGGAAGTCGAGGCGGTCAAGGATCACCGCGACGCATTGCCCAGGCCGGGCTTGGAAACGCCAGAGGGCAAGGCCATCCAGGATCTCTTGGAAGAGCAGGTCAACCCGGCCGTGGCCGCCCACGGTGGGCATATTTCCCTGGTCGATGTCCAGGACGATACGGTCTATATCCGGCTCGAAGGGGGATGCCAGGGATGTGGCATGGCGGACGTGACCCTGAAACAAGGGGTGGCAACGGAAATCCGGCGGGTGGCCCCGGGCATCACCAAGGTGCTGGATGTGACCGATCATGCCGG